>JAKAFH010000026.1 GCA_021818025.1 Actinomycetes bacterium | reverse complement strand
GGTCATCGGCGTCACGGGCACCAAGGGCAAGTCCACGACGACAGCCCTGATCGACTTCTTCCTCGGCTGTCTCGGCGAGCGGTCCCAGCGCCTCGGCAACATCGGACTGCCCCCCTATGACCCGTCGGTCGATGCGAGCACCGGATGGTCGGTCGTCGAGATATCGAGCTTCCAGTGCGTGGACGTGACAGTCGCACCCGGCGTGGTCGTCGTGACCTCGCTCGGCGCCGACCACCTCGACTGGCACGGAACCCTCGCCCAGTACCACGAGGACAAGCTGTCACTCACCCGCGCGGTCGGTGACCACGTCACCATCGTGCCCGACGCCCCCGAGCTGACCTCGCGACTCGAGGAGCTCGGCGGCGAGGTCGTCGTCGTGCCCACCGACGCGACGGGGCTTGCCAGCAGGCTGCACCTGCTCGGCGCGCACAACGACCACAACGTCGCGATCGCCCTCGAGGCGGTCGCGCGCGCGACCGGTCGGAGCGTTCGTGACGTGCTCGACGCCGTCACCGCCCGCGCCGGGGACTTCGAACCCCTGCCCGGGCGCCTGACCCTCGTCGGGATCGAACGCGCCGGCACACGCACGTGGCGCTTCGTCGACGACGGGCTCGCCACCGCCCCGTTACCGACGGTCGCCGCCCTCGAGGTGTTCGCCGAGGACCCCGTCGCCTTGATCGTCGGGGGCTTTGACCGGGGCGTCGACTACGGCCCGCTCGCTCGCGCGGTCAACGAGCGACGCCGGCCCACCACGCTCATCACGACGGGCGACGCGGGCGAACGCATCGGCGCGGCGATCGCGCGAATCGCGCCGCACGTCGCCCAGCACGCGGCGGCCGACCTTGACGACGCGCTCACCTACGCGGTCGGCTTCCTCGAGCGCGGCGGGGTCGTCCTGCTGTCGCCGGCGGCGCCCAGCTTCGATCACTATCGAAATTGGGAGGCCCGTTCGGCCGACTTCGCGCGCGCCGTGCGCACGCGAACTGGGAGCCTGGGAAGGGATTCGAACCCTTGACCTGCGCATTACGAATGCGCTGCTCTACCGACTGAGCTACCCAGGCGTAAGAAGCCACTTTACCCGATGGCGTCGGGGGCGACCGACGTCACATCGAACTGAGCGACAGCATCAGGTCGTACAGCAGGAGGTTCTCGTCGAGCGGCGTCGACAGGCGCCGATTCGCCTCCCCCAATGCCCCGATCGCGTCCATCGCCGCGCGGACCCGGTCCGTCGAACGCGCGCCGACCTCGTCTTCGAGCGCGTCGTGCAGCCGGCGCCGGTAGACCTCGGTCAGGACCCGCACCCCGAAGCGCAGCTCGTCGGTGCGAAAGCGCCGCTGCTCGCGCTTGAAGGCCGCCTCGAGGTCGCGCCGGCTCCCCGCGCGCAGCCCCAGCTCACGGGCCTCGGCGCTGCGGCGCGTCGCCTCGTCCTGCTGCAGGGCGACCAGTGGCGCCACGGCCTCGTCGAGCGCGCGCACGATCTCCTCGACGATGCGCGTCGCCCCGGCGGGTGACCCGTCGAAGCGCTCGGGCACGGCCCGCCACTGCGCGGCGCGGCGCACGAGCGCGTCGTCGCGGGCGAGGATCCGGGCGCGGCGGATGTCGCCGTTGGCCGCAGCGGCCGCGGCTCGCGCGGCCGGCTCGTCGACGCCGTCGGCCATGACGATCGCGGCGACGTCGTCGTCGGTGAGCGCGTTCAGTCGGATCTCGAGGCAACGCGACACGATGGTGTCGAGCTCGGGAGGGGTCTCGTCGGCCGTGAGCACGAAGACCGTGCGCGGCGGCGGCTCTTCGAGGGTCTTGAGCAGCGCGGGCGCCGACGGGGCGGTGCCGGTCACCGTGAGCTGCACGTCCTCGAGGATCACGATCTGGTAGCCGTCGCCGAGCGGCCGGCGCCGGCTGAGCCGCTCGGCCTCGCGCAGCTCGTCCACGCGCCACGAGAGGCCCGCGCGTTCGACGATCGTGACGTCGGTGTCGGCCCCCGAGAGCACGAGCCGGCAGACCTCGCAGCGCCCGCAGCCGTGCTCGGGGCACTGCAGCGCCGCGGCCATGGCGATCGCGGTGTCGCGCAGGTTCGAGCCGTCCGGACCGACCACGAGGTAGGCGTGCACGGGGTGACGGACGTACTGGCGCAGCAGATCGGCCGCCCGGGTCTGGCCCACGAGGCGGTCAAAAACGTCAGCCACCGGGCCACACCTCGGCGAGCGCCGCGTCGACCGCCGCCGACACCATCGCGAAGTCGCCCGAGCCGTCAACGATGCGCCAGTGGGCGGGGTCGTCCGCGGCGAGCTCGAGGTAGCCCGCGCGCACCCGCTCGTGGAACGCGACGTCCGCGGACTCGAAGCGATCGTGGTGGTCGCGCAGGCGCCGCTCGTTGGCGATTCCGACAGGTACGTCGAGCAGGATCGTCACGTCGGGCCGGCAGTCGCCGATCGCGAGATCGGTCGCCGCGCGCAACAACGCGAGGTCGACGCCCCGGCCGTAGCCCTGGTAGGCGATCGAGGACGCCCAGTACCGGTCGCTCACGATCGACTGGCCGGCGGCGAGCGCAGGCTCGATGACCGTCGCCGCGTGGTGCGAGCGGTCCGCGAGCATCAACAGCGACTCGGTGACCGGGCTCATCGGCGCGCTGGCGTCGAGCAGCCACCGGCGAAGTTCGGCGCCGAGGGCGGTGTCGCCCGGTTCGAACGTGAAGCGAGCGTCGTGGTCGTCGGCCACGCGGCGGGCCTGGGTGCTCTTGCCGCTCGCGTCGACGCCCTCGAAGACGACGAATCGTCCGCGAGTCATTCGTGGTCGCTTCGCACTCGAGCCGCCAAAGCGGCGTTGGCCGCCGAGCCGCGCCCGGTGGCGGCGCGCTTCTCGGCGCCCGTCGCCTTGGTGGCGACCTTCTTCGCGGGCGCCTTCTTCGCGGTCGTCTTTCTCGTGTTCGCCTTCTTCGCCGCCGACTTCTTCGCGGGCGCCTTCTTCGCGGGCGCACGGCGCGTTGAGGGCTCGGCGTTGCGTCGCTCGGCGAGCAGCTCGCCGGCTCGGTCCAGGGTGATCGTCTCGGGCGTGTCGCCCAGGCGCAGCGTCGCGTTGGACTCGCCGTCGGTCACGTAGAGCCCGAACCGCCCGGTGCGCACGACGATCATGCGCTTGGTCACCGGGTCCTCGCCGAGCTCGCGCAGGGGGCCGGCCGCAGCGCGCCGGCCGCGGGCCTTGGGCTGGGCGAGCAGCGCCAGCGCCCCAGCGAGGTCGACGCTGAAGATCTCGTCCTCGCTCGCCAACGAGCGCGTCTCCTTGCCCCACGTGAGGTACGGGCCGTAGCGGCCGTTCTGGGCGAGGATGGGCTCGCCGTCCTCGGGGTGCCGGCCCACTTCGCGCGGCAGGGCGAGCAGCTTCGTCGCGTCCTCGAGGGTCATGGTCTCGGGCGACATGCTCGAGAAGAGCGAGGCCGTCTTGGGCTTGTTCTTCGGGTCGGTCATCTCGCCGACCTGCACGTAGGGACCGAAGCGCCCAGCCTTCAAGAGGATCGGCAGGCCCGTCGCCTCGTCGACGCCGAGGGTGCGGTCGTTGCTCGGCGCCGCGAGCAGCTCGAGGGCCCGCTCGACGCTGAGCGAGTCGGGCTCGGTGGCCTCGGGGATCGAGACGCGGTCCTCGGCGTGAGTGAGGTAGGGCCCGTAGCGGCCCGAGCGCACCGACACCGGCTGGCCGTCGGGCGCGAGCCCGAGCGGTAGCGAGTTGATCGCCGCGAAGTCGAACTCGGGGGTGTCGTGGGTCATCGCGTGCAGCCCGACCCGGGCGAACTCGGTCGCGGCCGCCGGGTCGCCGTAGTAGAAGCGGTGCAGCCACGGCTCGAGCTCCTGGCGGCCCTCGGCGATCTCGTCGAGCTGATCCTCCATGGCCGCGGTGAACTGGTAGTCGACCAGGTCGGCGAAGTAGGTCTCGAGCAGGTTCACCACCGCGAAGGCGCGAAAGGCCGGCACGAGCGACTTGCCCTTCTTCCACACGTAGCCGCGACGGTCGATCGTCTTCATGACCGAGGCGTAGGTCGACGGGCGGCCGATGCCCAGGTCCTCGAGCTTCTTGATGAGCGTCGCCTCGGAGTAGCGGTCGGGCGGCTGGGTCTCGTGACCCTTGGCCGTGGCGTCGTCGATGGCCACGTGCTCGCCCTGGGCGAGTGGCGGCAGCAGTCGCTCCTGGTCGGCGAGCTCGGCCTCGGGGTCGTCAGTCCCTTCGACGTAGGCGCGCCGGAAGCCCGGGAACTCGATGCGCAGCCCGCTCGCGCCGAGCCCCACCTCGACGGGTCCGGCGAAGCCGGCGACGCCCTCGAGGGTCGCCGCGAAGCGGACCTTCTGCTGGGTGAGGCGCGCGTCGACCATCTGGGAGGCGATGGTGCGCTTCCAGACGAGGTCATAGACGGCGAGCTCGTCACCGCCGAGCTGGCTCTGGGCCTCCTCGAGCGAGCGGAAGGTCTCGCCCGCCGGGCGGATCGCCTCGTGGGCCTCCTGGGCGTTCTTCACCTTGCGGTCGTAGCGACGCGGCGCGTCGGCGACGTAGTCGTCGCCGTAGCGCGACGCGGCGAGGCGCCTCGCGGCGGTGATCGCCTCGTCGGACAGCGTCGTCGAGTCGGTTCGCATGTAGGTGATCCACCCCTGCTCGTAGAGGCGTTGGGCGGCGCGCATCGTGCGCTCGGGGTCAAAGCGCAGCTTGCGGCTCGCCTCGATCTGCAGCGAGGACGTCATGAAGGGCGGTTGGGGGCGCTGGGTGCGCGGGGTGGCGGTGATCGACTCGACCCGGGCTCGCACCGTGGGCAGCCGGTCGGCGATCGACCCGGCGGTCGCCGCGTCGATCGCGGCCACGCCGGCCGCCGGATCGAGCCGGCCCGAGGCGTCAAAGTGCTTCCCGGTGGCGAGCGCCGCGCCGTCGAGGGTCTCGAGGGTCGCCTCGAGGGTGCCCGAGGCACCCGAGAGCGTGGTGACGACGTCGAACCACGACGCCGAGGTGAAGGACATGCGCTCGCGCTCGCGCTCACAGACGAGCCGGATCGCGACGGATTGGACCCGGCCGGCCGAGCGGGCCTTATCGACCGCGCGCCACAGGACCGGCGACACCTCGTAGCCGACGAGCCGGTCGAGGAAGCGGCGACCCTCCTGGGCGTCGACGAGTCGCAGGTCGAGGTCGCGGGTCTCGCGCACCGCGCGCTCGATGGCCGTGGGCGTGATCTCGTGAAAGACCATCCGCTTGACCGGGACCTTCGGCTTGAGCACCTCCTCGAGGTGCCAGGCGATGGCCTCGCCCTCGCGGTCCTCGTCGGTGGCGAGGTAGAGCTCGTCGACCTGCTTGAGGGCCGCGCGCAGTTCGGCCACGACCTTGGTCCGGTCCGAGCTGACGACGTAGACGGGCTTGAAGTGGTCGTCCACGTTGATGCCCAGGCGCGCCCACTTCTCGCCCTTGACCGAGGCGGGGATCTCGGCGGCGCTCTGGGGCAGGTCGCGCACGTGCCCGACCGACGGCTTGACGATGTAGTCGGGCCCGAGCATGCCCTGGATGCGGGTGGCCTTGGCCACCGACTCCACAATCACTAAGGCTCGCGCCATCATCACCTCACTACCCTCGCCGCACTCGGCGGTGCCGCCCTACAAACTAGACAGACCACCGCCCCGGGCGGACCAGGCGCCGCGCTGCGCGGCACCCAATCCCAGTTCCCAGCCCGTTTTGGGCCGTCGCGGCCCTACTCCTCGTTCGCCGGGGCGGCGACGATCTCGTATTGCGGATTCAAGATGACGGCCTCGCGGCGCAGCGACGTGATGGTCCCGCGCACGAGCAGGCGCGTGCCGCGCTCGATGCCCGGGACGTTCGAGCGGCCCTGGAAGACCAGGGTCACCGAGCCCGAGTTGTCGGCGATCACGCAGCGCAGCTCGTGCACCCCGCCTTCGTGGTTGATCGTCATGGCCCGCACGCGCCCGGCGATCTCGGCGAACTGGCGCTGGCGCAGGCCCCCAATCGGGAAGGCACCGCCCGAGCGCTCGGCCAGCTTCACGTCGGCCTCGAGGTGCGCGTCCTCGCGCACGCCCCCGCGCACCACCTCGTCGCTCATCGTGGGCTCGCTGGTCGCACCCTCGACAACGCGCGGGCGGCCCATGCGGTAGGGGATGATGGTCGCCGCGGTGCGCGGGATGTGCATCACCGCGCCGGCGATCGTGTCGGCGGTGCGGTCGTGCAAGAGCCGCTGGAAGCGACTCGAGAACCCGCGGCGCGGCAGGATCACCATGCAAAAGACGTCCGGGTCGCGCACGACGTCGGCCACCAGCTCGAGCGCCGCGCGATCCACGCGCCGGTCCTCGCACTCGACGATCTCCAGGGCGATCCCCGCCGAGGTGGTGTTGGCCGCCCCCCAGGCGCGCTCGAGGCGCTTGGTGACCATGGGGTCGATGTCGAAGTGCACGGCGCGCACCGAGTAGGGGTTGAGCGTCGTCACGTACTGCAGGGCGCGCTCGGTCACGAGGTCGTAGTTGTCGATGAAGACGATGACCCGGTTCATGGAGATGCTCGCGAGACCCCGGGCACGGCTCGCGTTGAATGCCTCGTCCTCGCGCACGTACTGGCGGTTGAAGCGGATGAGGCCGTAGTACATGATCGGCCCGACCAGCACGATGATCCACGCACCCTCGGTGAACTTGGCGAGCACGAAGACGAGCACGACGATCCCGGTCACGGTGGCCGAGGTCGCGTTCACCACGACGCCGAAGCGCCACTTGTTCTGGCGCTCGCGCAAGTGCCGGGCGACCATGCCCGCGCCCGCGAGGGTGAAGCCCGTGAAGACGCCGATCGCGTAGAGCGAGATCAGGCCGTTCACCTGGGCGCGAAAGACGATGATCAGGGTGAGCGACACCACCCCGAGCACGATGATGCCGTTGGAGAAGGCGAGCCGGTGACCGCGCTTGGTGAGCTGGCGGGGCAGGTACTGGTCGGTGGCGACGTAGTTGGCGAGGAACGGGAAGCCGTTAAAAGACGTGTTGCCGCCGGTATAGAGGATGAGCAGCGTCGAGAATTGCACCAGCAGGAAGATCACGTGGCCCATGCCATGCAGGCCGAAGACCGCCTGGACCTCCTGGCTGACCACGGTCGGGGTGCCCGTCGCGAAGGGCAACGCGTGGGTCCACGCGGCGAGCAGAGTCGTGCCGAGCAGCAAGAAGGCGAGCAACGTCGCCATCACCACGAGCGTCTGGCGGGCGTGCAACGACTCGGGGCGCCGGAAGCTCGCGACGCCGTTGGAGATGGCCTCGAGACCCGTGAGCGACGAGCCGCCATTGGCGTAGGCGCGCAGCAACGTAAGGAAAGCGACCCCGTAGAGCAGGCCGCTACCGGGGTGGCCCAACTGCTGCTTGACGAGCAGGTGCGTGGCGGGCTGGACCACGTGGTGCAGCGTGCCCTCGAACTTCTTCACGTAGCCCACGATGATCGTGGTGCCGAGCATGAGAATGAAGAAGTAGGTCGGGAAGGCGAAGTAGCTGCCCGCCTCGCGCAGGCCGCGTAGGTTGCCGTAGATGAGGATCACCACGACGCCCACGGTGATCGGCACCGTGTAGTAGGTGAGGCTCGGGAAGGCGCTGGTCAACGCGGCGGTGCCGGCCGAGCACTGCACGGCGACGGTGACGATGTAGTCGATGAGCAGCGCCACCGCGGCGATCTGGGCAACCTTGGGGCCGAAGTTATCGCGCGCGACGACGTAGGAGCCGCCGGCGGTCGTGTAGTACTTGATGACATCCAGGTAGGACGTCGTGACAAAGAAGAGCACGCCGATGATCACGAACATGATTGGCACGACGAGCGCGAAGGCCGCGAGCCCGATGTAGGGCGTCAGCTGGGTCAGGATCTCCTCGGTGCCGTACGCCGAGGACGAGATGCAGTCCGGCGCGAGCACGCCGAGGGCGATGGTGCGACGAAGGCGTTCGCCGCCCAGTTGCTCGGTGACGTAGGGCCGCCCGAGCAGGATCCGCTTGAGTCGGTAACCCAAGGTCTCGGGGTAGACGGTCGAGACGTTGGCGTGCGAGGTCAACACTGGGGTGTTGCTCGTTATCTGCTTATCCGCCTCTGACACCATGAGTACACTAAGCGACGTCGGCCGCCGACGCCTGGTTGGTTGCGCCCCGTGGGCGAAATGTGGTCTGATGACCTGGTGCATATCGTGGTGGTCGGGTGCGGCCGTGTCGGGTCCGAGTTGGCCATGCAACTCTCCGAGGACGGGCACTCGGTCGTCATCATCGACAAGAACCGCGACTCCTTTCGTCGACTGACCCGCTACCACGGCAAGACCCTGCTCGGGTCGGGCTTTGACCGCGACATCCTCTTCAAGGCCGAGGCCGGCCACGCCGACGCCCTGGCGGCCGTGACGAGCGGCGACAACACCAACATCCTCTGCGCGCGCATCGCGCGCGACACCTACCGCATCAAGAACGTCGTCGCGCGCATCTACGACCCCCAGCGCGCCGAGATCTACATGAAGCTCGGCATCCCGACGGTCGCCACGTCGCTGTGGACGACCCAGCAGGTGAAGCGCTGGATGATGCCCTCGGACGACTCGATCGAGTGGACCGATGGCGCGGGGACCTTGCACCTGGTGGAGCGCATCGTGCCCGACGTGCTCGCCGGGCGTCCGCTCGCGCACTTCAACCTCGGCGACAGCGTCCGGGTCGTCGGGCTGATCCGCGGTGGCGTCGGGCGCGTGGCCATCGACGGCCTGTTCGCCCAGGAGGACGACATGCTCGAGTTCCTCGTGACCCCCCAGGGTCTCGAGGACCTGACGGCCATGCTGCAGGGGGCGTCGTGAGAGTCGTCATCGCCGGCGGCGGGTCGGTCGGCACCGCGATCGCCCTCGACCTGATCGACCGGCACCACGACGTGACCCTGCTCGAGCAGGTCACCGCGACCGCGGAGAAGCTCAAGGCGACCCTGCACGGCGTGAACGTGATGGCGGCCGACGCCTGCGAGTACGCCTGCCTCGTCTCGGCCGACCTGCGCGACGCCGACGTCGTGATCGCCGCGACCGGTGACGACGAGGACAACCTGGTCGTCAGCTGGCTCTCCAAGCAGGAGTTCGGCGTGCCGCGCGTGATCGCGCGCATCAACAACTCGCGCAACGAGTGGCTGTTCAACGAGAGCTGGGGCGTGGACGTCTCGGTCTCCACGCCCGCCCTGATCACCTCGCTCGTCGACGAGGCCGTCGAGGTGGGGTCGATCATCAAGCTGCTCGATCTCGCCAACGGCAAGATGAAGCTCATCGAGGTCACCCTGAGCGCGAGTGCGCCGGCCGTGGCCAACGAGCTGACCCTGGACGAGTTGCGACTCACCGACGCCGTGCGCGTGGTGACCGTCGTACGCCGCGAGCAGCCCCTCACCCCGACGCCGACCATGCGGTTCCTTGAGCACGACCACGTCATCTTGATGGCTCGCGAAGACGCGACCCACGACTGCGCCGACGCCTTCATCGGCTGAGGCGCCCGAGCCGCCGGGTATCGCCGGCCTAGCATGAGCCCGTGCGGGCTGCGTTCTTCGACCTCGACAAGACGGTGATCGCCAAATCATCGATCGTCGCCCTGGGCCCGGAGTTTCACGCCCGCGGGCTGCTGCACCGGCGCACCATGATCCGCGCCGCGGTCACCCAGATCCTCTTCCTGCGCTTCGGCGCCGACGACAAGAAGCTCGCCAAGATCCGCGATTCAGTGCTGCGCGTGACCAGGGGCTGGGACCGCGACGAGGTCCACGAGCTGGTCACGAGCACCATCACCGAGGTGATCGAGCCGCTCGTCTACGCCGAGGCCAAGGCCCTCATCGAGCACCACCTCGGTCAGGGCGACGAGGTCTGGCTCGTGAGCATGGCGCCGACCGAGATCGTCGAGCCCTTCGCCGAACTGCTCGGCATCACCGGCGCGATCGCGTCGCGCGCCACGATCGACGAGAACGGCAAGTTCACCGGCGAGATGGAGTTCCTCGCCCAGGGCGAGAGCAAGGCCCAGGCCATCAAGGATCTCGCCGAGCGCCGGGGCATCGACCTCGCGATCTCCTACGCGTACTCCGACTCCGAGACCGACGCGCCGATGCTCCAGTCGGTGGGCCACGCCTACGCGGTCAACCCCGACAAGCAGCTGGCGCGACTGGCGCATGACAACCAGTGGCCGATCCTGAGCTTCACCCACCCGGTGCGCGTGCACGACGGCGCCAAGTCGCGCACGCCGTATTTCATCAGCGCGATCGTGATTGGGGCGGCGGCCGTCCTCGGGCAGTCGCGAATCCGGCGGCGGTAGTCCTACAGCGTCAGCAGGTCCCGCGCGCCCGTGTCAGACGAGGGGTGGCGCAGCTTGCTCATCGCCCGGGCCTCGATCTGACGGATCCGCTCGCGGGTCAGGTTCATCTCGGCGCCCACGTCCTCGAGGGTGCGGATCTCGCCGGCCCCGTCGAGGCCGAAGCGCATCCGCAGGATCTTCTGCTCGCGCTCGTCGAGGGGCTGGAGCAGCTTCTCGATGGCCGCGGGCATCATCTTCACGGCCGCCACGTCAAAGGGCGACTCGGCCGAGCGGTCCTCGACGACGTCGCCGAGCTCGGCGTCGCCGTCCTCGCGCAGCGGCTCGGACAGCGAGATCGGCTCGGAGCGGAAGCGCAAGGCCTCGATGAGCTTGTCCTCGGGCATCTCGCACTCGTCGCAGAGCTCCTTGATCGTCGGCGGACGGCCGAACTTGAGCTCGAGGCGCGACTGGGCCTTCTGGACGCGCGCGAGGGTGTCCCCGGCGTGCACCGGGAGCCGGATCGTGCGCCCGGTGTTGGCGATGCCGCGGGTGATCGCCTGGCGGATCCACCACGTGGCGTAGGTCGAGAACTTGAAGCCCTTGCGCCAGTCGAACTTCTCGACGGCGTGCATCAAGCCGAGGTTGCCCTCCTGGATGAGGTCGAGCAGGGGCAGACCCGAGGCCTGGTACTTCTTGGCGATCGAGACCACGAGGCGCAGGTTCGACTGCACGAAGTCGCGTTCGGCCTGGTCGCCTCGGTGCTCGGCGCGGCGCAGGGACTGCTTGCGCGCCGGGGTGAGCTTGATCTTCTTGTCGGTCTCGGCGGCGAGCAGCTCGGCGCGGGCCTCGCGGCCCTCTTCGATGGCCTGGGCGAGCTGGACCTCGTCGTCCTTGGTCAACAGCGTGTACTGGCCGATGTCCGACAGGTACAGACGGACGAGATCCTCGTCGTCGCGATCTACGCGGTCCTTAGCCATGCTCTCCCTCTTCGCCGTCGCGGTTTCCCGACGTATCTAGTTATACGGGGATAGGCAACTTACCGGGACACGACCAGGCTTTCGCCGTAGCCGGCGTCCTCGAGGGTGCGCGACAGCGAGCGCGCCGCCGCCTGCCACGTGGGGTCGTCGTAGATCTCCTGGTCGTGGGCGTGCTGGGCCAGCCGGCGCAGGGCGCCGACGACGACGTCGGTCACCTGGACGAGGGCGTCGGCGTGCGCGGGGTCCACTTCGTCGAGCCGCGCGTCGCGCAGCGCCACGAGGAACCGGGGCAGCACGACCATCGTCGTCGCGTAGAGCGCGAGCGCGCCGGTGGCGTCTTCGTCGATGGACCGCTCGAGCACCTCGACCACGACCGGTGCGGGGACCACGGTCGCCACCCCGGCGCGCTCGCGCAGGGCGAGTGACACCGCGCCACAGGACCGCGCCATCTCGTAGAGCCCCACGACGTAGCCGTCGTCACGCACCTCGCCGGCCCGGCGCCCGAGCACGCCGTAGAGGGCCTCGGCGGCGCTCGCCAGCTCGAGGGTGCTCGAGGAGGTCACGTCGGGCGGAAGGCGTTGGTGATCGGCATGCGCCGGTCACGTCCGAAGGCCTTGGAGGAGATCCGCACGCCCGGGGGCATCTGGCGACGCTTGTACTCGCTGCCGTCGACCAGTCGCACGATGCGCAGCACCAGCTCGGGGTTGTGCCCGAGCTCGATCATCGCCTCGGCGGTGTGGTCGCGCTCGACGTAGAGCTCGAGCAGCGGGTCGAGCTCGTCGTAGGGCGGCAGGGACTGGTCGTCACGCTGGTCGGGACGCAGTTCGGCCGACGGCGGCTTGTCGAGCACCGACACCGGGATCGGCTCGGGGTCACCCGCCAAGCGCGCCACCTCGTTGCGGTAGCGGCACAGCTCGTAGACCAGGGTCTTGGGGACGTCCTTGATCACGGCGAAGCCGCCGGCCGAGTCCCCGTAGAGCGTCGAGTAGCCGGTCGCCATCTCGGACTTGTTGCCGGTGGTCAGCACGATCGCCCCGGTCGCGTTGGAGACCGCCATCAGGATCACCCCGCGGATGCGCGACTGGAGGTTCTCGTCGGTCAGCCCGACGGGATCGGCGCCGAAGACGCCGTGCAGCATCGAGCCAAAGGCGACGTGAGCGTCCTCGATCGGCACGGTGACCAGGTCGATGTCGAGGCGCTGCGCCAGGTCGGCGGCGTCGGCGACGGAGTGGCCCGACGAGTAGCGGCTCGGCATCGCAAAGCCCCGCACCGCCGCCGAGCCCACCGCGTCCACGGCGATCGTCGCCACGAGCGAGGAGTCCACGCCGCCCGAGACACCCAGGATCACCGAGCGAAAGCCGTTCTTTCGCAGGTAGTCCCGCGTCCCGGTGACCAGGGCCTGGTAGATCTCGGCGGTCTCCTCGGGTGGCGTCGCCACGACGTTCACCCGATAGGCCGAACTCGTCGCGACCGGCGCGGGCGAGATCGGCGTGCCCACCGAGGACGCCCGGGCCTTCACCTCGGTGACGAGCATCGCCTCCTCGAAGGCGCCGGCGCGGGCGATGACCGCGCCGTTCGCGTCCACGACCACGCTCTGTCCGTCAAAGACCAGCTCGTCCTGGCCACCGACGAGGTTCACGTAGGCGATCGGGCAGTTGACCTCGCGCGCTCGCGACGCCAGCATCGCCTCGCGCTCGCCCCGTCGACCGCGCGCGAAGGGCGAGGCGTTGGAAACGATCAGCATCGTCGCGCCCTGAGCCGCGAGCTCGGCGGCCGGGCCGGCGTCGGTCCAGACGTCCTCGCAGATGAGCAGGCCCACCGCGACCCCGTTCACGTTCACGATGGCGTGCTCGCCGATGCCGGGGTGGAAGTAGCGCTGTTCGTCAAAGACGTCGTAGTTGGGCAGGAGCCGTTTGGACGCCGTCGTGACGACCGCGTGGCGGTCGATGACCGCGAGCGCGTTGGCGACGTGGGCGCGCGGGGGCGTCGTCTGGGCGACGACGTCGCGGCCGTCGCTCGAGGGGGCGAGGCTGATCCAGCGCTCCCCGTCGGCGAGCACGGTGCCCACGACGACCGCGGGGCCCTCGCCCACCGTGGCGAGCACCTCGAGGGCCTCGTCGGCGGCGATGATGAAGCCCTCCTTTAACAGCAGGTCCTCGGGCGGGTAGCCGAGCAGCGAGAGCTCGGGCGTCACGACCAGGGACGCGCCGGCCGCGCCGGCCTGGGTACGGAACCGGCCGATCGTCTCGACGTTCTGAGCGAGGCCGCCAACGACCGCGTTCATCTGGGCGAGCGCGAGTCGGACTACTGGCACGACGCCGAGCCTACCGGGGGCCCGCCGTTTCACCCGGGTCGCGCGCCGGCCAACGTTTCACACGTGGTTAACAAAACCCGCCCTCTCGCCACGAGCGGGTCGTCAGACTGGAATGGTCGCGTGGGGTTCGCGCTGACGGTAAGGAGCGATGGTGGCGTATCAGGCTGAGTACATCTGGATCGACGGCACGGAGCCGACGCGCAAGCTGCGCAGCAAGACCCGTATCGTTCCCGACGGCAAGAAGCCGCCGGTCTGGGGCTTCGACGGCTCGAGCACCAACCAGGCCACCGGCCGCTTCTCGGACTGCGTCCTCCAGCCGGTCTTCTCGTGCCCGGACCCCCTGCGCGGACCCAACGACGTGCTCGTGATGTGCGAGGTCCTCAACGCCGACCTGACCCCGCACCCGACGAACACCCGCGCCGCCGCCGTGGCCGTCGCCAAGCAGTTTGCGAGCTTCGAGCCAATGTTCGGCATCGAGCAGGAGTACACGTTCTTCCAGGACGGCCGTCCCTTCGGGTGGCCCGAGGTGGGCTACCCGGCGCCCCAGGGGCCGTACTACTGCGGCGTCGGCGGCGCGAAGATGCCCGGCCGCGAGATCGTCGAGGCCCACACGCTCGCCTGCCTGCGCGCCGGGCTGGCGATCGAGGGCACCAACGCCGAGGTGATGATGGGCCAGTGGGAGTTCCAGATCGGCGTGCTCGGCACGGTCGAGGTGGGCGACCAGCTCTGGACCGCGCGCTGGCTGCTCGAGCGCATCGCCGAGGACTTCGGCGTGGACGTCAGCTTCGACGCCAAGCCGATCAAGGGCGACTGGAACGGAGCCGGGGCCCACACGAACTTCTCGACCAAGCAGATGCGCGCCCCCGGTGGCTGGGACGCGATCATCGCGGGCTGCGAGGCGCTGGGCACGCGGGTGCTCGAGCACATCGAGAACTACGGTGAGGGCATCAAGGACCGCCTCACGGGTGCCCACGAGACCGCGCCGTGGTCGGAGTTCTCCTACGGCGTGTCCAACCGCGGCTCGTCGGTTCGGATCCCCGGTGGCGTCGCGCGTGACAAGCGCGGCTACCTCGAGGACCGCCGCCCGAACGCCAACGTCGACCCCTACGTCGTGTCGCGCCTGATGGTGGAGACGATCTGTGGCGCCGCCGCCGCGGCCAAGCCCGCAGCCAAGCGCGCGCCGGCCAAGAAGGCCGTCGCGAAGAGGGCCCCCGCCCGCAAGGCGCCGGCGCGCCGTTAACCACCGCGGCGCGGGGCCGGGCCCGCGCCCTGACGTGAGGTGCGAGAATGTCCCCGATGCAGAGCCAAGCCCAGTACGTCCTGCGGACGGTCGAGGAACGGGGAATCCGTTTCGTCCAACTCTGGTTCACTGACGTGCTGGGACGCCACAAGGCGTTCCACGTCACCCCGGCCGAGCTCGAGGACGCCCTCGAGGAGGGGATGACCTTTGACGGCTCGGCCATCGACGGCTTCTCGCGCGTCCGCGAGTCCGACGTCCTCGCGCGCCCGGACCTGACGACCTTCCAACTGCTGCCGTGGTACGAGGCGGGTGGCGGGGTGGCCCGGGTGTTCTGTGACATCAACAATATTGACGGCACGCCCTTTGACGGCTGCCCGCGCCAGCAGCTGCGCCGCGTGCTCGCCGGTGCGCGCGAGCAGGGCTACACCTTCTTCGTCGCCCCCGAGATCGAGTACTTCTACTTCGAGGGCCTCGACCCGACTGAGCGGCCGCGCCCGATCGACAACGGAAGCTACTTCGACCTCCTACCCGACGACGTCGGCAGCCAGCTGCGGCGGCGCACGGTCTTGATGCTCGAGGAGATGGGCATCGGGGTCGAGCACGCCCAGCACGAGGACGCCCCGGGCCAGCACGAGATCGACCTGCGCTACACCGACGCGCTCACGATGGCCGACACCGTCATGACGGTGCGCTACGTCGTCAAGGAGCTCGCCCGCCAGTCCGGCGTCTCGGCGAGCTTCATGCCCAAGCCCCTCGCGGCGGTCCAGGGCTCGGGCATGCACACCCACGCCTCGCTCTGGCGCGACGAGACCAATGCCTTCATCGGCGATGGACCTTACGGTCTCTCGGACATCGCGACGCGCTTCATCGCCGGCCTCGTGCACCACGCCCCCGAGATCACCGCGATCACCAACCAGTGGGTGAACTCCTACAAGCGGCTCATCCCCGGCCTCGAGGCGCCGAGCAACGCCGACTGGGCCCGCTACGACGCGGCCGCCCTCGTGCGGATCCCCTCGGTCAAGCCCGGCCGGATCGACTCGACGAGGATCGAGTTCCGCTCGCCCGACCCCGCGGCCAATCCCTACCTGGCCTTCGCGGTGACCCTCGCCGCGGGCCTGCGCGGGGTCACCGGCAACTACGAGCTGCCCCCCGAGGGCGAGCGCGTCGCGTCGCTGCCCCAGTCACTGGCCGAGGCCGTCGATCTCATGGAGCAGTCGTCACTCTTGCACGAGACCCTCGGCGAGCACCAGGTCGAGTGGTTCCTGCGCAACAAGCGCGCCGAGTGGGACGCGTACCGCGGCCAGGTCACCCCCTTCGAGCTCGATCGGTACCTGCCCCTGCTGTGACCATCGACGTCGTCCTCTGCGTGCCCTCCTGCGAGGGGCCAATCAAGAAGGCATTCGAGGTCACGGGCGTCACGCCGGCGGTCGCCGCGTCGGGTCGGTTGAACGAGGTCACCGCGCTCGAGCCGACCGACGGCTACGCCGGGGCGGTCATCAACGCGGCGGGCTTCCCGTTCAACGACGCGATGAACCTCTGTCGCCAGCTGCGCCAGCGGGATCGAGCGGTCGGACCGATCATCCTGCTCGTGGACCACTACCAGCTCGACGACCTGACCTTTCGCGAGGACCTGTTCGACGACTTCGTCGTGGGCCCGTTCGACGTGAGCGAGATTGCCACGCGGCTGCGCCACCGGCTGCGCCGTGCCGGCAACGAGAGCGTCGCGCCGCGCATCGAGCAGGGCGGGCTCGTGATGAACCTCGAGACCTACCAGGCCACGATCGCCGGACGCGTGATGGACCTGACCTACATGGAGTACGAGCTGCTCCGATTCCTCGCGACCAACCCCCAGCGCGTCTTCACGCGCGAGACCCTGCTGAGCCGGGTCTGGGGCTATGAGTACTACGGCGGCGCGCGCACGGTGGACGTACACGTGCGAAGGCTGCGGGCCAAGCTCGGCGAGGAGCACGCCCACCTGATCCAAACGGTCCGATCAGTGGGCTACAAGTTCGGCGCCGACGCAGAGCGGGGCGACGACCTCTAGTGCGTCGGGGCGTAGGCCCAGAGCTCGACCTCGGCGCGGGCGCCGAGGGGCAGTTGGGCGACGGCGACGGCCGAACGCGTCGGGCGCGGAACCGTGAAGGCCTCGACCCAGACCTCGTTGCACGGCGCGAAGTCGTCCATGTCGAGCAGGAAGAGCGTGGCCTTGACCACCTGGTCGAAGGTGGCACCGGCCTCGGCGAGGACGGCGCGGGCGTTCTCCAGGGCCTGACGTAGCTGACCCGCCGCGGTGGCGTCCGCCATGGTCGGGGTGTCCTGGCCTGGCAGCAGGCCGAGCTGACCCGAGATGACGACGAGGTCGCCGGCGCGGCGCCAGGGCGAGTAGGGACCTACGGGAGCGGACACGGGTCTTAGCTGAAGGAGTTGCCGCACCCGCAGGTGCGCGTGGCGTTGGGGTTCGAGATGTGAAAGCCCGCGCCCTGCAAGCCGTCGGTGAAGTCGAGGGTGGCCCCGGTGAGCAGCTCGGCGCTCGCGGCGTCGACGGTGACCTTCACGCCGTCGAACTCGCGCACGACGTCGTCGGCGGCGATCTCGGAGTCGAAGTACATGTCGTACTGGAAGCCCGAGCAGCCACCGGACTTCACGGCGATCCGCAGGGCGAGCACCTCATCGACGCCTTCGGCGGCGATCAGCTCCGCAACCTTGGTCGCGGCGGTGGCGGTGAGGGTGATGGGCTCGGCGACGGGGGCGTCGGCGACGGTGGTGATGACGTCGGTCATGCGGCTCCTTCAGTTGCGGACGTCACTCATGGTAGCGGCGAACCCGTCGGAGCGATACCGCGGCGCCCCCGGTAACGTCCAATTGTGAATGACCTGACCGCCGCGGTCACCGAGCGCCTCGCGCACGTCTATGACCCCGAGCTGGGGGTCTCAGTCGTCGAGCTCGGCATGGTGCGCGAGGTGGCGACCGACGGCCAGGGCGTCGTCGTGACCGTGGCCCTGACGACCTCGGGCTGCCCGCTGCGCACCCAGATCGAGCGCGACATCCGCGAGGCGGTCGCGAGCCTTGACGGGGTGGGCTCGGTGCGTCTCGCCTTTGCCGTGATGTCGGGCGACGAGAAGCGCGCGGCCATGTCCGTGGCGCGATCGGCCGCCCAGCGGCGAGCCCCGGCGACCACGCTCGGCGCGAGCACGCCGGTGCTCGCCATCGCGTCGGGCAAGGGCGGCGTCGGCAAGTCCTCGGTCACCGCCAACCTCGCGACGGGCCTGGCGCGCTCCGGTCTCGCGGTCGGGGTGCTGGACGCTGACGTCCTCGGCTTCTCACTCGCCCGGCTGCTCGGCGTCGACGGCGAGGTCCAGGCCCGCCAGGGCAAGATGCAGCCCCTCGTCCAGCGCGTCGGCGACGGCGAGATCCGCCTGCTCTCGATGGGGCTGCTCGCCGACGAGGACCAGGCGCTGCTCTGGCGCGGCCTCATCGCCCAGAAGGCGGTCGCCCAGTTCATCGAAGACGCCGACTGGTCCGGCGTGGACTACCTGCTGATCGACACGCCGCCGGGCACCGGCGACATCGCGATGACCCTCGCCCGACTCCTGCCGGCCATGGGCCAGCTGCTCGTGACGACCCCGAACCGGGCGGCCCAGCGCGTCGCCGCCCGGGCGGCCGACTTCGCGCGCAAGTCCAACATCCGGGTCCTCGGCGTGATCGAGAACATGAGCGCGTTCACGTGTGGCTGCGGGGAACGCCACGCCATCTTCGGCGAGGGGGGCGGCGGCGAGCTCGCGACCCAGCTCGGCGTACCCCTGCTCGCCTCGATCCCACTGCACGGGGCGGTGGCCCACGGCGGCGACGCGGGCCGGCCACTGGCCGCCAGCGAAGCCGACGACGGCCTCTTCGCGGCGCTCGCGGCACGGATCCGCAACGACGTCGCCCCGCCCGCCGGCGCGATCGGGTGCTCGGCGCGACTGCTCGACGCCATCGAGCGAGCCGTCGGGCACGCCTGAGAAGCCTGAGAGCGCCGCGGCACGAAGTGGCGGCGGCCTGCGACACTGGCGATCGTGACCAGTTCCGCTGAGGCGCCCGAGCCGCGAGCGCAGTGGCGCGCGCGGCGCGCCTACCGCGCTGGCTTCGCCGTCGCCATCGTGGCGGTCCTGCTCTCGGTGACGCTCCTGCCCTTCGCGGTGGTCAGCCTCTACCAGACCTTCCACCAACCCGTCGGTGGCGTGGTCTACGACCTGGCGCCGCCGCGCGCCACCGGCGGCGAGACGACCACGCTCAACGTCGCCGCCGTGTCCATCAACGAGGTCAGCCAGGTGATCCAGCTGCGAGTCTCGGGCGAGCACCGGTGCGTGGCGCGATGCGCCGAGACCGAATCGGTCCAGCTCTCCTCGGTGCGCGCCAACGCCGCCGGCGCGCTCGGCGCGGCGCCGTCGGTGAGCGTGCCACTGCCCGCCCGGACCGGCGAGGTCAACCAGCTGGTGACCCTGCCGATCACCGGCAACCTCATCGACTACCCCTTCGACCACTACCGGCTCGTCTTGGGCGTGGCGCTGCGCATCGTCGCACCGGGCGGGTCGACGGTGGCGGCACCCGCGGCCGCCCGCGAGCGCTTGGCCTTCAGCGTGACCAACGACGTGCCCCGGATGACCCTCGCCCAGCCGCGACTCCAGTCGGTCGCCGCCGGCGCCGCCACCTACGACCAGGTCATCACGCTCACGCTGTCGCGGCCGGTCTACCTGCGCGTGCTCACCGTCCTCTTGATCCTGCTGATCACGCTCGCGTCGATCTACGGAGTCTTGCTCGAGCCCTTCCAGCGAATCCTCGCCACCATCGGCGGGCTCGTGCTCGGGATCTGGGGCGTGCGGTCACTCCTGGTCGGCTCCTACCCGCCGGACTCGACGGGCGTCGACCTCGTGCTCGAGGCCGTCATCTTGCTCATCTTGCTCACCGTGATCGGGCGCGCCACGTGGCACCTCTACCGCAGTGGTCGTGAACCGAGCGAGCGCCCGTGATGGTTTGGGTCAGGGCCGTTCAGTCGAGTTCGTAACCCTGGTCGCCGGGCAGCAGGATCACCGTCTCGCCGTCGCGCTCGAGCATCCGCGGCTCCACGCGCTCGATCGTGCGCACCGAGCCGGCCCACGCCAGCACGTCGGCGACGCGCTCGAAGGTGGCGATCGACTCCAGGTTGCGGATCGTCGGCAGGATCATGGTGATAGCACCCGAGGCCGCGAGTTCGAGCGCGTCAGCGGGGCGCAACCAGCGGTGCGCGACGGTCTCGGCCTCGTCGTGGCCCGCGATCTGATCACGGGGCGCCTCGACGACGAAGAACCGGGTATCGAAGCGCCGCGGCGGGCCGACCGGGGTCACCCAGTGCGACAGGTAGGCGACGCCGCCAAGGTCGAGTACCTGGTCGAGGCCGTCGAGCACGTCGACGAAGTGACAGCGCCGGCTGTTCAGGTCATCGCGCCACCGCTCCAGTGCGGTGGCGTCGGGGGTGATGCTCGACCCGTCTCGCCCCGTTCCGAGTAGCAGACCGGCCTCCTCGTAGAGCTCGCGCAGCGCGGCGACGTAGTAGGCGAGCCCGCCCGTCGCGAGGCCGAGTCGCTCCGAGGCGGATGCCTCGTCCAGGCCCACGACCCGGTCGGCGAGCGCTGCGTCGCCGGCGTCCACGGCGCCGCCGGGGAAGACGTAGGCCCCGCCGACGAAGTCGCTGTTGAGGTTTCGGCGAACGAGCAGGACTTCGACGCCGTCCGCCCCGTCGCGCAGCGGCAAGATCGTCGATGCCGGACGCGGGACCAGGACGTCGTTCACGGTCCCAACCTACCCACCGGCCCCTCGCGGCCTGAGCGGCTTCGGGCGTCCACTAAGTTTGTTGGGTACTCACGTTAGGAGCATCGTGGCTAAGAAACCCCCCGCCAAGCGAACGCCGGCCCCTGCGACCACGGGCCGCCCGGCCGGGCTCTTCACCTGGGTAGCGATCGGGCTCGTCGTCGTGGTCGTGGCGGCACTGGTCATCATCAAGGTGGCCACCGGCTCCTCGACGGCGGGTCCCGCACCCTTCCAGCCCACGAGCGCGACCGTGGTCAGCGAGGTCACCGGTGTCCCCGCCTCGGTCTTCAACGCGGTGGGCGTGAAGTCACCGGCCGTGCCGATCTCCGCGCCGATCCCGCTCAAGGGCCAGCCCGCGCTGAACGCGACGACGGGCGCCACCACCCTGCCCGAGGTCTTCTACCTCGGGGCCGAGTACTGCCCGTTCTGTGCCGCCGAGCGGTGGCCGACCATCGTGGCGCTGAGCCGCTTCGGCACCTTCTCGGGCCTCGGCGACATGATCAGCTCGACCAAGCCGGGTGAGGCCTACCCCGGCACGCCCACGTTCACCTTCGTCAAGGCCCACTACAAGTCCAAGTACCTCGCCTTCAAGTCGGTCGAGCAGTACACCAACGTCTGGGACAACGCGACGAATTTCTACTCGACGCTGCAGAACCCGTCCAAGACCGAGTTGGCCATCTTCAAGAAGTACGACACGACTACCTACGTCCCGGGCATGACGGCCCAGCAGGACTACTCGATTCCCTTCGTGTCGATCGGGAACAAGTATCTGATCTCGGGCGCGAGCTTCACGCCCCAGCTCCTCGCGGGCGTGTCGCGCGACACGATCGCGGCCGGACTGACCGACCCGACGAATCCCGTAACGGCGGCCATCATCGCCACGGCCAACCTCGAGACCGCGACCTACTGCGTGCTCACCAAGGACCAGCCGAGCACCGTGTGCGCAAGCCCCGGCGTCCTCGCGGCGAGGAAAGCCCTCGGCATTAAGTGAGTACACGGACCGGCGAGGTCTCGCGAGCGGTCGTCTACTCAACCTTCGCGCTGAGCCTGGTCGGCTTGGGCATCGCGGCGTACCTCACGTTCACGCACTACGAGGGCAATAAGTTCCTCGCCTGCTCGACGACGGGCCTGTTCAACTGCGACACGGTCACCTCGTCGCCCCAGTCCTACGTCTTTGGCGTGCCCGTGGCGCTCGTCGGCCTCGTGGGCTACGCCGTGCTCGTCGTGCTCAACTCGCCGTGGGGTTGGCGCTCGAGCCGCTACTCGCTGCACCTGACCCGCGCGGTCATCGTGGTCGGCTCGATGGTCTTCGTCTTGTGGCTCGTCGCCGCGGAGCTGCTCTACGTCGGGCACATCTGCGAGTGGTGCACGGGCGTGCACGTCGTGACTTTCTTGCTCTTTGTGATCGTCGCGCGGGTCGCGCCAAACCAGTTGGCGCGCCGCTCAGGCGGGGCGTAGACCCCGGCGCTCGACCTCGTTGAGACCGCCCCAGATGCCGTGGCTCTCGTGGCGCTCGAGCGCGCCCTCCAGGCACGCCTCGCGCACGGCGCAATGCTGGCAGATCCGCTTGGCGGCGAGCTCGCGCTGAAGGCGCTGTTCTTTTCGCTCGCTGGCGTCAGGCGCGTAGAACAAGGCACGCTCACTGCCGCGACAGGCGCTCAACTCAGTCCACGTTGCCTGCGAAATCGCCATCTTTCCCCCCGGATCGACTAACGAGCGAACACTACTTATCGAGCCTGACGAGGGCAAGACGAATTTGCGGCGGCCGTCCGCCGCACCGGCGGTTTCGCTCGGAATTCCGGTCTCCGCTACGCTTGGCCCGTGGCCACCGTTCTTCTCGTCAGCGACCTGCCCGCCCTACGTTCCGACCTTCGCACGATGCTCGAGGGCCCCGACGTCACCGTCGAGGAGGCCGATTCGGGCCGCGAGGCGCTCGCCCGGGTCAAGGAGGGCGACGTCGACCTGGTCATCGTCGACCTGCAGGTCGGCTCGATGGGTGGCATGGCGATCGCCCTGGAGATGCGCAACGAGGAGTCCTACGGCGCGGCCGAACCGGTCGCCATCCTCATGCTGCTCGACCGTCGCGCTGACGTGTTCCTCGCCCGGCGCAGCGGCGTCGAGGGCTTCGTCGTCAAGCCCCTTGACGCCCAGCGCGTGCGCACCGCGGTCCGGGCGCTGCTGCGCGGTGACGAGTACGAGGACGACTCGTGGCGCCCGTCCACGGTTCGGGTGTCCTCCTCGACGTGAGCGACGATCGACCGTCGGGATCGGCCTTCGCCCGTTTCCGAGCGCGCGTCACCGGTCAGGCCGACGTCGTCAAGGCGTCGCCCGAGGCTGACGCGATCCACGCGCGCGTCGACCAGCTGGCCAAGCTGGAACTGCGCGACGTCATGACCCCGCGCGTCGACGTCGCCTACCTCACCGCGCCGGTGACCCCCGAGGCGGTCGCCGAGGCGGTGCGCGATACCGGCCACTCGTGCTTCCCCGTCGTCAACGGCGACCTCGACGACGTCGACGGCGTGCTGCTCGTCAACGACCTCTTTCGCAGCACGACGGTCCGCCGGGCCATCGGCGTGTCCCTGCCCACCGCCGACGAGATCGCCCGCAAGATCCGCCGCCCCCTCCTGCTGCCCGAGACCCTGGATTTGCTCGAGAGTCTCGGCGAGATGCGCGAGCAGCGCCGGACGTTCGCACTCGTGCTCGACGAGCACGGCGGCGTGGCGGGCGTCGTGTCGGTCCGCGACATCCTCGAGCAGCTCGTGGGCGACCTCGCCGACGAGTTCGACGACGACGACGAGGCCACCATCGTGCGCATCAGCGTCGGCCGGTGGCTGGTGGACGGCCAGACCCACGTCGACCGCGTGAACGAGGAGCTGGGCGTGGCGATCCCCGAGGGCGAGTACGTCACCATCGCGGGATTCATCCTCGACCTCGCCGGTGAGATCCCCTCGCCGGGGTCCACCTACACCTTCGGGGACTGGACGTTCCGCGTGCAGTCCCTCGAACGGCGCCGCATCAGCGAAGTCGTCGTCGAGTACCGTCCACCGGCGAGCGCTGAGCCCGCCGAGTGACCTCGGGGCCGACGTCGCGCCAGCGAGTAGGATGATCGGGCTGCGGGGTAACTCGCTGCGGGCTGTAGCGCAGTTTGGTTAGCGCGCTGCGTTCGGGACGCAGAGGTCCCCGGTTCAAATCCGGGCAGCCCGACCACCATGGCGTTTGCCGTGGCCGAAGTACAGGCCCCCATCGTCTAGCGGCCTAGGACACCACCCTTTCAAGGTGGCGGCACGGGTTCGAATCCCGTTGGGGGTGCTCCGTCGTACCTGGTCATAGCACTCACCGTCGTGGTCCGTACCGCTGATTTCGTTCCATCGCGTCTTGCCCGCAATGCATCAGTGCGGCGTTACCCGTGGGGCAGCCGCCGAACGCCCCGAGTGGATTCTGAGTGTGCGCTCAAAGTCGATGCACCCGACGATCCCGAGTCAACGGAAGCGTGGGCGAGACTGGCGCGTGAACAGCGTGCACTTGGAGCGGCCCCGCGAGGAGCTCTTGGCCAGTTACGCCGCTGCCCTCAAACGCGACCCGGGCTTTAGCCCTCGACCGGCCCGCGAACAACTCATCGCCATCGAGCGCGACCCCAAGGCCTTCCTGTACGAGTTGTGCGCCAGCGCGCCGACTTCAGACGCACCCGGTGCACTACACCGCCTGCTCTTCTGGCTGAGCGACGGCGAGTTCTGCGGCGAGCTGGTCGTTCGATGGCGACAGGGCACGAACACGCTCGACCAGCCCACGTTTGGCCACGTCGGCTACGGCGTGGTGGCCTGGAAGCGACGGCGCGGCTACGCCACCGCCGGATTGGGCCTCCTGATCGCGCGTTTGCGTTGCAGTGGCGAAGTCCCCCTGACGTATTTGGACATCACCACCTCGCGAGACAACATCGCCTCCCAGAAGGTCATCACGGCAAACGGTGGTGAACTCGTCGACTCGTGGGAGAGCTCACCCAGTCACGCCGGAGCACCGGCGCTCGGCTACCGGATCGCTCTCGTCGCGCAGTAGCGCTCGGCCAGCTAGTGATGCCACCACCACCGGACTGGCAGCGCATTGCGGCGTAGTCACGACGTGGGGCATGCTGACCACGACACGGCACTGTTGATCGCTGCCAAAGGGTTCTTATGCATAGGCAAGCGGACTTGCCAGCTACCTTTCACTCTCGACGAGGGCCCATCACCGGTGACCACATACTTTCGTAAGGGTGCCCGCGAGCCCCATCCATCGCCCCCCCCACGTGCAACAAACGGGTTGACACCGCTTCACGAGATGGCGATCGCCTCGCCCTTCCCTAGACGGATGTCGCGGGTAACCTCCGTGCTGCCCATGAAATTTGCACTTCCGACGACGGCCATCGCCACCGTGCTGTTGATAAGCACTCTCTCGTTGGCAGTCGCTACTGACCACGTGAGCGGGACCGTGGCGGTGCAGGTACCTGGCGCGCCACGTGACGTACGGGTGGTCGTTGACCCAGGAGGCGTTCAAGTATTCTTCAAGCCGCCAGTCTCGACGAATGGCATGCGAATTAACAACTATCGAGTGAACGTTTTCTCGTCCGGCCCAAGTCAGGCACCTGAATCCCGTCATTACTGTTTCGCTTCCGGCTGCGCCATTCAATTAGCCGCGGCGAGATCCTTTCGCATTGCCGTGGTCGCCCGCAATGCCGTGGGACTAGGTGCCACGTCACCCCTCTCGGAATCGTTCACGACGTACCCGATGCAGAGGCGTTCGTCGCCATCGTCGTCGTCCCCAAGCGTCGCCTACTCGTCTAATTGGGCCGGGTACATTGTGACGAAGGGGT
>JAKAFH010000104.1 GCA_021818025.1 Actinomycetes bacterium | reverse complement strand
GGCCAACGGTGAACTCGTGGCGCTGGTGGCCGAAGTACTCGGCGAGCTGGCGGGCCCCCTCGGCGACCGCGCGCGGGGTCGCGCCACGGGTCGCGCGCGGGTGTTCGTTGGGCATCAGGATCCGGGTGATCGCTCGCTCGGTCCCCACGACGCCCCACCGGCCGATGGGCGAGGCCACGGTGGCGACGAAGTGCTGCACGACCCTGTTCTACCAGTACCGTCGAGACGTGCTGCGACGAAGCGTCCACGACGGCGTTGGACTGGTCACCGACGACGTCGGTGATGGCGAGGCGGTGCTGCTGTTGCACGGCTGGCCCGATACCGCCGCCCTCTGGGACGACGTCGGTGCGGGCCTCGTCGCGAGCGGGCTGCGCGTGCTTACCCCGGACCTTCGCGGCTGTGGCCGCTCGGACAAGCCCGCGGCGGTGAGCGACTACGCCATGGGCCACCTCGTCGCCGACGTGCTCGCCCTACTCGACGAGGCGGGCGTCGCCTCGGCCCACGTGGTCGGCCACGACTGGGGCGCCGCGCTCGCCTGGGCCGTGGCGAGCTTCGCGCCCGAGCGGGTCACCTCGCTCGCCGCCCTGTCGGTCGGGCACCCGAGCGCCTTTCGCAGTGCGGGGATCGACCAGCAGTTAAAGAGCCTCTACACCCAGGTGTTCATCCGCGAGGGCGTCGGCGAGGCCTTCGTGTCCCAGCGCGACTACGAGCTGTTGCGCACGTGGTTCGCCCACCCGCGAGCGCGAAGCGTCATCGCCGAGCTCGAGCGCGACGGCCAGCTGCGCACGCACCTGAACTGGTATCGCGCGAACCTGCCGGCCGACGCCTTCCTCGTCGAGCCCCCGCGCCTGCCCCCGATCCTCGCGCCGACGCTCGGGGTCTGGTCGAGCGGCGACCGAGCACTGTCGGAGTCCCAGATGGTCGAGTCGGGCCGGTACTGCGCCAACGGCTTCACCTACGTGCGCCTCGAGGGCTACGGCCACTGGTTCCCCCTCGAGGCACCCGAAGAAGTGACGAAAGTCCTTAGGGATTTCCAGGCTCTACGGGCCTAATCACGGATTTCACCCCGCTGGTCGGGTGGTAGAAAAGGATGATGAAAATTGCGCTCTGTAAAGAGTCGCGCGCCGGAGAGACTCGAGTCGCGCTCACGCCCGACGCGGTCAAGGCCTTCGCGCGCGACGGATGGGACGTCGTCGTCGAGCGAGGGGCCGGGGTGCTCGCGCACTTCACCGACGAGGCCTACCGCGAAGCGGGGGCGACGATCGTCGACCAGGCGACCGGTGACGTCAACCTGCGGGTGAACCCGCCGACGCTCGAGGAGGCGGCCCGGCTGCCCGAGGGGTCGATGCACCTCTCGTTCCTGTCGCCACTGCTCAACCTCGAGGTCGTGCGCGCGATGAACGAGCGCAAGGTCACCATCACCTCCTTTGACCTGCTGCCGCGCATCTCACGGGCCCAGTACATGGACGCGCTCTCGAGCCAGGCGACCGTGTCGGGCTACCGCGCGGCCCTCGCCGGTGCGACGCACTTCGACCGGTTCTTCCCCCTGCTCACCACCGCCGCGGGCACCATCCGTCCGGCCAAGGTCCTGGTGATGGGCGTCGGCGTGGCGGGCCTGCAGGCGATCGCCACCGCCAAGCGCCTCGGCGCCAAGGTGCGCGCCTACGACGTGCGCTCGGCCGCGAAGGAAGAGGCCGAGTCAGCCGGTGCGGTCTTCGTGAAGCTCGGGGTCACCGCCGACGCCGCGGGCGGCTACGCCCGCGAGCTCACCGACGAGGAGCGCCTCCAGCAGCAGGCGGCCCTGCTGAGCGAGGTCGCGAGCGCGGACGTGGTGATCACCACGGCCGCCGTGCCGGGTCGCAAGTCGCCGATCCTCGTGACGACCGCGATGGTCGAGGCGATGGGCGAGGGCTCGCTCGTGATCGACATGGCCGCCGACGGCGGCGGCAACTGCGAGCTCACGGTCGCCGGCGAGGTCGTCACCCACGGCGGCGTGCGCGTCGTCGGGCTCGCGAACCCACCCGCCCAGATGGGCGCGCACGCGAGCTTCATGTTCGCCAACAACGTCATCAAGCTCGTGGCGCTCTTTGGCGCCAAGGGCCAGCTCGCCCCCGACTGGTCCGACGAGGTCGTCGTCGGCGTGACGGTGGCCCGTGATGGCCAGGTCGCCCACGCGCCGACCGCCGAGGCGCTCGGCGTGCCGGTGGTCGCGATCACGGCGCCGGTCGAGGATTCCAAGGAGAGTGCGTGATGGGTAACGTCCTTTTGCAGTACGCGACGGTGTTGATGCTGGCGATCTTCGTCGGCATCGAGATCATCGCCAAGGTGCCGAGTATCCTGCACACCCCGCTGATGAGTGGCTCCAACGCCATCCACGGCGTCATCCTCGTGGGCTCGATGCTCATCCTCGGCGGCGCGACGACCAACCTCCAGGAGATCCTGGGCTTTCTCGCGGTGATACTCGCCACCTTGAACGTGGTGGGCGGCTTCGTGGTGACCGACCGCATGCTCGAGATGTTCAAGCCCAAGGCGAAGCCCGCCGCGAAGAAGGAAGAGGTGGCTCAGTGAGTCGCGAAACACTCATCGACCTGCTCTACCTGTTCTCGGCGACGACCTTCGTCCTGGCCCTGAAGGGCCTGGGCAGCCCCAAGCACGCCCGCAAGGGCAACATGCTGGCGGCCTTTGGCATGCTGGTCGCCATCGTCTCGACGTTCTTCAAGTACGTCGACGGCCACAAGCTCTACCACGTGCCCCTGATGCTGCTCGGCATGTTCATCGGGCTCATCGTCGCGGTGCCGGTCGCGCGCTTCGTCAAGATGACCGCGATGCCCCAGCTGGTGGCGATCTTCAACGGCGTGGGCGGCGGCGCGGCCTCGCTGGTGTCGATCACCGAGTTCGTGCACATCAAGTCGACCCACCCCGCCACGTACGTCACCCTCGAGGTGCTGCTCGGCGTGCTGATCGGGACGGTCTCCTTCTCGGGCTCGGCGATCGCCTTCGCCAAGCTCCAAGAGCTCATGACCGGGCGCCCGATCACCTACCCCGGCCAGCAGGTCATCAACGGCATCGTGGGACTCGCCTCGGTGGTCATCATCGTCACGATCCTCGTGACGGCCTCCGAGCCCCTGCTGTGGGTGCTGCTCGCGCTCGCCTTCGTGCTCGGGGTGATCTTCGTCTTGCCGATCGGCGGGGCCGACGTGCCCGTCTTGATCTCGCTGCTCAACGCCTTCACCGGTCTCGCGGTCGCGGCCTCGGGCTTCACGCTTGGCTCGAACCTGCTGATCGTCGCCGGTACCCTGGTCGGCGCCTCGGGTATCTTGCTCACCCGCCTGATGAGCAAGGCCATGGGCCGCAGCCTCGCCAACGTGCTCTTCTCGGCCTTTGGCTCCAACGTCACCGCGAGCGGTGCGACGGACCGCGCCGACGGGCGCAGCGTCCGCTCGGGCACGCCCGAGGACATCGCGATCCTGCTCGGCTTCGCGAGCCGCGTCGTCTTCGTCCCGGGCTACGGCCTCGCGGTCTCCCAGGGCCAGCACGTCCTGCGCGAGCTCGCCGAGGTGCTCGAGGAGAAGGGCATCGAGGTCTACTACGGCATCCACCCGGTGGCCGGGCGCATGCCGGGCCACATGAACGTGCTGCTCGCCGAGGCCAACGTCCCCTACGAGCAGCTGGTCGAGATGGACGAGGCCAACTCCGAACTGCAGACGGCCGACGTCTGTCTCGTGGTGGGTGCGAACGACACGGTCAACCCGGCCGCGACCGACGACAAGACCTCGCCGATCTACGGGATGCCGATCATCCACGCCGACCTCGCCGAGAACGTCGTGTTCCTCAAGCGCTCGATGCGCCCGGGCTTCGCCGGCATCGAGAACGAGCTGCTCTACAACCCCAAGACGACCCTCGTCTTCGGTGACGCGAAGGACACGCTCACCAAGATGGTCGCCGCCGTCAAGGCGAACTGACTTCGTGCCGTCGGTGGCGCCGCGGTGGCGCCACCGACGAGGCAGCGACCCACTGTCTGGCGTGGCGGAATCGTGCCCGTCAGGCGACGCGGCGTCGCCGGCGTGATCCCTGGTCGTCACCGGGCGGCGAGCCTCGCCGGGCCACCCCGGTAAGGTCGACACCCATGGCGCGACGGATCGAGCACGGCGGCCCGCGCGCGCGACGGCGCTCGACCTCGGTGCGAGTCGTACTCGGCCTCGCGCTCGCCTTCGCGCCCCTCGCCCTGGCGACGGCCGCCCCGGCGACGGCCCTCGTCAACCCGACGGCCAACATTGCGCCGCGCCCGAACATCTTTTCGAGCGGGCCGTGCCGGTCGACGGGTAAAGCCCTCTCGTGCGCCAACCCCTGTCTCGCCAGCGGTCCGGGGGTTGGTGCCCACTCGGCGCGCTGCGCGCGCTTTACGCTCGAGGCGATCAACAACGCCCGCGCGCGCCTCGGCGAGCGCCCTCTCGTCCTGCCGAGCAACTGGCTCGCGCTCAGCGTTCCCGAGCAGCTCTTCGTGATCGTCGACCTGCAGCGCGTGAGCGCGGGCTACCCGGCCTACCTGGGACTCAACGCGGCGCTCTCGCGCGAGGCCCAGCGCGCCGCCAACGCGCGCCGCGATCCGGGCATCGCCCCCGGCTTTGCCATCGGGCACAACCCCGCCGGCCAGCCGGGTTTTGACGGTGCCTGGGCGATGGGCAGCAGCGTGCTCGCCGCCGACTACGTCTGGATGTACGAGGACGGCTGGGGTGGCAGCGCGCGCGCGACGCCCAACCGGCTCTGCACGGGCCCGGGGGTGTGGGCGTGCTGGAGCCACCGCGACGAGCTGCTCGGCTCGGCGACGAGGCCGAGCGCGGGCGTGGGGCTCGGCTGTTCGACCTGTGCGATGGGGGCCGGGTTCGCGCCCGGTGGCGGGGGCTCGCTCGTGGCGCTCATCGAGCGCCCGGCGGGCCGACCCCCGGCGATGACCTTCACCTGGGGAGACGAGCTCGCCTACTTCCCGGTGGCGTCGAATTCGCCGCCCACGACCACGTCCGTTCCCCCGGCACCGAGCACCCCGGGGCGTCCGGGCAAGTAGGTCCTACCCCGTGGCGTCGCTCAGTGGCCCGCGACCGTGGCGAAGGCGACGCGGATGGCCGACGCCGCAAGGACCGATCCGTCCTTCGCCGAGCGGGCAAAGACGACGAGCACACCGTAGGGGTGGGTAGGCGCGGCGAAGGTGAGCGTCGTGGTGTAAGGCGCGACGACGCCGTTGGAGCCGCCCATGGCGGTTCCGGCGGCGAGCGGCGTCGTCACGCCGTCCTGGTAGAGGGCGTCGTTGATGACTCCCTCGAAGGCCGTCGACGAGCCGGTGACGAACAGGGGCGACGAGATCGTCTCGAGGGCCCCGGGCTCGGCGATGCTG
>JAKAFH010000103.1 GCA_021818025.1 Actinomycetes bacterium | reverse complement strand
CCCCGCCCATCGCCAGTGGCCAACGAGTGGCTGCGCGTCGTGCGAACGTCGCCGCGCACCTCGCGATCGAGCCGCTGGCGAAGCGTCGCGTACAACGGTCCGAGCGTGAACGTAACGGCGGGGTCGGCGTCGCCGGCGGCGGCCCGCTCGGCCTGGACTCGGCGGAAGAACGGGGCTTCCACGGTGCGAACCGTCATCCCGTAGGTGGTCGCGTCAACGAGGAAATGGCACACGTCCTCGGCTTGTCGCGCCGAGATCTCCTGGACGTCCACCCCTCGGCCCACGCCGACGAGGAAGAAGACTTCCCAGATCGAAACCCCGACCGAGCGCAGCAGCGCCAGGACGTCGGCCAACTCGTGCGCGTTGCGGTTCATCACCGTGGTGTTGACCTGGAGTCGAAAACCCATGTCACGCATCATCGCGAGCGCGCTCATCGTCTCGTCGAAGTGCCCGGGGATCCCCCGCACGGCGTCGTGGGACTGGGGTCCCGACCCGTCGAGCGAGATCGAGACGCTGCGCACGCCGAGGTCGTACATTCGCGACAGGTTCTCGCGCGTCAAACGCTTGGTGACCGACGGCGCGATGCCCACGTGCACGCCCTGGGACGTGGCGTAGCCAACCAACTCGTCGAGGTCGGCGCGCTCGAAGCAGTCGCCTCCCGTGAACACCAGGATTGGTGCCGCCCCCTCCATCGCCGCCATCTGGTCGATGAGCTCACGTCCCTCGACGGTCGTCAACTCGCCGGGCAGCGCCTCGGTCTGCGCCGACGCGCGACAGTGTCGACACGCGAGCGAGCAGGCCTTGGTGGTCTCCCAGAAGACGAGGTGGGGCGACTTGTCGTAGCGCTTCAGCGCGCGCGCCAAAGTCTCATCTCTCATCGTTCACCACTCTTGTTGCAGCCCGCACTCGCCGCGGGCCGAGATCGCGCTGTCACACCGACAGTTCTACCGGCGACTCGCATCATTGCCGTAGGGCCATAGGTCCACTGTCCTGGAACGACGCGCCGTCGGGCCACCACACCGGACCCACCGGTCACCCTGGGCCCCCACTACATGCCAAATTCACCGGGCGCCTCAAAGGCGACCAGCGGTTCACCCGCAACGTCTTCAGCGCCGGTGCTGGGACGGTGTGCGTGGGTGCGCAGTGGGATCTCCTTCATCAGCCACGTGAGGAGGAAGGCCAAGACCGCCACCGGGGCGGCGACGAAGAAGACCCGTTGCAGGGCCGAACTGAAGGCGTCGATCACGATTGCGTGCGCCGCTGGCGGCAACTGGCTGATCTGGGCGGGGTTGGCCGAAATCGAGCCGCCGCCAAGCATCGCCAGCTGATGAGGGGTCGCATGGGCGCGCAGTTGCGAGAGCAGTCGGCTGTTGAACACCGAGCCGAAGAGGGCGACACCAAAGGCACCGCCAATCGAACGGAAGAACGTGGCCGTCGCCGTAGCGGTACCGAGCTGCTCATGGGGTACTGAGTTCTGGACCGCCACTACGAGGACCTGCATCACGAGACCCATCCCGAATCCGACCACGAACATGTACAGCGCTGCCGTCGAGAATGCGCTCGTCGGCCCCAGGCGTGACAATGCGACCATGCCGACCGTGACGATCGCCGTCCCGACGATTGGAAAGATCTTGTAGCGACCGGTTCGCGACACCAGCCGACCACTGATGATGAACGTGATGAGCATGCCCGTCACCATTGGCAGCAACTCGAGCCCCGAGCGCGTGGGTGATGAGCCGTGGACGACCTGCAGGTAGAGCGGCAGGTAGACGATCGAGCCGAACATCGTGAAGCCGATCACGAACCCGACGGCCGAGGCCGCGCTGAACGTCCGATTCCTGAAGAGGCCCATCGGCACGATGGGCTCGGCTGCCTTGGTCTCGACGACCACGAAGATCGCCAGCAATGCGACACTCGCCGCTGCGAGCCACTCGATCGTGGCCGAGTGCCAGGGGAATTCACTCCCGCCCCACGTCGTCAACAGGATGAGACCGACCACGCCCGCCGAGAGCAACGTCGTGCCCCACCAGTCGATGCGGTGCGCCAGCCGATGGGCCGGGACGTGCAGCACCGCGGCGATCACCGCGAGCGCGACGATCCCAATGGGGACGTTGATGTAGAAGATCCAACGCCAAGAAACGTGCTGGGTGAGCCATCCTCCCGCGAGGGGTCCCAACACGCTCGACAGGCCAAAGACGGCGCCGAAGTAGCCCATGTATCGCCCCCGCTGACGAGGCGGGATGACGTCACCGATGATGGCTTGTGAGCCGACCATCAGTCCCCCGGCGCCGAGTCCCTGGATCGCGCGGAAGATGATGAGCTCGATCATGTTCTGGGCCAGTCCTGACAGCGCCGAGCCGAGCAGGAAGATGATCACGGAGAGCTGGAAGAATCCCTTGCGGCCCCAAAGATCGCCGAACTTCCCCCAGAGCGGCAGCGAGATGGTCGACGTGATCAGATAGGCGGTCACGACCCAGGAAAGGTGGTTGAGCCCGTGAAGGTCGGCCGCGATGGTGGGTAAGGCGGTGGCGACAATCGTCTGATCGAGCGCGGCGAGGAACATCCCGAGCATCAAGGCGAGCAGGATCACGAGTATTCGCCGATGTTCCTCGGGCGAAATCTCGTGCTCGGCCGGGATGCTCGAGCTGGACAGTGCGTCACTGGTCAAGGGAACTCTCCACTTCGGTAGTCAGGGATTGGGTGAATTTCGTCAGCTGCGCGGCAAAGGTGGCTAGTTCATCGTCGCTCCACTCGGCGACGAGGCGTACGAGCATCGCTCGGTGGACCTCGAGGATGCGGTCGACCACGATTTGACCTTCATCGGTGAGCACGATCAAAACGGCTCTTCGATCGGTCGAGTCGGAGAGTCTCGTGACGTAGCCTTGCTGCTCGAGCTGTTGAATCTTACGGGTCACCGCTGGCGCGTCGACCCCGACGATGGCGGCGATGTCCGTGATTCGCATCGCGCCGCGGCCCCGGTGATGCAGCTTGAACAGAATGATGATCGAGGCGCGGTCGATGCGAAGTCCCGCCTCGCGAAGCAGTCGCTCATGCATCCGGACTCGAGTGAACGCCTGGGTCATGTTCTGCAGCCCCACCTGCAGCTGGCCGATCGCGTCCAACGACGGTGATCGGTCGTTAGTCTGCGAAGTTACTTTCATCAAGCAACCACCATACCGACCGGACATCCGTTTGTGACCGTGGCTCCGCTCGGCTCTGATCCCGCACCCTCGCTCGAGACCGTGGCTCGACGGTCGCGCGAAGTCCCAGTCCACGGAAATAGCGAGGTGATCCCAGCAAGCGATGCGTTCGCCCGTTGCCCCCATCGTTCGCTTCGAAAGTCCGCCCTTGGGTTTTGGGGCGATCGGCACTCACCGACATTTCCAGTGCGGCAAACGTTTCAGCCCGACGGTCCGACTGTGTCGAGAGCGCTGCGTTGGCCACTCGGCACGCTAGAACGCAGTCATGCACGCAGCTGCGAATCCGTATCGCCGCGCCGAGCGCGCGCGATCGCCACGGCAGGTCCGCACCGGTACTTTCACTGCTTGCTCTGAAGGTTGGCGGGGCCCGCCGTCTGGTGTGAGGTCGGGCTGGTCGACCGACGCACCCCGCGCCCGACTTCAGACCTGTCGCGCCGAGTGGCGAGATCAGTCCGAAGCACTGCACACAACGGTTCAATCGGAAAGAGGGGAAAAGAGATGACGACGAATGGCACGATGCGCGCACTTGACGCTCAACGAGGGGCAGCTCGCGTCGAGGAACTCTATGACACCGACGTTCGCGATCTTTGGGAGGCGTGCACGTCGCCTGAACGGCTGGCCCGTTGGCTCGCCTACGTCTCGGGCGACCTGCACGTTGGCGGCACCATCGAGATGACGTTCACGAGTACATGGACGGGCCCAGCAAAGATTGAACGTTGCGACGCGCCACACCACCTGCTGCTCACCACCGAGCCGGGAACCGACGACGAGTGTCAGCTGGAGGCGTGGCTCACCGACGAGGGGGCCAAGTCCCGGCTGGTGGTCGAGGAGCGGGGCCTGCCCCTCGACAGGCTCCATTTCCATGGCGCCGGCTGGCATACGCACCTCGAAGACCTCGCGCGTTCGATCCGGCTCGGCGGTTCCGCGCACCCCGATGGTTGGTCCGCCACGCGAGCCGCACCCGACTGGCGCAGCCGCTGGGTCGAACTGACGCCCGGCTACGCGGCCATGCCGGTGGCGTACGGTCCCACTTGATCGGTCCCGAGCGCATTCCCTCCCCGTGGGTGCGGCGCACGGCGATGTTCACTGCGATGCTTCCGAGTGGAAGCGGCGGTACCGAGACGAATGTAGCGGACCGCTGCGCAAACCGCTCACGGTTCCCAACCGTGGACCAAACGCGACTACTCGTTCGCTGCGTGGGAAGAAGCAACGACCTGAATTTGACGATGAGCCGACCCGGTGCGACGTTGTGAAATCTGCAACACCCGTGGACCTTGAGTCACACAATAAGAACCGAGCGCGCTTCGCCGAACAAATGACGCTATAATTCTGTACATGACCACACTACCTATCGCTGACGCTCGAGCCCAGTTGTCCAAATTGGTTGACGAAGCCAGTACGACACACGAACGAATCGAAATCACCAAGAACGGACGCCGAGCCGCCGTGCTCCTGGGGGCCGACGACTACGACGCCATGCGTGAGACAATTGCCGTTTTGTCCGACCCTTCGCTGCTGATCGCCCACCAGGAGGGCGTGCAGGCGCTTTCAGAAGGTGACGTCCTCGACAGCGACCAACTCGCCAAAGCAATGAAGAATGCTGGGCGCAGTGTCGACACCAAGTAAGGGGCGATACAACCTCCTCATCGCTCGACCGGCGGCAAGGGCACTCTCTGACGTGCTTCCCGTGAAAATCACGCATGCGGTGTACGAATTCATCATCGGACCACTGCTCGACAATCCTCAGCGGGTTGGAAAACCGCTCGGGCCACCTCTCGCGCCAGCGTACTCAGCTCGGCGCGGCGACTATCGAGTGCTGTACTTCCTCGACGACGCCACGCACACGGTGAAGGTGACCGCAATCCGACATCGTGCAGACGCATATCGATCGTGAACCACCGAGTCCAATCTCTTGCGTGACTGAGCGATTCGCGCAATCGCATTTTGTGGACCTTGGGTCACACAATAAGAACCGCCATCCTCGCGATGCTTCAATCGGCAGGCATTCTGATCGCGGATCTAGCTGAACCACGAAGCTCCGGGAGTTCGCGCGAACAAAATACTTGTGGGATTGAGCTGCTGTGAGCGGGCCATCGAGAGAGCGTTGTTACGATGCTATCCTTACTAATGTGAATTAGTAAGGAGCATGACATGAATATAGCAGCGAGAGTGACGTCAAAGGGCCAAGTCACTGTTCCCAAGGCCGTACGTGAAGCCTTGGGTGTGAGTGAGGGGGATGCCATCATTTTTCGAATT
>JAKAFH010000025.1 GCA_021818025.1 Actinomycetes bacterium | reverse complement strand
GCGTCGTGGCGGTCGTACAGCGCGTCGGTCAGTGAGCGGTAGCCGTTCACCTGCATGATCTTGATCTTGGACCACGAGCGAACGAGCCGGTCACGATGCAGCCGGTCGAGACCCCGTGGGTTGCGCCGTGCTTCCTCGACGATGGCCTCCCACTCCTTCAAGAACCGCCGGTAGCCGGTCGTGGACGACGAGCCTCGCTCGAAGCCGAGGGTCGTCATCGCGACCTTCCAGCCGTTGTTGACCCCGCCCACGACGTTGCCGCGCGGGCACCGGGCGTTGGTGAAGAAGACCTCGTTGAACTCGGCCGTGCCGTCGACCTGGGTGATCGGTCGCACGTCCACGCCGGGCTGGCGCATGGGCACCAGCAGGTAGCTGATGCCGGCGTGCTGGGGGGCGGCCGGGTCCGTGCGCGCGAGCAGGAAGACGTAATCGGCGTGCTGGGCTTGGGTCGTCCACACCTTCTGGCCGTTGATGACCCACTCGTCGCCGTCGAGCACGGCGCTGGTCTTTAGACTCGCGAGGTCCGAGCCGGAGTTGGGCTCGGAGAAGCCCTGGCACCAGCCGATCGAGCCGCGCAGAATGCCCGGGATGAACTCGCGCTTTTGCTCCTCGGTGCCCCACTGCAAGATCGTGGGGCCCACCAGGGTGTCGCCGAAGAAGTCCGCGCGCATCGGCGCGCCGGCTCGAGCGAACTCTTCATTCAACACCACCTGCTCGAGCAGTGTGAGGCCCTTGCCGCCGTACTCGGTCGGCCAGCCGGCACAGATCCAGCCGCCCTCGAAGAGCTTCTCGGTCCAGCTCTCGTTGAAGGCCGCGCGCTCGGCACCGGTGAGGCTGAAATCGGGATCGAACCAGCCGTCGGGCAGGTTCTGCTCGAGCCAGTCACGGATGTGGGCGCGAAAGGCCTCGGCCTCAGGGGGATACGTCAAGTCCATACCGGCAGCGTAGTCACCGGGCTAACCCGCCGGTAACCATTTGTGCCGTTCACCGATTTCGGCGAGAATGAGTCCTCGTCGAGACCGAAAGTTGGCCCGTGCCCCGTTCGATTCGTCAAACCATCGCCGAGACCAGGGCGTCCTGGGCTCGGTCACGCGCGATCACGCTGCCGCCATCGGTGCCGGCGCGCGCGCCAGAGCCAGGCAAGCACCGCATCGCCTTCCTCGTCTACCGGGGCAACCCGCGCTGCGGCGGCCAGGGCGTCTACACCCGCCACCTCACGCGCGAGCTGGTGGCCCTCGGTCACAGCGTCGAGGTCTTCGCTGGTCCGCCGTGGCCCGAGCTCGACGACGGGGTCGGCTTCACGCCGGTTCGCGGGCTCGACCTGTACCGCGACCCCGACCCGTTTCGCATCCCGGCCCGCTCGGAGTTCACCTCGTTCGCGGACCTGGCCGAGTTCGCGGTGATGTTGAGCGCGGGCTTTGGCGAGCCGCTCGCGTTCTCGCGGCGAATCAGGAAGATCCTGAACGCGCGCCGGGGTGACTTCGACCTCGTGCACGACGACCAGTGCCTCGGTACGGGGATACTGGCCCTGCACCGCGACGGCTGGCCACTGCTGGAGACCCTGCACCACCCGATCACCGTCGACCGCGCGATCGCGCTCGATCACGCCGAGACCCGCCTGACGCGCTTCACCACGCGGCGCTGGTTCGGCTTCTTGCGCATGCAGGTGCGCGTCGCGCGCCGCCTGCCCGCCGTGCTGACGGTGTCACACAACTCCAAGGTCGACATCAACGCACAGATGCACGTGCCCCTCGATCGCTTGACGGTGGTGCCGGTCGGGGTCGATCACACGGTCTTTCGGCCCTACGCGGACGTGGTGAAGCGGCCCGGACGGCTCATGGTGACCTCGAGTAGCGACGTGCCCATGAAGGGACTCGTGCCGTTGCTCGAGGCCATCGCCAAGCTGCGCGTGGAGCGCGACGTCGAGCTCGTCGTGATCGGCCGGCCCCGTCCGGGCGGTCGGGTTGCCCAGGCGCTCGAGCGCCTGGGGCTCACCGACATCGTCACCACGGTCTCAGGCGTGAGCGACGAGGAATTGGCCCGGCTCTACGGCGAGGCCGAGGTGGCCGTCGTGCCGAGCCTCTACGAAGGCTTCTCGCTGCCCGCGATCGAGGCGATGAGCTGTGGCGTGCCGGTCGTGGCGACCACCGGCGGCGCCCTGCCCGAGGTGGTGGGGCTGAGCGGTGAGACGGGCGTGCTCGTCGAGCCGAACGACCCCGAGGCGCTGCTCGCGGCGATCCGCACGCTGCTCGACGACCCGGCGCTGCGCGAGCGCCTCGGCGCGCGGGGCCGCGAGCGGGTGATGGCGCGCTTCACCTGGCAGGTGACCGCGCGCGGCACGGCCGCCTGCTACGACGCGATCCTCGCCGGTCGCCCCCTGCCCGAGTCGATGCAGTTCGACTGATGCTGACCGCCGACTACGACCGACTGGGCCTCGCGCCCGGAGAGCGACTGCTCGACCTCGGCTGCGGCTTCGGCCGACACGCCTTTGAGGCCGCGCGACGCGGCGCCGACGTCGTGGCCCTGGACGCCGGGCGCGACGAGGTGGAAGGGGTGGTCGCGACCTTCGTCGCGATGGTCGAGGCGGGCGAGCTCGTCGCCGGCGAGGTCCGCGCCGCCGCCGTGCAGGGCGACGCGCTGCACCTGCCCTTTCCCGACGGCTCCTTTGACCGCGTGATCTGCGCCGAGGTGCTCGAGCACATCCCCGACGACCGTGCGGCCATGGCCGAGCTCGCGCGCGTGCTGCGTCCCGGGGGGACCATGGCGATCACCGTGCCGCGCTTCTTCCCCGAACTGGTGAACTGGGCGCTCTCTGACGAGTACCACCTGGTCCCCGGGGGCCACGTGCGCATCTACCGCCGCTCGGTCATCGAGCAGCGGCTGCGCGACGTCGGGCTGCGCGTGAGCGGGCACGGCTTCGCCCACGGACTGCACAGCCCGTACTGGTGGCTGAAGTGCCTCGTCGGCACGACCAACGAGGACAACCGGTTCGTGCGGGCCTATCACCGGCTGCTGGTGTGGGACATCGTGAAGCGCCCGGCGATCACCCGGCTGGCCGAGCGCGTGCTCGCGCCGATCATGGGCAAGTCCGTCGTCTACTACCTCGACAAGCCCGCGTCGTGACGATCCTCGCGAGCGGACTCGCCGGGGTCCCCGGGCTACTGAGCGCCGAGCAGGTCGACGCGAGCGCGGAGTTCCTCGTTGGCCTGCAGCGCCCCAGCGGCCAGCTGCCGTGGTTCGACGGCGGGCACTGTGACCCCTGGAATCACGTGGAGGTCGCGATGGCGCTCACCGTGACCGGTCGGCTCGACGAGGCCCGCGCCGCGTACCGGTGGCTCGCCGCCACCCAACTTGGTGACGGCAGCTGGTTCAACTACTACCGCGGGGACGACGTGCTGGACGCGCGCCTGGACACCAACGTCTGCGCCTACGTGGCGACGGGCCTGTGCCACTACCTGCTCGTCACCGAGGACGTCGACTTCGCCGCGGCGCACTTTGACGTCGTCGCGCGCGCGATCGACTTCGTGCTGCGCTGGCAGCTCGACGACGGCACGATCCGCTGGTCGATCGACGCCGCGGGGCGGCCCGAGGGCTACGCGCTCCTGACGGGTTCGTCGTCGATCTACCACGCGCTGCGCTGCGCCATCACCCTGGCTACGCGCCTGGACCGCGACGCGACCGCGTGGGCCCAGGCGGCCGGGCGCCTCGGGCACGCGGTCGCGCACCACCCGGGGGCCTTCGCGCCGAAGAACGAGTTCGCCATGGACTGGTACTACCCCGTTATCAGCGGGGCGCTGACCGGTGACGCCGGCGAGCGGCGCATCCGCGACGGCTGGGAGCGCCACGTCATGGTCGGTCACGGGGTGCGCTGCGTGTCGACTAACGACTGGGTGACGGCCGCCGAGACCGCCGAGTGCGTGCTGGCCCTGGACGCCATTGGCCTGACCGGCGAGGCGCTCGAGCTCTTCGAGCAGACGAGCCGGCACCGTCGCGACGACGGGGCCTACTGGACGGGCCTCGCCTACCCCGAGCACGTCACGTTCCCCGACCGCGAGGTGACGAGCTATACGGTGGCCGCGGTGCTGCTGGCGGCGGACGCGCTCACGTCGTCCTCGGGCGCGTCGGGCATGTTCCGCCACGACGCGCGGGTGCTCGCGAGCGTCGCCGACTACGCCGAGCCGGGCTGTCCGCTAACGGGCGCGTAGGACTCGCAGCGAGCCCACGGCGTCGACCTCGTCGAACCCGGCCTCGAGGGCGGCGCAGTAGATCTCGTAGGGCGGGCGACCGCCGTCGGCCGGGTCGGCGAAGACGTCGTGGATCAGGAGCCGCCCGCCCGGCACCACCTTGGGCGCCCAGACCGTGTAGTCGGCCCAGGCCACGTCGTGACCGTGCCCACCGTCGATGAAGAGCAGGTCGAGTGGTTGGGTGAAGTGCGCAGCGACGACGCTCGAGGGGCCGACGAGTCCGATGACCGTGTCCTCGAGCTCGGCCACGGCGATGGTGCGCTGCCAGGCGGGCAGCGTGTTCAGTCGGCCGTCGACGGGGTCGACCAGGGTCGGGTCGTGGTGTTCCCAGCCCACCTGGTTCTCTTCGCTGCCGTGGTGGTGATCGAGCGAGTAGAGCACGCTCGCGCCCCGCGCGGCGGCCGCGCCCAGGTAGACCGCGGACTTGCCGCACCACGCGCCGATCTCGAGCCAGGTGCCGTGGGGCTGCTCGCTCGCGCGCATCAGCCCGTGGCGCGCGAGGGCGCGACCCTCGTCGGGGGGCATGAAGCCGGCCACGGTCTCGGCGTAGGCGAGGCGGTCCTCGAAGTTCAACGCAGCGCCTCGACGAGGGTGTAGAGGCCGAGCACCGCGAAGACGGCGCCGCCGCCGAGGCGGATGAGCCGCAGCGGCACGATGCGCTGCAGGGCTCGACCGCCGAAGACCCCGAGGAACGTCACCGCGATCATCGCGATGGACGAGGCGACGAAGACCTCGACGGGCTGGTGAGTCTTTGCGCTGAGGTTCGCGGCCTGGATCTGGGTGAGGTCGCCGAACTCGCCGAGGAAGATGACGCTGAAGGCGGTGGTGACCTCCTTTAATCGCGTGCCCGTGGTCTCTCGCTCGCCCTCTCGTTCGCCCTCTCGCTCCTCGACCTTCTCGGGGACGAACAGCAGGTAGGCGGCGCCCCCGAGGAAGAGCGCCGCGACGACGAACTCCTTGGGACGCACCGGCAGCAGAGTCAGCGCGCTGCCCGCGGCCACCGCGATGCCCATCTGGACGACGAAGCCGGCCGACGCGCCCAGCACGATCGAGCCGGGCCGTGCCCGGGTGGACATGACGATGGTCGCGACCATGGTCTTGTCGGGCAATTCCAGGAGGAACATGAGGGCCATGATCCCGACGAAGGCGCCCACGGACATGGCGCTAGAACTGCTGTCGAATGGCGGCCGCGAATGCCTGGCCCGCGCGCATGAGCTCGAGTTGCTGGTCCACCGTGGCGGGATAGCCGCCGACCACCGGGTGCGCGCGGTGGAAGGTCTCGACCTCGTCGGCAAGGGCCGCGTCGTTGACGAAGGTCGGCAGGGCCGCCGCGAGACGGGCGTGGAGGTTGCGCGAGAAGCGCTCGATGGCCTCGCCCCAGCGCGAGGCGAGGTAGCGCCACACGGTGGGTCCGGTCGTCTCGTTGCGCATCAGCTGCACGAGGACCAGCGGGGCGTCCTGGGAACGGAACTCGCTGAAGCAGCGCTCGGCCGCGTCGAGCGCGATCTTCTCGTCGCTGAAGGCGCCCAGGGCGAGCTGGTAGCGCAGTGACTCCTGGGGCGACGTGGCGACGCGGTAGCGCTCGAGGAACGTGTCGTAGTCGTTCACCGAACCGTGGTGGGCGGTGATGCGCAGGATCGTGAGCGCCAGGTCGCCGTCCATGGTGTCAGCCTCGAAGCGCCGTCGCGCCTCGGCGATGATCGCGTCGTCGTTGCAGACCATCCCGAGCAGTCCGATGACGATGGCGCGCAACTGACCGGTGAGCACACTCTCGTCCTCGCGTCGGTCCCAGCCGAGTCGGGCGAACTGAGGCTCGGCGAGCTCGCGCACCTCGCGCGCGAGGACCTCGCGCGCTGGCCCGGGCAGCGCGCGCTCGATCATGGTGACCGCGGCCGCGACGAATCCCCACGGGATGGGCTCGTTGTGCGCGCCCAGGCCGGCCGCCACGGTGTAGAAGTCGCGCCAGGTCACTTCGCCGGCGAACAGCAGCGCCCAGGTGTCGGCGACCAGCATGGCGCGCTCGAGCTCGTCGAGCTCGTCGAGCCGTGCCGCGAGGGCCGCCAGGTCCGCCGAGGCGTAGCGCGAGCGGAAGTAGCCCCAGCCGCCGGCGTTCACGACCACCGGTGCGGCGTCGGTGACCGCAACGGGCGTGTCGCCCAGCAGGTGGTGCGAGATCGGCCCGCCGTCGAGGGACCGGGTCAGCACCGGCACGAGCCAGCGGTCACCGACGGCCCCCTTGTTGGCGGGGTCGCCGACGATGAAGGGCGACTGGCTCAGGGCGCCGTTGGCCAGGGTCACGATGGGGTGGCCGCCCTGGAGGATCCAGGTGTCCATCATCTCGCGCACCGGCTGGCCCGAGACGAGCTCGAGCGCGTCCCACAGGTCCCCGGTCACCGTGTTGGCGTAGGCGTGCTGGGCCAGGTAGTGGCGGATGCTGTCGCGGAAGGTCGTCGCGCCGAGGTACTGCTCGAGCATGCGCAGCACCGAGCCGCCCTTCTCGTAGGTCAACAAGTCGAACATGCCCTGGGTGTCGTCGGGGGAGATGACCTCGTACTCGATCGAGCGGGTCGAGGCGAGGCCGTCGACGTGCATCGACTGGTCGCGCAGGACGGCCTGGTCGGTCCAGATGCGATACTCGGGGCGGAAGGCGTCCGTGCAGAGCAGCTGCATGAAGGTCGCGAAGGCCTCGTTGAGCCAGATCCCCTCCCACCACTCCATCGTCACCAGGTCGCCGAACCACATGTGGGCGATCTCGTGGTGCACGACTTCCGCGACGCGCTGGACCTCGGCGAGCGAGGCGGTCGCCGGATCGACGAGCAGCGCGTTCTCGCGGTAGGTCACACAGCCGAGGTTCTCCATCGCCCCGTTGGCGAAGTCGGGGATCGCGACCATGTCGAGCTTCTCGCCGGGGTAGGGGATCGCGAAGTACTCGCTGAAGTAACGCAGCGCGAAGGCGCCGGCCTCGAGCGCGAGGGCGGTCAGGTGGCCCTTGCCGACGGGGTAGACCACCCGCAGCGGCACGCCGTCCACGTCGACCGCCTCGGTGAAGTCGAAGGGCCCCACCACGAAGGCGACGAGGTAGGTGGACATCACCATCGTCGGCGCGAAGCGTACCGAGCGCTGCCCGTTGCCGAGGTCGACGTTCTCCACCTCGGGCGAGTTCGAGATGGCGGCGAGGTGGCTCGGCACCGTGAGGTTGACCTGGTAGGTGGCCTTGAAGGACGGCTCGTCCCAGCAGGGGAAGGCCTGGCGGGCGTCGGACTGCTCGAACTGGGTCGTCGCGATGACGTGGGCGACACCGGCGTCGTCGGTGTAGGTCGAGCGGTAGAAGCCCGCCAGCTGATCGTTGAGCACGCCCGAGAACGCGATCTCGAGCGTCGCCGGTCCGTCGGGAATCGTCTCGGCGAAGGCGAAGGTGACCGTCTCGTAGGTCTCATCAAAGGCCGGCTCGTCCGAGCGGCGGCTCGTGCCCTGGCCGGTGAGGGTCGCCGGTCCGAGGACGAGATTCTTCGCGTGCATGGTGACGCGCTCGACGGGCTCGGTGACTTCGACGTCGATCTCGACCCGTCCGGTAAACGTGGCGCCCTCGAGGTCCGGCGTCAAAAAGATCCGGTAGGCGCGCGGGACGATGGTACGTGGCAGGCGGAAGGGATTGGGGGAAGTCATAGTTGGAAACACTAGAGGCAAATCTTCTACGCTCGCTAAGTGACAACTCCGCCGACACCCGTCTCGCTGCGCCTCAAGCCGGGTCCGACGAGGCTCGCCGTCACGGGCATCGGCAACGCGATGCTCGACATCATCGCGCGTGACTCGGCCGAGGTGTACCACGACTTAGGCCTGGTCAAGGCGTCGATGACGCTGATCGGCGAGGAGCAGCTCGACACCTTCTACCAGTCGATGGGCCCGACGATCCAGATGTCGGGCGGCTCGGTCGCCAACTCGATCGCCGGCATCGCCGCCCTCGGGGGGACCTGCGGCTACATCGGCAAGGTCGCCGACGACGAGTTCGGCGAGCGCTTCACCCACGACCTGCGCACCATGGGCGTCGAGCTGGACCTGGCGATCGCCTCGCCCGAGGAGGGCGCCACGGGCCGGTGCCACGTCTTCATCACCGACGACGCCCAGCGCACCATGGCGACCTACCTCGGCGCCTCCAACCGGCTCCACGTCGCTGACATCAACGAGCGGCTCATCGCGCGCTCGGAGATCACCTACATCGAGGGCTACCTCTACGACCTGCCCCCGGCCAAGATGGCGATCCAGAAGGTCGTGGACTTCGCCCACCAGCACGACTCGATGGTCGCGCTGTCGCTGTCGGACATGTTCTGCGTCGAGCGCCACCGGCGCGACTTCTTAGAGCTCGTCACGAATCACGTCGACGTCCTGCTCGCCAACGAGGCCGAGATCCTCGCCCTCTTTCAGGTCGAGAGCCTCGAGCACGCTTTCGCGAACCTCGACGAGCTCGGGGTGCTCGCGGTCGTGACCCGCGGGCCCCTCGGCGCCGATGTCCTGACGGCCCACGGAGTCGTGTCGGTCCCGGCCAGCGAGGTCGACGAGGTCGTCGACCAGAACGGGGCGGGCGACATGTTCGCCGCGGGCTACCTCTACGGCCTCGCGCTCGGCGCCGACCCGATCGAGGCGGCCGAACTCGGATCGCTCTGCGCGGGTGAGATCATCAAGCACCTGGGCGCTCGGCCCGAGACCGACCTCGAGGCGCTCGCCATCGAGGCGGGCCTGCTGTAGATCAGCGGCCCTGGGCGTCGAGACGCGCGTCGAGCTCGACGGTGCGCCTCGCCTCCCAGCGGACCCACGCCACCGCGATGGGGATGCAGGCGAGCAGCATCAGCGCGTCGCCGCCGATCCACATGATCGCTCCGCCCAGCTGGACGTTGGTGAGGATCGACGCGGGCGTCGAACCGATCGGCGCGAGCGTCCGGTAGGCCGAGAAGGGGTTGTGCGAGGACATCGCGAGGGCGAGCCCGGTGAAGGTGTCCACCGGCACCGCGGCCATCACGAAGACGAGGCGCAGGCCGGGATGGATCGTGCGGCCGCGCTCGAGCCCGAAGGCCACGCGAAAGAAGAGGTAGCCGACGACGAGGAATCCGAGGTGCTCGAACTGGTGGATCCACTCGTGTAGCAGCATCTCGTTGAATAGACCGGTGAGGTGCGAGACCGGGATGAAGACGAAGTAGAGCGCGAAGGCGACGAGCGGCTGGGTCAGCGTGGTCATCACCCGGCCGTCGAGCACCGCGCGCAGGCGCGCCGACCCCGCGCGGTAGGCGAGGTCGAGTGGCGTCGAGATGGCAAAGAGCGGCCCGGCGACCATGATCAGCAGCAGGTGCTGGACCATGTGGTCGCTGAAGTACGCCCGGTCAAAGACGCCGATGAACGACTCGGTCGCCACGAAGGTCACGACCAAGCCCAGGGCGAAGTAGAGACTCCGGCTCCGCGGCCAGTCCCGCACCCGGCTTTGGCCCCAGGCGTAGAGCGCCCCGGCCAGCACCATGAGCGCGATCGCGCCCGGTTCGAGCGCTAATTGGGTCGCGTCGCGCCAGTGGAAGGGTGAGACGGCGGACAGCACCACGCCATCCTAGGATGAGTCGACGGGGAGGCTCAGTAGGATGGCCCGGTGAAGTCGAAGTGGTTGAGTGCAAAGGCCCTGGTGTTGCACCTCGTACTCATCGCCTGGCTCGCGATGTGCGCGACCGCGGCGTGGTGGCAGGTCGGTCGAGCGGTCCAGGGTAACTCGCTTAGTTTCCTGTACTCGATCGAATGGCCGGTCTTTGGCGTGCTCGGCGTGCTCGGCTGGTACGCGCTGCTCAACCTGGACCGCGTGAGCGAGGATGACGAGCAGGAGCGCCGGGCCTACGAGGAGCGGATGCGCACCGAGGCCCGCCAGGCTCGTCAGCGCGAGGCCGACGAGGACCCCGAGCTCGCGGCCTACAACGACCACCTCGAGCAGCTGGCGGACCGCTCGAAGAAGAAACTCTGGGGTCACTAGTGGAGGCGGCGTTCCGGCGCTACCGACTGATGTCCTTCGTCACCGGCACGACGCTGCTCGTGCTCGTCGTGTTCTTGCTCTTGCACACGGTGGACCTGTCGCTCTGGACGAGCATGAAGCCACTCGTCACCGTCGTGGGCATCGGCCACGGGGTGGTGCTCTACCCGATCTACCTGGTGATGTGCTTCCAGTTCACCCTGAAGGCCCGACTGCCCTTCGGGCTGCTCGTGCTGATGCTGTTGTCAGGCTTCGTGCCGGGACTCGCCTTCTACATGGAGCACGTCGTGGCGCTGCGCACCGCCGAGCTGCGGGCGAACTCGATGTGAGCGACTGGCTCGATCGGCGAGTCATCGCCTTCGCCCACCAGGGCGGCAGTTTCGAAGGACCCTCCTCGACGCTCGGTGCCATCGAGCAGGCCGTCGCCGCCGGGGCCACCGCCATCGAGCTCGACGTGCACGCCACCGCCGACGGTCAGCTCGTGGTCTGTCACGACGCCACCGTTGACGCGACGACCAACGGCCACGGGGCGATCGCCGCGATGACCCTCGCCCAGCTGCGCGAGCTCGACAGCGCCTACTGGTTCACGCCCGGTGCGACGGCGACGCCGGGCCGCGAGGCGTCGGCCTACCCGTGGCGCGGCCGCGCGCCGGTCGACCGACGCTACGGGGTCGCCACGCTCGAGGAGGTCGTGGCGGCCGTGCCCGGTGTGCTGCTCAACCTCGACATCAAGCAGACTGCGCCCGACGTGCGGCCCTACGAAGCGCTGCTCGCGCGCGAGATCGAGCGGCTCGAGTGCGCCCATCGCGTCATCGTCGCGTCCTTCCTCGACCGCGCCATCGAGTCCTTCCGGCGCGAGGCGCCGGGCGTCGCGACGTCCGCGGCGACCGAGGAGACGGCCACGTTCTTCTTCTCGAGTCTCGAGGGCCATCCGGTCGTGCCGCCGGCGGTCGCCTTCCAGGTGCCCGAGACCTACGGTGACGTCACGGTCGTGGACGAGCGATTCGTCGAGGCGGCCCACAACGCGGGCGTGGCCGTGCACGTCTGGACGATCAACGACCAGTCAGGGATGGATCGACTGCTCGACCTGGGGGTCGACGGGCTGGTGAGCGACCGTCCGTCGATGCTCGCCGAGACGATTGCGCGGCGGGTATTGACCTGGGACGGTGCGTGCTAGCCGCGGCCGCAGTTCGGCTTCTTGCCGTGGTTAGCCTTCTTCTTGGCGCGTAACTTGCGCTTCACGGTCCGCTTCGACATAGGTGACAATGCTAGTACGGTCAGGGACCCGCTAGCCAAACGGAGGCGTCGATGCAAGAACCAGCGGGCGGATCCGGTGCTCTGGTGGTCGTGGCGACCCCAATCGGGAACCTCGAGGACCTGAGTCCGCGGGCCCGGGCGGTGCTCGAGAGCGCCCATGCCATCTACTGCGAGGACACGCGACGCACGCGGGTCCTGCTGAGCGCATTCGGACTTAGCCCCCGGGGCCGGCTGCGCTCGCTGCGCGAACACAACGAGATGGCCCAGAGCGCCGAGGTGATCGAGCTGATCGCCGCCGGGTCGGTGGTCGCGCTGGCGAGCGACGCGGGGACACCCGGGATCAGTGATCCGGGTCGGCGCGTCGTGGCGGCGGTCGCCGAGGCGGGCCTGGTGGTCACGACGACCCCGGGTCCGAGCGCGGTGGTCGCGGCGCTGTCGGTGAGCGGCCTGGAGACCGAGCGCTTCGTCATGGAGGGCTTCGTGCCGCGCCGGGCCGGGGAGCGACGATCCCGCTTCGCCGACTGGGCGCGCGAGCCGCGAACGATCGTCTTCTACGAGTCGCCCCAGCGACTGGTGGCGACCCTCGCCGAGCTCGCCGCGCTCTACGGGGACCGGCGCGTCGTCGTGGCGCGCGAGCTGACCAAGTTGCACGAGGAGCTCGTGCGCGGCACGCTGGCCGAGGTCGCCGGACACTGGGCCGAGGGGGAGGTGCGCGGCGAGGTCGTCGTCGTGCTCGCGGGCGCCGAGCCGACCGAACTGCCCGCCTCGGTCATCCGCGAGGCGCTCGAGGCGCACCTGGGGACGGGCGCGAGTGTGCGCGACGCGGTGGGCGCGGTCGCGAGCGAGCTGGGCGTCGCGCATCGGATCGCCTATGACGTGGCCCTCGAGATCCGATCGGAGCGGGGCGCCTGACTCGTTACGCTGGTCGGATGGGTCGTTTCTACATCACCACGCCGATTTACTACGTGAACGACGCCCCACACGTGGGTCACGCCTACACGACCCTCAACGCCGACGCCCTGGCGCGCTGGCACCGGCTGAACGGTGACGAGACCCTCTTTCTCACCGGTACCGACGAGCACGGCCAGAAGGTGGCCGACGCGGCCGCGAAGCACGACATGACGCCCCAGGCCTGGACCGATAGGACCTCGGCGCGCTTCCGCGAGGCCTGGGACGCTCTGGAGGTCAGCTACGACGACTTCATCCGCACCACCGAGCCCCGCCACTACGAGAGCGTCCAGAAGTTCCTCGGAGCCATCTACGAGAACGGCTACATCTACAAGGGCGTCTACCAGGGCCTCTACTGCGTCAGCTGTGAGGACTACTACACCGTCGAGGCGAGCGACCACGGCAACTGCCCGATCCACGGCCGGCCGCTCACCGAGATGGAAGAGGAGAACTGGTTCTTTCGCCTCTCGGCCTTCGAGGACCGGCTCATCGAGTACTACGACGCCCACCCCGGCTTCGTCACGCCCGAGACCAAGCGCAACGAGGCCTACGCCTTCATCAAGGGCGGGCTGCGCGACATCTCGATCACCCGCACCTCCATCGCCTGGGGCGTGCCGGTGCCCTGGGACGAGCGCCACGTCTTCTACGTCTGGTACGACGCGCTGATCAACTACCTCACCGCGATCGGTTACGGCCGCGACGACGACCGGGTCGCCGCGTGGTGGCCCTCGTCACACCACCTGATCGGCAAGGAGATCATCCGGTTCCACTGCGTCTGGTGGCCCGCGATGTGCCTCGCCGCCGGCCTCGAGCCGCCGAGCCACGTCCAGGTACACGGCTGGCTGCTCGTGGGCGGCCAGAAGCTCTCCAAGACCATGGCCGCCGAGGGCGGCGTCAAGCTCACCGACATCGCTCCGGTCACCCTGACCGAGGAGTTCGGCGTCGACCCGCTGCGCTACTACCTGCTGCGCGAGACGGCCCTTGGCAACGACGGCGAATTCTCCTACGAGGGCATCACCCAGCGCTACAACACGGACCTCGCTAACAACCTCGGCAACCTGGTGGCCCGCGTGGCGACGGTCGTCGGCTCCAAGTGCGCCGGCGTCGCCCCCGCCCCGGACCCGCGGTCCGAGCTGGCGGCGATCGCCGCGTCGACCGTCGAGACGGCGGCTAGCGCGTGGGAGCACTTCGCACCCCACGCGGCCCTCGAGGCGACCTGGGGACTCATCGGCGCGACGAACGCCTACCTGGAGCGCCACGCGCCCTGGAAGATGGCCCCGGGCGAGCCCGTCGATCGCGTGCTCGGCGACGCGCTCGAGGTCATCCGGCTCGTCGCGGTCCTCGTGTCACCGGCGATGCCGGGCGTCGCGCGCGAGCTGTGGCGCCGGCTCGGCCTCGCTGGCTCGCCGACGGACGAGCTCGCCCACGAGAGCCTGGTCTGGGGTCGTTACCCCGGCGGGATCGCCATCGAGAAGGGTGAGCCGCTGTTTCCGCGGATCAACGAGGCGCGATGAGCTTCTGGACCGACGCGCACTGCCATCTCCAGGACCAGTTCATGGGCGACGGCGGCGAGGCCGCCGCGCGCGCGACCCTCGAGCGCGCCCTCGCCGGTGGCGTCGACCGGGTGGTCGTGATCGGCACCGACGCCGCCAACTCGGCCGAGGCCCTCGCCATGACCGAGCTCGACAGTCCCGTCGAGGTCTACGCCGTGGTCGGGCTGCACCCCCACGACTCGACCCAGGATCTCGGGCCGGTGGCGGCGCTCGCGCGGGCCAAGCACCCCAAGCTCGTCGGCATCGGCGAGACGGGACTCGACTACTACTACGAGCACGCGCCGCGCGCCGACCAGCGCCGGACCTTCGCTGCCCAGATCGCGCTCGCGCACGAACTCGATCTCGCCCTGGTGATCCACGCCCGCGACGCCTTTGACGACCTCGTTTCGATCTTGGCCAGCGAGGGCGTGCCGGCGCGCACGGTGATCCACTGCTTCACCGGGACCCCTGACGACGCGGCTGCCTGCCTGGCGCTCGGCTGTGACATCTCCATCGCCGGGGTGGTCACCTTCAAGAACGCTGAACTGCTGCGCGACGCGGTGCGCACCATCCCCCTGGACCGGCTGCACGTCGAGACTGACAGCCCCTTCCTCGCCCCGGTGCCCCACCGCGGCCGGCCCAACGAGCCGGCACTGGTCGCGGTCGTGGGGGAGTTCATCGCCGAGCTGCGAGGTGAAGAAAGTTCACTGCTGCGGCGCCAGACGGCGGCCAACACGGCCCGACTCTTCCGGCTGCCCGGTCAGTAATCAGCGTTGACCAGGGAGTAGAGGTGAGCTCGCCGTTCGGTTTGCCTTTCGGCCCCGGCTTGCCTAGCGTTGGTGTGGGCGCATCGACGGCCCGCAGTCCTGGCGGAGGGTGAACAACTGAGGACATCGAATCGTCGAGTGCGTCTGCGCTCGGCGTTACTGATGACCGTGGTCGGCCTAGTGGGCCTGCTGCCGGTCCTGGACGCGCATCCGGTCGCCGGGGCGGGAACCAGCCACGCCCCGGTGCACATGCCCAACGTGATCCACTTCGACCGCACGACCACCTTCGCCGCGATGGCCAACGCCGGCCTCTACTTCCGGGTGAACGGGCCGGCTGGCTGGAACGAGGTGGTGGCGGAGAATCCGCCCCCGGGCACGCTCGTGCCCTGGCATTCGACGGTGGTCCTCGCGGCGACCGTGGCGAGCGCGCCCCAGTCCGGCAGCACGATCATGCCCGACGTGCTCTACCGCACCCGTAGCGAGGTCTTCGCGGCGATGGCCCACGCGGGGCTCTACTTCACCACGCGCGGCCCGGCCAACTGGAACATCGTCGTCGCCCAGAGTCCCCGACCCGGCACGACGCTCACCGTGCACTCGTCGGTCCTGGTCAGGACCGCGCGCGTCGCCACCACGTCGCCGTCTGGCACGACGGTCATGCCCAACCTGGTGGGACGGCCTAGGGGTGCCGCCTTCACGGCGATGGCCCGGGCCGGGCTCTACTTCGCCGTGTCGGGCCCCACGGATTGGAACGTCGTCACCGGCCAGAGCCCCGCGCCCGGCACGCGCGTCGCCTGGCATTCGAGTGCCTCCCTGCGCGTCGCGCGCGTGAGCACCACGACCGTGGCTCGACCAACCCTCGTGCGCGTCCCCGCGCTCGTCGGGCGCGCCCGCTCCGCGGCGCTCACCCTGCTCGCGCGCGACGGTCTTCGCGCGCACCCCCAGGGGCTCGGCAGCACCGATGGCACCTGGACCTCGGTGGTCGCCCAGAGCCCGACGCCGGGCACCGAGGTGCATCGCGGCACGGTCGTCGTGCTCGACACGACGCGTGCCACGGCACCCACGACGACGACCAGCGCCCCGACGACCCCGGGCGGCACGACGCCGACCACGACACCCACCACCACGACGACCCATCCCGTCACGACCACGACCAAGCCCGCTGCGTCGCGCACCCGCATCGGCATCGCCACCTGGTACGCCTACATCCCGGGGCAGTGCGCGACGTGGTACCTGCCGCGCGGCACCCGCATCACCATCGAGGACCTCGCTACGGGCCGGACGATCTCGTGCCTGGTGACGGACCGCCAGGACTACTCGCCCGGACGGGTCGTCGACCTCTCGGAGACCCAGTTCGCCGAGCTGACGCCGCTGTGGCGCGGCGTCGTTCGTGTCAAAGTCACCTGGTGACCCATTCGCGCACGACGATCCAGGCGCTGCTCGCCGAGCACGGGCTGTCGCCGTCGCGCGCGCTCGGCCAGAACTTCGTCGCCGACGCCAACACCGTGCGCCGCATCGCTCGACTGGCCGGTGTCGGGGCCGGTGACCTGGTGGTCGAGATCGGGGCGGGACTCGGCTCGCTGACGCTCGCCCTCGTGGAGACCGGCGCCGAGGTGATCGCGATCGAGGTAGATCGCTACCTGATCGAGCCGCTCACCGCGGTCGTGGAGCCCCACGGGGTCGTCGTGCACCACGTCGACGCCCTCAAGGCCGACTTCGCCGCGATCACGGCCGGCCGGTCGGCCGTCGTGGTGGCCAATCTGCCCTACAACGTGGCGACGCCGCTCGTGCTGCACCTGCTCGAGTCCCAGCCCACGGTCACGCGCCTGCTCGTCATGGTCCAGCGCGAGGTGGGCGAGCGTCTCGCCGCCTCAGCGGGTGACGAGGCCTACGGGGCGGTGTCGCTGCGCGTGCAGTACTTCGCCGACGCCACCGTCGTCGGGCGAGTGAGCGCGAACGTCTTCGTGCCGCGCCCGAAGGTGGAGTCGGCCCTCGTTGCCATCACCCGCCGCGAGGCCGTGCGCGTCGATCCGAGCGTGGTTTCCGAGGCTGAGCTCTTTGGCGTGATTCGCAGCGCCTTCGGCCAGCGGCGCAAGATGCTGCGCCGATCGCTGGCCGACTGGGCGACCGAGGGCGTCTTCGAGCGCGCGCAGGTCGAGGCGACGCGCCGGCCCGAGGAGCTGACCCTGGAGGAGTTCGCGAGGCTGGCGGCCGCGCGGTGACGACCCTGCTCGCCCCGGCCAAGCTCACCTGGTACCTCGAGATCGTGGGTCGGCGCGCCGACGGGTACCACGAACTGCGCAGCGAGATGACGACACTGGCCCTGGCCGACGAGCTCACGATCGACGAGGCGGGCGACTACGTGCGCGTTGCCAACCCCTTCGAGCGGCCCGTGCCCGAGGGCGCGGACAATCTCGTCGCTCGGGCGCTCGCGCTCGTGGGGCGCCGGGCCGGGGTGCGCATCGACAAGCGGATTCCAGCCGGCGGGGGACTCGGCGGGGGCAGCGCCGACGCCGCGGCGATCCTGCGCTGGGCCGGGGGCGTGGACGCTGCTCGCGCGTTGAGCCTGGGTGGGGACGTCCCGTTCTGTCAGGTCGGTGGTCGGGCGCTCGTCGAGGGCGTCGGCGAGCGGGTCAGCCCGCTGCCCTTCGAGGCGCGCACGGTGACCCTGTTCATCCCCGAGTTCGGGGTGTCGACGCCGGCCTGCTACCACGCCTACGACGAGCTCTACGAGTCGGGCTGGCGTCCAACGGGCACCAACCACCTCGAGGAGCCGGCCCGACGGGTCGAGCCGCGTCTGGGGACGACCCTCGACTGGCTACGTTCGCGGCTGGGCGACGTGCGTCTGGCCGGGTCGGGCTCGACGATGTTCATCGAGGGGGCGATCGAGGAGCGACCGGACGTGCGCGACCCCGCGATGCGACTGCGCGTTCTTAGAACCACCACGACGCCCGTAGGCGCGTAACTAGATCACTTACCCGCGGCGCGACGCTGGAAGCGGGTCCGCTTCAGCATCTTCTTGTGCTTCTTCTTGCGCATGCGCTTGCGGCGCTTCTTAATCAGAGATCCCATGGCTCGTAGAACACTACTAGGTCTGGGAATGCCCGGTGTACGACCCTAGTGGGCGTCGTGCACGCGCTCGATGCGAAGTGCCTGACGGGGACAGCCGCGCACGGCGTAGCGCGCCGACTCCAGGGCGGCCAGGTTGGCCAGTGCCACGGGTTCGGTGACGATGATGGGGTAGCCCCACTCGTCCACGTGGACCAGGTCCGGCGCCAGCTCGGCGCAGTGACCGAACCCGTCGCACAGGATTGGGTTGACGAGCAAGACAAAGCCCCCGACGCGCCGTCTCACTCCCATATGAGCTCCTCTTCGCGCTCGAGGCTCGGCACGGCGCTGTAGTGGCGGGTCGAGCGGCTGGCCGGACAGGCGACGCCCTGGACGTGGTCCTCGACGTGCTCGGCGAAGACCGCCAGTGCCGAGCGCACGAGGCGCACCACGCCGTCGGGGTGCCGGCACGCGCCGCGCCCCTCGATCGCCCCGCAGCGGTCCACCAGGCGCTCGTAGGCGGCCCGGGCCCCGCGGCTGTCCAGCGCGAGCCGGGCCAGGTCCTCGGCGATGGCCGGCAGCCCGAAGGCGCACGGTCCGCACTGGCGCGCGCTCTCGTTGGCCATCCAGCGCGCGATGCGCTGGGTCTCGGCGATGCCACAGCCCGAGCGGGGCAGCACGATGATCACCCCGGCGCCGACCGAGGAACCGAGGGGGGCGAGCGCGTCGTTGGCGTAGGGCACGTCGAGGTGGCGCGCGTCGAGCCACGCGCCGCCGTAGCCGCCCATGAGTACGGCCTGGGGGTCCGGGTCGGCGCCGGCCCGTTCGAGGATCGAGCGCACCGGCACCCCGAGGGGGATCTCGAGGACGGTCGGGCGCGCGACGGCGCCGCTCACCGACACGAGCGCGCTGCCCGGGCTCGTCGGCGTGCCGAGGCGCCGGAACCAGTCGCCGCCGTAGCGCGCGATCAGCCCCACGTGCGCGCAGGTCTCGGCGTTGTCCACGAGCACGGGTGCGTGGCCGATGCGCAGGATGTGGGGCCGCCGCGGGCGGTACTGGGGCAGCGACTCGTTGTCGTCGAGCCAGTGCACGAGGGCCGACTCCTCGCCCGCGACGTAGCGCCACGGCGGGGTGTGCAGCTCGAAGCTGACCCCGCGCGCGCCGTGGCGGTCGCGCTCGTGCACGGCGCGCTGCAAGTGGTTCACCATGATCGGGTCGTCGCGCGAGACGCACACGGCCACGTGGCGCGCGCCGACGATGCCCGCGAGGTACTGCGCGCCGTCGAGCACGAGGTGCGGGTTGGCGCTGATGAGGGTGCGGTCTTTGTGGGCCGCCGGCTCGCCCTCCATCGCGTTGACCACGACGAACTTGCCGTGACCGCGCTGCTCGCGGATGAGGCGGGCCTTTTTCGCGGTGGGAAACGCCGCGCCGCCGCGACCGGTGAGGCCCGAGGCCTCGAGCACGTCGAGCGAGGGCGCGCCGGGGGGCAGCGGGCCGAAGCACTCCTCGTGCTGGGACAGGGTGAGCGGACGGCCCGACGCGTTTCGCAGCACGCGCGGCACCGACTCGGGGGCGATCACCGGGACCGTCCGGGCCGGGGCCGGCGTGGGAAGGCCGGGGCGGCGCGCTGGGGGCCGTCGGCGCTCGGGGCGGGACGGGCGGTCGGTTCGCTTCGTCGTGGGACGGGCCGCGAGGCGCGCTCGGGCTCGCCGCCCAGGGGCGAGAGCGCCGTGCGCCCGGCCGCGCGGGTCGGGCGCGCGGCGAAGCGCCACGCCCCCGCGCCGGCGACCACGGCCACGCACACGATCACGACCGCCAGGCCAATCCCGCTGCGCGCGTCGGTGCCGGCGAGCAGCGCGTGCACGACCGCGATGGCGAAGGCGAGCCAGCTGAACCAGTGGATGAAGCGCCAGCTGGCGTTGGCGATGCGGGCCTTGAGCAGGCTCGAGGCCCACACGGCGAGCATGAGGTCCAGGGCGATCGTGCCCAGGGCGACGGGCAGGCGCTTGTAGGACGAGACGAACGGCACGACCGCCGCGAGCGGGCCGGTGGAGACGTAGCTGTCGATCACCGTCGTGACGACGTGGATGGCGAGGAAGGCGCACGCGACCGCGGCGATCGTCCGGTGCAGCTCGTTGAGCTCGAAGCGGCCGACGGCGGTGCCACCCACGCGGTTGGCGACGAGGGTGCCGAGCGAGACGACGAGGGTGAAGAGCACGAGCGTGACCAGGCCCGTGGCGCGCGTCGTGTACCAGAGGTAGGGCGAGGTGAGCGCGATCACGGGGCCTCCTGGTCGACGGGCCAACCTCCGACGAACTCCACGGTACCGTCGCGGCCCACGAGCCGGCCCGCCCAGCCCGCCTGGGCGATGCGGTAGGGCGCGTCCTCGCCCCAGAGCAGCGCGGCGGTCGCGAAGGCGTTGGCTCGCACGCAGCGATCGGCCGCGACCGTCGCGGTCGCGTAGGGACCGTCAGCGACCAGGCCCGTGCGCGGGTCGACGATGTGGTTGACGAGACGATCGGCGACGCGCCAGACCCGCGTCGCCGTCGAGGACGTCGCGACACCGCCACCGGCGACGCGAACGCGCGGCTCGTCGCCGGTGATCGTGAGCCGGTCGGCCACGCCGACGACCCACGGGCCGTCGGGGCCGCTGCCGCGTACCGCCACGTCCCCGCCGATCTCCACGACGACGCCGCCGCGCGCGCCGACCTCGTCGGCGATGAGGTCGGCGGCCAGGGCCTTGGCGCTCGCGCCGAGGTCGACCTGACAGCCCGGGGCGAGACGCACGGTGCCCGCGCGCCGATCGACGTCGATGGCGCCCACGCCCGGCGCGGCCCGGACGGTCGGCTCGGCCAGGTTCACGCGCTTGGCCACGATCGCGTAGTCGCGGTCGTAGCCCCAGGCGAGCAGGGACGGAAGGATCGTCGGGTCACAGAGGCCGTCGGTCGCCAGCGAGGCGTCGATCGCGGCGTCGATCGCCGCGAGTAGCGTCGCCGAGACCGCGATCGGCTCGCCGTCGCTCGCGTTGAGTCGCGAGAGGTCGCTGTCGGGACGGAACCGGTTGCAGGCGCCGTCGATCTCGCCGAGCACGCGCCAGAGACAGGCCGTCGCGAAGGATTCGTCAGCGGGACGTTGGGTGACGAGGGTCCCCGTCAGACCCCAGATCGTGAACTCCATCGATCAGTAGCAGACCGTCGAGCCCGATGGCGTGGTGTAGCAGGCGGTGGTCGTCGTGACCGGGGCGGTCGTGGGCGGGGTGTACACCGTGCTCGGCGACTGGGACGCACCCGAGGCCGGCACCGTCGTGGTCGGCGTTGCCGCCCCGGACGAGGTGGACTGGGTCGTGCCCGTGGGCACCCGCACGGTGCTGACGGGCTTGGCGGTGCTCGCCGCGTACCCCACGAAGACACCCGACGCCACGCCCGAGCCGATGAGGACCGTCTGGGTCATCCTCCGGACTCGGGCGAAGCGTCGGTCTCGCTGTTGGGGGGTGCGATGGTAGGTGCGCATAGGGAAATCCTTTAGCGAAAGTCTGACACCCCCCACTAAACGGCGCGGGAGCCCAAGGTAAGAAAGTCGTGAAAATCAGTCGTCGGCGTCGGACTCGACGGTCGGGAGCACGATCGTAAAGCGCGCCCCCCCGAGCTCGGGATCCCGATCGACCCGAACGGTGCCGTGGAACTCATCGACCACCTGGGCGACGATGGAGAGCCCGAGGCCCGATCCGGGCAGCGAGCGCGCCGACGCCGAACGCCAGAACCGGTCAAAGACGTGGTGGCGCTCGTGGTCGGCGATCCCGGGGCCGGTGTCGGCGACCGTCACGACGCCCTCGACGCAGTGCACGACGATCCGACCGTCCTCGGGCGTGAACTTGACGGCGTTGGTGAGCAGGTTGCTGATCGCGCGCACCAGCCGGTCGCGCCGTCCCGTGACGACCGAGGCGCTGACGTCGGCGTCGATGGTGATGTTCTTGATCCGCGCGTAGGTGCGCGCGGTGTCCACGCACTCGTCCACGCACTCGTCGAGGCGCAGCGCCTCGACGCGGCCCTCGCTGCGGTTGCCGCGCGAGAGCTCGCCGAGGTCGGTTACCAGTGCGGCGAGTTCGTCCACCTGGGTCACCATGTCACCGGTGAGCTGGCGCAGGTCGTCCGCGCTGAGCTCGCTCGCACGCGAGAGCACCTGGGCGTTGGTGCGCAGGCTCGTCAGCGGCGTGCGCAGCTCGTGGCTGGCGTCGGCGACGAGCTGGCGCTGCAGGTTCTCGCTCGACTGCACCGAGGCCATCAGCCGGTTGAAGACCCGGCGCAGCCGACCGAGCTCGTCGGCGCCGCCTTCGTCGATTCGCCGCGAGGTGTCGCTCGTCTCGGCGACCTCCTCGATCTCGTTGGTGACCGTCTCGAGCGGGTGCAGCGCGGCGCGCGCGATCAGCAGTCCGAGCACGAGCGCGAGCAGCAGGCCGCCCGCGGCGACCGCCAGCAGGGTGCTCGCCAGGTGGCGCAGCTCGCCGATCTGGCCACTGATGTTGACCACGAAGAGCTCGGCCGAGGTGGTACTCACCGTGCACAGGCCGGTCTGGCAGGCCACGACCGACTTGGCGGGCAGGGGCACGATGAGTTCGCGGTAGGACTCGCCGCCGAAGTTCACCGTGCGCAGTGTCTGGCCGGCGTGGCCGCGCGCGATGGCGAGGATCGTCTGGTCGATGGGGACGTTGGAGGTGGGAATCGTCGTGCCCGCGGCGAGCACGAGCTCGAAGTACGCGCCGGTGACTCGGCTCTCGTCACCGACCGTGTGCGACGTGGGCGACTGGGAGGCTTGGATCAGCGACTCGTCAACCGAGCGCAGCAGGGCGTTGCGGGTCGTCAGGAACGACGCGAGGCTCGCCAGGATGACGGCGACCGCCGCCACCCCCACCGTGGCGCTGATGACGCGAAATCGAAAGGTCACGAGGTTCGCAGCGCGTACCCGACACCGCGAATCGTCTGGATCAGACGGGGCTCGGCGCCCTCCTCGAGCTTGCGGCGCAGGTAGCCGATGTACACGGCCAGCGAGTTCGTTCCCGAGTCGAAGTTGTAGCCCCACACCAGGTCCAGGATCTGGTCGCGGGTGAGCACCTGGCGCGGGTGCTGCAAGAAGAGTTCGAGCAGGTCGAACTCGATCTTGGTCAACTCGATTCGCCGCTCGCCGCGGAAGACCTCGCGGGTGTTGGGATTGAGCGTGAGGTCCTCGAAGCGCAGCACGCTCACCTCGCCGTCGGTGAGGTTGTGCCGACGCAGCAGCGCGCGCAGCCGCGCGAGCAGCTCGGCGAGGTCGAAGGGCTTGACGAGGTAGTCGTCGGCGCCCACGTCGAGTCCCGCCACCCGGTCATTGACCGCGTCGCGGGCGGTCAGCATGAGGATCGGCGTGGCGTCCCCGGCTCGCCGGATGCGCCGACAGACCTCGAGGCCGTCGACGTCGGGCAGCTGCAGGTCGAGCACGATGGCGTCGGGTGCGCGCAGCTGGATCGACTTGAGCGCCGAGCCACCGTCCTCGAAGAGGCCGACCTCGTAGGTCTCCATGCGCAGGGCCCGTCCCAGGGCAGTTCGAATCGCGCTGTCATCGTCGACGATCGCGATGTACGAACTGGGGCTGGGGGCCGTCGTCACGTCGCCTTCTTTCACCGGTAGGGCCAGGCTCTAGTGTGGCTGTTTGGTATTAACCGACTTCGTTGATTGGCTAAGAATTCACGAAGACTCGTTCGTACTGTAGTGGCGGGTAGTTCAATCGGCAGAACAGCGGACTTTGGATCCGAAGGTTGGAGGTTCGAGCCCTCCCCCGCCAGCCAGCCCGACGTCAGCGAGGCACCGCGAAGCGCTGCAACAACGCGGCCAGTTCGAGTGGCGCGTCACCTTGAATCGAGTGGGCGGCGTTGGCCACGTGCACGACGGTCGCGTCGGGTCGGCGCCGGCGCAGTTCGGCTTCGTCCTCGTCGTCGACCACCGACCCTGGGGCCATGCCGCGAATGAGCGTGAGAGGTGCGGGCAGCGAGCCCAGTAAGTCCCAGAGCTCGCCGGCGCCGGGCCGAACGGCGTCGACGGCGGGGTGCTGCTGGTGGCGCCAGACCCACGACCCGTCGGGTCGCTGGATGGCGTTGTGCAGGATCCCACGCCGCAGTGACGAGACCGAGCGCGTCGGGTTGTAGCGCACGGTGCGCTCGAGCAGCGCGTCGAAGTTGTCGAAGGTCCTGGGTCCGTTGACGAACTCGGTGATGTGCTGCGCCTTGGCCGTGTTGACCCCGGGGGTGATGTCGATGAGCACCAGCGCCGAGACGAGGTCGGGCCGGGTCGCGCTGAGCACGATCGAGGTCAGGCCCCCGAGGGACATGCCCACGAGCGGCAGCGGCGGGGTGACGAGCTCGGGCAGGGCCACGGCGAGGTCGGCGGCGTGGCTGACGTAGGCGGCCGACCCGAAGGGGCTGGCGTCGGAGTGTCCGTGGCCGGGCAAGTCGATCGCGACGAGGGGGCGCTGCATCGCCAGGGCCACCGTGTCGAAGGTGTGGGCGTTCTGCGCGCCGCCGTGGACGAGGACGAGTTCGGGCGCGGCCTCGCCCCAGCGCAGCCCGCTCACCTGGCGCAGCCCGTCGACGGACACGAAGAACCGGTTCACGGGCGGGATGGGCGCGTCGAGTCCCCACTCCGCGAGGTTCTCGTGGAAGTACGCGAACTCGTTGTAGTCGTAGCCACCCACTACTGGCATCGTAGGAGACGCCAGTAGTGGCTACACCTCGGCGGTCTCCGTGGACTCGACCTGCTCGGCGGTCTCGTGGGCCGCGCGCTGCTCGGCGACCTGACGGTGCACGTCGGCCATGTCGACCTCCATCACCTTGCCGATGAGATCCTCGAGCGCGTGCTCAGGCAGCGCGCCCGCCTCGGCGTAGAGGACGACCTGTTCGCGGATGATCATCAGCGTCGGGATCGAGAAGATGTTGAAGGCCGCGGCGAGCTGCTGCTCGGCCTCGGTGTCGACCTTGGCAAAGACCAGGTCGGGGTGGGCCTCGGAGGCCTTCTCGTAGATCGGCGCGAAGGTCCGGCACGGGCCGCACCACGCGGCCCAGAAGTCAATCAGGACGACGTCATTGGACGAGACGACCTCGTCGAATCGATCGGCGGTGAGTTGTACGGTCGCCATAGGACTCCTTTTTGCGTGGTGGCTCTGGTGCCAGTATACCCCCTGGGGTATACAACCGTGCCGGGCACGCCGCGGCGATCGACGTGACGGGCGCTGGCGATGGTGCTAGAGAATAGGGCGTGAATCGACCTACGTGCGTCGTGGTCCTGGCCGCGGGCGAAGGATCGCGGATGCGATCGGATCGACCCAAGCCGCTGCACGTCGTCGGCGGGCGACCGCTGGCCTACTTCGTGCTCGACGCGACCGAGCTCGACGGGCTGCGCGCGACGGTCGTGGTGGTGGGACACCAGGCCCAGTGGGTGGAGAAGGTGCTCGGCGACCGGCCGAGCAGCGTGCCCGTTCGCTTCGTGGAGCAGTTCGAGCAGCTGGGCACGGGCCACGCCGTCGCCGTGGCGATGCCCATCGTCACCGAGGTCGCCGGCGAGGACGATATCGACGTGGTGATCGTGCCCAGTGACACGCCGCTGCTGCGCCGCGCGACGATCGCCGACCTGGTCGAGCGACACCGCGAGCGCGGTGCGGCTATCACGGTGCTGACCGCCGACCTGGCCGACGCGACCGGCTACGGGCGTATCATCCGGGCCCGCGACGGCGAGGTCGAGCGCATCGTCGAGGAGCGCGACGCCACCGACGACGAGCGCCGCGTGACCGAGGTGAACACCGCGATCATGGTCGTGCGCGCGAGCCTGCTCGGCCCGGCCCTGCGGCGGGTCGACCGGCGCAACGCCCAGCGCGAGTACTACCTGACCGACGTCGTCTCGGTGCTACACGACGCGGGTCATCGGGCCGAGGCCGTCGTGCTCGTTGACCCCGAGGAGGCCATGGGCGTGAACGACCGCGAGCAGTTGGCCGCGGCCGAGGCGGTGATGCGCGAGCGCATCAACCGGCGCTGGCTGCGCGAGGGGGTGACCATCTGGGACCCCTCGACCACCTACGTCGACGCCGACGTGGTGCTCGCCCCGGGCGTCTCGCTGCTGCCGGGCACGGTGCTGCGCGGGCACACGGTGGTGGGCGCGGGCGCGTCGATCGGTCCCAACGCGCACGTGTCGGACTCGGTCGTGGGCGCGAACGCCCGGCTCGGGACCGTGGAGGTCGACCGGGCGTCGATCGGCGACGGCGCGACCGTCGGGTCCTTTAGCGTCCTCGGGCCCGGTGCGACGATCGCTCCCGGCGAGGTGGTCGCCGCGGGGACCCAGCGGACGTTCTGAACCCGCCAGCGCACCTTGTACGCTGGGCCGGTGGAGTCGCTCGCGAAACGCCGTCTGGTCATCGTGACGGGACGGTGT
>JAKAFH010000102.1 GCA_021818025.1 Actinomycetes bacterium | reverse complement strand
AGCAAGACGTAGTACTTTGTCGCGGCGGCCACGATGCTGGTCGCCGGCACCAGGAGGCTCACGGTGACCGTCGTCGGCGTCCACGTACCCGCCCCGGTCGACTCGGCCGGCTCGACGGCGGTCGCCGTCTCGGGTAGCAGTATCACCGAACCCGGGGTCGCGCCAAAGTTGGCACCAGTGAGACTGAGGGTGGACGTGACCGTGGCGTTGGACCCCGAGAGCAATCGAACCGTGTCGATGACGGGCATCTGCGTCGGCGACCCGATCGCGTTGGGTACTATCTCCCAGGTGCCATAGGCGCACTGGGCGCCCTGACCTCCGTTGTGAAGAAATGCCTGACCCTCAAAGGTGAAGACGTTGATACCGCTCCCATTGAGGCATTCGTACGGTGAGGGGGCCACGTTCACGTGCAAGGTGGCTTGGCCGGCGACGGTACCGACGTCTTCGAGGTTGACGTTCGCGAGCAGACCGAGATTGACGGTGCGGCCCTGGTCGGCCCCGGTCGTGATCGTCGCCGTGTACGGCCATGTGCTTGCCGCTAGAGCTGCTGGGGCTGATGCGACCGTGACGCCCCCAATGAGCGTGGCTACGGCAATGACGGTGAACCACCGATTACGAGCGAGCCACGGAATAGAACGTGTCGTGCGCATGACACCCCCTTGACCCTTGTTCGCCGCGTCGGCGAACGATATAGGAGAGGGCGAGGGGAGCGATGGCCACTCGACCTCCCCAATGGCGCTGAGTGTACTCCTGGAGGTGGGGTGATGCCCGTCAACGCGGTACCCAGCTGGGTCCCGCGCCGGCTACTTGCGAAACGCCACTCGGGGTCGTTCGGTGAACGGATTCGCGTGGCGACTCGAGTCGGTAGGGTCGCCACTGGTCACAAGGTGCGACGAGCACCCCCTGTCCACGGTGCAGATGGTGGGTGGAGCAGTTACGAGGGCACCTTCGATGAAGTGCGCCCCGATTGATCGGTCGCCGTGCACGTGAACGCCTCACCATGAAGAATGGGGCTGGCCAGCCCAGCAGGGCCACTGACTAGATTCGGGCCCATGAGTGATCGGCCCACGGCCCCGGAGGTTGGTGGCAGCGGCGCTGAAGACTTTTGACCTCGCCACACGGGGATGGTAGACCGCGGACGTTGGCGACGCCCAGCACTTCACGGTTGGCGTCCTTGGCGGCGCCATCTTATGGCACGTCACCGAGTTGGCCGGGACTACGAGAGGTCGCGAAGGTGCGCGCATGTGTCCCGACCCGACCCCACTGCAGTCGCCGGTCTCACTCGCACGGCGATACCGTTGCATCGGCAACACGGCGAGGAGTAGGCGGCTATGACGACGGAAGTTGATGCGATTATCGAAGGACTCAAGGATTGGCGTGGGGTGATGTTGTCAGAACTGCGCACCCTCATCCTCGCGACTGACGCCGCCCTCGTTGAAGAGGTGAAATGGAAGAAGCCCTCGAAACCCGATGGTGTACCCGTTTGGTCGCGTGGCGGCATCGTGTGCATCGGCGAAGCACTAAAGCGCGCGGTGCGACTGACGTTCCCTAAAGGCGCCCAATTGACTGATTCGAAGAAACTCTTCAACGCCCGACTCAGCGGCAATTCGGTTCGGGCCATCGACTTCATCGAAGGCGAGAAGATTCCAGTAACTGCGTTGCGCGCGCTGGTGCGAGAGGCCGTGCGCGCGAATCGATAGCGCAGGCTCGCCCGCTACGGCGCCGACTGATGCAGCGAGCGCCAGATCGTGAGCCAGAGCGCCCGCTCAGTTCGTCGCGGGGTCGTGAGGCAGGGGAGTGAGGCGTTCAACCGGACCGATTCGCATGGTTCGGTCGGCCGACTTACACATGTCGTATACGGTCAGGGCCGCGACCGTGGAACCACTCAGTGCGCGCGCGTGAGCTGACGACGCGTTCACGCAGGTTGCGCCCACGGTCACGTCGATGAACCCCGCGCCCACCTCGAAGTCAACGGTGACGTCTCGCACGGGTTCGGGGTCGAGGAGTGGCACATACGACGCCGTGTCCCTCGCGGCCTGCATGCCCGCGAACCTCGCCGTCGACAGAACGTCGCCCTTCTTCATCTCGTTGCCAGCTACGGCGCGCGCGGTCTCTGGTCGCATGGTGATGCGCGCGCGCGCGACCGCTCGCGAACCCGCACGCGCGTTCGCGTCGACGCCGCCGTCAGTCACGGGCTCGTCCATCGACGCACCGACGTGGTGTTTCGCTCATACCAATTCCTAGCAAATCACGGAACCCGACAGCCGGCGACGTGTCCGTCTACGCTCAAGCCGTGGCGCACTACGCGAAGGTCGTAACGGTCTCGGACTCCGCGAGCGTCGGGGAGCGCGTCGACACTGGGGGCCCGGCCGTGAGCGCTCAACTCGCCCGGGCCGGATTCGAGATCGTCGACGAGCGGGTCGTCGCCGACGGGGTCGAGTCAGTGGCGTCGACCCTTCGCGACCTCGCCGCGGGATTCGCCGGGCTCATCGTCACGACCGGGGGAACGGGGTTCGCGCCACGGGACCTGACGCCCGAGGCCACCTTGTCGGTGATCGAGCGCGAGGCACCCGGATTCGCCGAAGTCATGCGAGCAACGAGTCCCTACGGTGCGCTGTCGAGAGGTCGATGCGGAACCTTCGGGTCGAGCCTGGTCCTGAATGTCCCAGGGTCCCCGAAGGCCGCGCTCGAGTGTCTCGCGGCCGTAATGCCGATGCTCGTGCACGCGCTGGCACTGCTCGCGGGAACGAGCGACGCTCACCCGCCCGAAACCGGAGGCACCACCGCGATCTCGTCAGTCGGACCCACCGCGTGATCGAGGGGCGCGTCCTCGCCATTCACCCACAGTCGACTCCGCGCGACGATTTCGACGAAGGGCACGCCGAAGCGAGCGTTCGCGTTCGCGATGACGTCGGCGAGGGTGTCACCGTCGACCTCCGCGTGACCAACGCCGGCCGCCTCGCGCGCCGGACCGAGCAACAGGAGTCGGCTCACGGGGCGAGATCGCCCACGTCAACGATGTCCTGAGCATCCTCGCTCCAGGCCGAGCCGCCCTCCCAGACTTCGCGCTTCCACATGGGCACCGTTCGCTTCAGCGCGTCGATGCAGAACTGGGCGGCGTCGAACGCTTCGCGGCGGTGTGGCGACGCGACGGCGACCACGACGGCCGGTTCTCGGTTCTTGACCGTACCGATGCGGTGGTGGATCGCGATCGCGCGCACGACGGGCCAACGGTCGCGCGCAACGGCCACCACGTCGCGGATGCGTGATTCGGCGAGTGCGACGTCGGTCTCGTACTCGAGTTCGACGATCTCGTGTTCGAAGCTCGACGTCGAGCGTGCGACGCCGCAGAAGGTCACCACCGCGCCGCAGTCGGCGCGGGTGACCCAGGTCGCGAGGTCGTCGGGTCGCAGCGGCTGGGCCGACACCGCCACCCATTCGTTCTCTTCGCGCACGACCATGGCCTCACCCTACTTTCGATGGGTGCCGTATCGAACCGGTCGACGTCCGCAGCCAGTAACCGCAGACGCGGCCGAATCGAGGCACATCTGGCGCGTGTGCAGCACGAAACACCTAGTATCGACGCACAGCCGTACTCGAGATTTCGCACCACCAAGCCGTCGAGGAGTCATGATGTCCCTGGCACGACCCGCAGCGAACGTCTCGTGGACCCACCACCTCGCGTTTCGAGCGCTCGCGGTCGTGCTGCTCATCGTCGCCGGTGTCCAGGGCGTTGTCGCGCGCGCGTCGGGTGCGACTCGTGGTCCCGTCGACGTACTCTACGCGGGGTCACTCCTCGATCTCATGCAGAATGAGATCGGCCCGGCGTTCAATCGAGCGACCCACTACAGCCTCGTCGGCATCGCCAATGGCTCCAAGACCCTCGCCGCCGAGATCAAGGGCGGCGCGGAGGTGGCCGACGTGTTCGTGAGCGCCTCGCCGAGCGTGAACAGGGAACTTGAAGGGTCGGCGAACGGGAACTGGGTTTCCTCGTATCGCGTGGTTGGTCGTTCGCCGCTGCTACTCGGTTACAACCCGTCGTCGTCCTTCGCGGCTGCCTTGCGTTCGTCGCCGTGGTACGACGTCGTGGACCGGCCGGGGTTCCTGCTCGGGCGTACCGACCCCGCGAGCGACCCCAAGGGTGCCCTCGCGGTGTTGGCCCTGCGAGACGCCGCACATCGCTACGATCGTCCCCGACTGGCGTTACTCGCGAGCTCCGCGAACAACGTCTTCACCGAGGCGTCGCTCGTCGGTGAGCTCGACGCGGGCCAACTCGACGCCGGCTTCTTCTACGCGGTGGAGGCGTCGGCCGCGCACCTGCACACGGTCGCGCTCGTGGGTGTGCACCTCGCAGCCACGTTCACGGTCGCGCTCGTCAATCGCGCACCGCATCGCGCGGCGGCTCGCGCGTTCATCGCGTTCCTGCTCGGCCCACGAGGTCGCGCCATCTTGGGCCGTAATGGGATTACGCCCACGACGGCGACGCCGAGTGCCACGCCGTCCCCGTGAGCGAGCGAAACCACGCCCTGCGACCACTTCGATGGCTCGCGGGACTGGTGGTGCTCTACTTGGTGGCGCCGCTGGTGGCCTTTGCGGTGCGCTTCGCAACGACGCAACAACGGGGCTTTCACGCGTCGGGTCTCGTCGCTGCGTTGTGGACGTCGCTGAGCGGCGCGACGATCTCGCTCGTGCTCATCACCATCTTCGGCGTCCCGCTCGCCTTCGTGCTCGCGCGTTCCCACGGTCGCCTGGCCAGGGTCGTCGGGGTGCTCGTGCAGATCCCACTCGCCCTGCCGCCACTGATGAGCGGCATCGTGCTGATCTACCTGGTCGGACCCTACACGTTCCTCGGCCGGCTCTTTCACCGCGGGCTCACCAATTCGCCCGCTGGCGTGGTCATCGCCATGACCTTCGTGGCCGCGCCCTTTCTCGTCGTCGCCGCGCGCGCGGCCTTCGAATCGGTCGATCAGAGTCTGCTCGACGTTGCCGAGACGTTGGGCCACGGCGAGTGGTCGCGTTTCGTGCGCGTCGCGGTGCCCGTCGCGGCGCCGGGGATCCGTGGGGGAATGGTGCTCGCGTGGCTCCGCGCCTTCGGTGAGTATGGCGCGGTGGTGGTGCTCGCCTACAACCCCGCTACGTTGCCGATCTACACCTACAACCAGTTCAGTGGCGCCGGTCTGTCGACGACGCTCGCCCCGACGGCCCTCGCGCTCGTTGTGGCGACCCTCGTCGTCGCCGCGAGTCGACTGCGCTGGCCGCGACGGCGACGGGTGCCCGACGGTGACGTGGGTACACCAGCGGCGGTACCCGCGACCCCGATCCGCTTCGGGGTCGACCATCGATTGGGCTCCTTTCACCTCCTTCTCGACTGTGCGCGTCCCGTGCGTCACCTCGCCGTGCTCGGTCCGTCGGGTGCGGGCAAGTCGGCCCTCGTGCGCAGCCTCGCCGGTCTCTACGGCTCAGGCGCCGCGCAGTTCTGGTGGGGTGACGAGTCGCTTGGCGAGGTCCCGGTGGTTCGACGGCGCGTGGGCTACGTCGCCCAAGGCTTCACG
>JAKAFH010000024.1 GCA_021818025.1 Actinomycetes bacterium | reverse complement strand
GGCGGTAAGACCGAGTCGTCAGAACATCGACGAACCGGCACATCTCGTTGAATCGTCAACCGAAACCCCGATTCTGGTCGGGGCGTAGGAGATACTTCGGTTCAGGACTCGGGTGGAGGGTTGGGCTATTTGCCTTACTCCTTCACCAACGGAGTTTGTCGAAGGGGGAACCGAAATCTGAAAGTGAAGTTAATCCGCAGCGCCGGCGCCGCCGCGATGGTCGCTGCCATGGTCGCCAGCGGCGTCGGGATCGCCGGCGCATCGGCGAACGGTACGTGGACGTCGGTGTCCTTGAATGCTCGCGCGTCCGACCACGACCACGGTGGAGCGAAGATCCGCTCGATCGATGGCGTAATCACCGCCACGGGCACGAACACATTTGTCGTATCGTCACCCAAGTTGACGGATGTCACCGTGACGTACAACGCCGCCACGACGTTCATCATCGGTCACACGGTGACAACTACCGCACCGACTTTCACCTCGGGCGAGCGCGTGTTCGTCACCCCGGCGGCGGGTGCCACGATGACGAACTACACCGCTGCGACGATCCGGGTCGTGCCCACCAAGATCCGCCCGATCGAGGGCATGATCTCGTCGGTCGGCGCGACGTCAATGGTCGTGACGGTTCGTTGCAACGTGACCATGACCATCCTGTTTTCGTCGGCGACACCGGCCACCGTCGTCACAATGGGTGACAACACGGTTGCGCTCGCTAACCTCGTCGCTGGCGAACGGGTGCACGTGACACCGTCGTCAACGTCGACGACTGCGTCGTACGTGGCGTCAAAGGTTGCGATCCAGTCGACGAAGATTCACCCGATTGACGGCGTCGTCGCGTCAGTCACTGGAACGACAAGCATGGTTGTCACTACGAGAAACAACGTGCCCGCAACCGTCTACTTTGGCGCTGAGACCCTCCTGGCGAATGGCGCCACCGTCGTGCCGCTTACCTCCGCGAATGTGGCAAGCCTTACCACGACGCCGCCAGCGCACGTGCACGTGGTGTTGGTGCCCGGTCTGGCCGGCCTTACGCCGCAGGCCCTGCTGATACGGATTCAGCCCCAGTCGTAACGACTGACGAAGTCGAACAACGAACGAGCCCCGGGGGCAGTGCCCCGGGACTCGTTCGTTGGCTAGCGATGTCTCAGCGAGTGGGCTCGAGCTCCTTCTGGCGCGCGACCTGCATGCCGACGTAGCCCGTGACCTTCTCGAAGAGGAAGTACAGGATCGCCGCGACGAGGATGCCCATGGGAATCGAGAAGTCGGCGCCGCCGAACCAGCCGGCCGGGCCGCAGTTGGCACTCGCAGTCCCGGTGCAGTAGAAGGCGCCGTAGTGGTTGGAGATCGGCGTCATCCAGTGGAACGGGAAGTTTGCCGGCGGCGGCGCCTTTGAGTAGGCGAGGGTCGAGGCGACCAGACCCACGAAGAAGGCGACGATCGCGTTCCAGTTGACCCCGCTCTTGCCGCCGAAGTAGAGGCCGTCGCGGTCGGTGCGCTGGAGCTCGGCCGGGTTGTAGCGGAAGCGGCGAAGGATCCAGTCCATGATGTACACCCCGAACCACGGTGCGATCCAGACGATGATGACCCCGACGAACTCCTTCATGTAGAGCGAGAAGGTCGACTGGAACATGGCGTAGATCGTGAGCAGCCCGGCGATGATGCTGTCCATCACGACCGCCTGGTAGCGCTTGAGGTGAATCCCCATGGCCTGGACCGAGACTCCCGAGCTGTAGAGGTCGAGCGAGTTGATGCCAAAGAGCTGGACGATCGCAAAGACGAGGAAGACCGCGACGACCCAGGTCGGGATGAAGTGCTGGCCGTAGAGCGCCTGCAGGGGGTTCGAGCCGTTCCAGGCGGCCACCTGGGCGCTCGAGGAGATGAAGGTGTAGGTAAGCGCACCCAGGGTCATCAGGACGATCTCGGGCAGCGCGGTGCCGAGGAACACCCAGCCGACGATCGCCCCCTTCTTGGAGTCGCGGGGCAGGTAACGGGTGTAGTCGTTGCCGCACTCGGTCCAGCCCAGGCCCGACAGGGCGATGGTGAAGGCGAGTCCCGCGGTGTAGAGCTCCCAGCCGCCGAGGAATCCCTTGAAGTGCACCGAGCCGTGCTTGAGGTCAAAGATCGCGAACAGGGCGAAGATCGCCACGAAGGGGATGATCAGTGCGCGCAGGATCTTCACCATCGTCGCGTGGCCGAGGTAGGGCATGACGGCCTGGATGGCCGCGGCGAGGATGATCAGGATCACCTTGAGCGGGCTGCTGACGTGGATGCCGGCCATCTGGAAGAGCACCATCGCCGCGCCGACGATGAGGATCAGGCCCTCGGTCTCAAAGCCCAGCTGGGTGATCCAGTTGAAGAAGCTCACGATGCGCGATCCCCGTAGGCCAAAGGGCGCCCGGCTGATCGCGAAGGCGGTCGTGCCCGACTCGGGTCCCTGCAGCGAGGCGACGCCGAGCAGCAGGTACGAGAGGTTGCCGAGCACGATCAGACTGAAGGCGGTCCAGAAGCTGAACCCGAAGCCCATCAGGATCGCGCCGTAGATGAAGTACTCGACGTTGACCGCCGAGCCCGTCCACATCGCACCGATGTTGCGGGCGGTCGCCCACCGTTCCTCCTCGGGAATGTAGTCAATCCCGTGTTGTTCTATGTGAAATGGCTCGTCTTCAATCGAGCCGTCGTGTGTTCCCAACGTCGACGCCACGTTCGTGGTCCTCCCTAATAGATGTGTCTCATCCGAACGGCTCCGTGAGGTGCTAGCCGCACGGAGCCAGTCTGCCCGATGCGCGGCCCGCCGCGGTGCTTTGCCGAGTCGATCGGGCGGCTGGAGTTTTAGTGGGCTCTTAGCGAGACCACATCGGCGCCTCAGGGAGCCTCGCCAGGATGGTCAGGTCTCGATCCCACCCTCCCTCGAGACAGAAAGCAGGCAACGATGTCCTCCAGGAACGAACACAGGATCGGCAAGCGCGTCGGCGTCTCGACCGTGGTGGCGATCGGGGCGCTCGCGACGGGTATCGGCGTCGCCGGCGCCGCGTCGACCACCGGGTCGCGCGCGGCCACGACGCCGACGGCGCTCGCCGGCGCGCGTCACGCCTGGGATCACGCTCCCTTTGGCGACCACGCTCCCTTTGGCGACCTCGGCGCCGTGGGCGCCGTCACGGCCGTCACCGCCACCTCCATCACCGTCAAGGATCCCAGCGGGACGCTCTCGACCTACGTCCTGACGGGCTCGACGGTCTTTCGCAAGGACGGGGCCACCGCCACGGCGTCGGCCATCACGATCGGCGAGAACGTCGCGGTCATGGTCGCAGCGTCGGGCTCGACGACCGCCACCACCGTCGTCGTGGTCCCGGCGCACGGACCCAGTGGCGGGGTCCCGAGCGGGGTCGTGACCGCCGTGAGCGCCACCTCGATCACGCTGCAGCTGCCCGACGGGACGAGCTCGACCTACGCGCTCGAGCCGTCCACCACCGTGAGCGAGGGGATGGCGAGCGCCTCGGCGGCCGCCCTCGCGGTCGGCGAGCGGGTCCAGGTCCGGCCGTCGGCGACGAATGCCGCGACGGCGTCGGCGATCGAGATCGTCCTCGCGCACGTGTCGGGCTCGGTCGTCTCGGTCTCGGGCAGCACCATCGTCGTGAGCGACGCCCAGGGCTTCTATCGCACGATCCAGGTCGGCAATTCGACGACGTATACCAAGCCGGGTTCGAGTGCCACCCTTAGCGACGTGACCACGGGCACGGTCATCGAGGCCGAGGGGACGGTCGGCGCCAGCCATACGGTCCTTGACGCGTCCAACGTCGGCATTGGCGGGGCCCCGACGGGCGGCGCGTGGGCCGCCGGGCCGGGCAACGACGGGCGGCTTCGCCCCGGACTGGACATGATGGCCAACTGATCGCCAGCGATCGTCAGGGTCCGGGTGGGTCCTCCCGCCACCCGGACCCTGATTTAAAGGCGAAATCGCGGCTCTGGCCCGCGCCGACCGGGCGATCACTGAGAGCGGTCTAAGGCAAAGTTCTGCCGGTCCGACGCCGTTGCCCAGCCCGCGATTGCTAGGTTCGCCGCAAGGGGGGACTCGGCAACAGGGCCGGATCCTGATGCGAGAGGAAGTTGACGATGACTTCGACGATTGACCGGCGGACGTTCCTCACCCATTCGGCCGCGACGGTGGGCGGCATCGCGATGGCGGGTTCGGTCGTGGACGGCCTGCTCGCGACGGCCGCTGGTGCCGCGCCAGGGGTCAATCTCGGCAAGCCGAAATTGGGCGGAACGCTGCGAGTGGGGCTGATTTCGGACGTGCCGAACTATCACATCTTCAATGGCGCCCAAGGAAAGATGGACTCGTCGGGCTTCTGTGTGGCCAACGCGCTCTATGACGCGCTCTTCGTCTCCTCGGCCAACGGCCGCACCTGGCTGCCGATGCTCGCGCTCTCGGCCACGCCGAGCAACCTCTACAAGACCTGGACCGTCGTCCTGCGCCAGGGCGTGAAGTTCTCCAACGGCGACCCCTTCAACGCCGACATCGTGGTGGCGAACTTCAACGCCGCCGCCGCCGACCCGACGGTCGGCCTCGCGATCCGCCCGATCATCGCCTCGGTGACCAAGGTGAGCGCGTACGTCGTCAAGTTCGACCTGGTCGTCTCCTACTCGACTTTCCCCTACGGCGCGCTGTGCGAGCAGCAGACCGCCTACATGGCCCATCCCGACACCTTCTCGCCGACCTACACGGGTAATCCGATCGGCACGGGCCCCTTCGTCGTCGAGTCGTGGCAGGTCAACTTCGAGTCGAAGTTCAAGCGCAATCCGAACTACTGGCGCAAGGACGCCCACCACCGCCGGCTTCCCTACCTCGACGGGGTCACGTTCCGTACGATTCCCGACGACCCGACGCGCAACCTCGCCCTGCAGTCGGGCCAGGTCGACATGATCCTGACCCAGGACGGGTCGAGCGTGGCGAACCTCAAGACCATGAAGGGCATTCAGTACCGCACTGACGTCAACGACCCGACCAACCCGGACTCGTACTGTCTGATCGTCAACACGACGGGCACGATGAACCAGTACTTCGCCTGGGCCGGTGAGTTCGCCACCGCGGGCGTGCCCGGCGCGCTCTCGTACATCGAGAAGGGCCAGGCGGTGCCCGCGCCGGTGCAGCTGGCCGACTACGAGGGCACGATGGGCGCCGTGGACCCGTCGACCCTGAACTGGAACACCAAGCTCAAGCCCGTGCTCAACGACGTGTCGATCCGTCAGGCCTGCGCCATGGCGATCAACCGCAAGGCCTTCCATACGGTGGTTGCCGGCGGGGTCCAGCCGATTTCTGATGGTATCTACAAGACCTCGTCGCCCTACTACCGCAACCCCCACTATCCGTCCTACAACCCGAAGAAGGCCAAGGCGCTGGTTGACGCCTACAAGGCCAATCACAAGGTCTCCACGGTCGGCTTCGTGATGGACTACATCTCGGGCAGTGCTTCCTCGGAGAAGGGCTTCGCGTTCCTGTCCCAGCAGCTCCAGGCGGTCGGCATCACGGTGACCCCGCGGCCGCTGACCCAGTCGACGCTGATCGAGAACGTGATCCTCGGGCAGTACGACTGCGCCGACTGGATCCAGTTCGGCGGCGTCGACCCGGCACTGAACTACGTCTGGTTCGTCTCCCAGCCCGCGACCACGTCGCCGGCCCAGGGCGGACTCGGGCTGACGGCGCTGCCCGCGAACACCTTCATCGCCGGCGCGGTGAACTTCGCGCACCTGGGCGACCCCGTCGTCGAGGGAGCGATGCTCAACGCGCTCGCCTCACCGGCCAACTCGGGTCAGCTGCGCTCGCTGTGGGCGAGCGTCAACTCCCAGTTCGCCAAGGACATCCCGTATCTGTTCTTGACCTTCGTCGTGACCGGTTGGGCGGCCCGGGACAACATCCAGAACTGGGCCTACGCCACCGCCGGCGACGGGACGACGCGTTGCCTCAACCCCGACCTGGGTTCGACGCGCTGGGACCAGATCTGGATCAAGTGATCGCGCCTTCGGCGCGCGCCGCGACCACGTGGCCGCGCACGTCGCGCCACCAGGCGAGCGTGGTCAGCGTGAGCAGCGCCGAGACGATGGCCATCACCGTGAATGGCAACGCCTCGTTGATCGTGAACAGGTAGCCCGACACGCTCGCGGCGACCGCCAGCGAGGCGGTGTTCGCCGTCGCGTAGAGGCCCTGGCGTCGCCCGAGTTCGCGGGACTCGGCGCCCTGGGTGAGCAGCGACGAGATGGAGGGCATCGAGAGCGAGGTGCCGATCGACTCGAGCGAGCCCAGGAACAGCAGGGCGACGTTGCTGTGGATGTGGGGGTAGAGCGAGAGGAAGAACGCGACGTTGAGCAACCCGAGGAACGCGGTGACGCGTCGATTCGCGTGGTCGGCCAGCCAGCCACCGGCCCGGCTCATCGCGACCCAGGGGATGCTGAAGAGGGTCCAGCTCAGCCTGATCTGCAGGGTCGACGCGTGGTGGGCGTGCATCAGCAGGCTCCAGCAGGCTTCGTAGACGCCGATCGCGATGCCGGTCGCACTGGCCGCGGTCAGCGAGCCGAGCACCTGGGGCGTCCACTGCAGCTTCGGCAGCGGCCGGGACGTGTCCACGACGTCGCCGAGGGAGATGCGGCTCGTCTGCACCGCGGCGAGCAGGCTGATGACCCCGGTGACGAAGAAGGCCCAGCCGAGGGTGCGCACCGACGCCACGACGCCGGCGACGGGTCCGATGGCGATCCCGAGGAGCTGGGCGGCCATGATCCGCGAGACCGCTCGGCCGCGTTCGGACTCGGGGAACAGGGCCGATACCGCCGAGAGCGACGCCACTTCGATGGCGCCGGCCGCCGCGCCCTGGAAGCCGCGCGTGAGCGCGTACCACGGGGCGGCCACCGGGAGCAGGTAGGTCATGCTCGCGACGCCGTAGACGACGAGGCTCGCCATGAGGATCGGTCGTCGCCCGAAGCGGTCGGCCAGGTGACCCAGCGCGAATTGGGTGGCCACGCCCGCCACGAAGAACGCGGCCATGATGAAGCCGATGACCGTGGGCGTGCCGCCGCGGTGCTCGAGGAACAAGGGGAGCAGTGGCAGTCCGAGGGTCGCGCCCATCCACTGCAGCGCCACGATGACCGTCAACCGGTTGAGCGTCTGGTTGGCGGTCGTCGTTGACACGGCTTCGACGCTAGCGGTCGGCGTGGTGCAGCGAGGCTAGAGGAGCCCACTCTCGATCAGGATGAGCCCACCCAGCACGAGATAGACCCAGGGGACGAGCCGGTGGGCGTTCGCCTCGCCGAAGGCGGCCACGCGCGGGTGGCGCGTCAGGCGCTGGGCGCTGACGAGAAAGAGCGCCTCCCAGGCCGCGAACACCGCGACGGTGAGTAGACCCTTGGCCATGCCGTCGACGCGCAGCAGGGGGATCCACACGCCGAGGTTGTCCCCGCCCAGGGCGATCGTCACGAGCACGGTGGTGAACGCGCCGCGTCGATATCGCGCGGTGGCGCCCTGGTCGCGGTGGCGCCACCGGTACAGCGCCATCGACCACGGCGCGAGGCAGAACAGTGCGGTCCACTGCGCGGGCACCGCCGACAGCACCGAGCCGACTCCCGCGGCGACGACGATGAGCATCGCGACCCCGACCGCTTGGGCCCACGCGACGCGGCGGAAGCGTTTTGGATCGGTGACGAGCAACTGGGCGGCGAAGGCGAAGTAGTTGTCGAACATGGTGCCGACGAAGGCGACTGAGGATAGGGCGACGACGTCGAGAACCGAGTGCACGGGCCGACCTTATCGGTGGGCAACCGAAACGGCGGAATCGGCCCAAGTAAGGTAAGCGCGGAGGTTCCCCCATGATTCGACACGTCGAGGCACCGACCCCCGAGCAGTTGGCGACCGCTCGCGAGGTCATCGCCCGCTATCTCGACCCGACGCCGGCCGTGACGCTGAACATGCGCGACCGCCTGGTCACCGCGAAGCTCGAGTGCCTCCAGGTGACCGGATCGTTCAAGGTGCGAGGGGCGCTCAGCGCGATCGACGCGGCGCACCGCGAAGACCCCTCGGGCGCGGTGATCACCTCATCGGCGGGCAACCACGGCCTGGGCATCGCGCACGCGTCGATGCTGCTTGGCGTGCCGGCCACCGTCGTCGTGCCCGCGAACGCCTCGGTCGCCAAGGTCCAGAAGCTGCGCCGCTACGACATCGAGCTGATCCAAGTCGGCTCCAGCTACGACGAGGCCCAAGCGCACGCGCTGCAACTCGCGAGCGAGCGCGGCATCCGCTACATCTCGCCGTTCAACGACACGAGCGTCATCGCCGGCCAGGCGACGGTCTTTGACGAGCTCATCGAGCAGGTCCCCGATCTCGAACACCTCGTGGTGCCCGTCGGCGGGGGCGGGTTGATCTCGGGCGTGCTGCTGTCGCGCGAGGATCACGGCCGCGGCGACGTGCGCGTCACGGGCGTCCAGCCCGAGCAGAGCGCCGCGATGTACCACGTCCTGCGCGGCACGCCGATGGAGGAGGTCGTGCACCACGAGACGATCGCCGACGGCCTGGCGGGCGGCGGCGACGACGGCGCGGTGACCAATGAGCTCATCGCCCGCTTTGGCGTGCCGCTGGTGCTCGTGCCCGAGGTCGCGATCCGCCACGGCGTTCGCGAGGTCGCCGAGAACTCGGGGCTCGTCATGGAGGGATCAGCCACCACGGCCTACGCCGCGATCACCTCGGACGTGGTCGGCGATGCGACGTCGCGCATCGGCTTCATCGCGAGCGGTCGCAACATCGCCCACGAGCTCTTCATCGAGCTGCTCGGGACCGCCTGAGCGACGCCGTCCAACGCGCCGTTCACTAGGGTGGACGTATGGCAGTTTCGAAGCGCGCAGGCGCCATCGTGCTCATCGTGGTCGCCGTTGCGCTCACCGTGACGGGCATCGTCATCGCCGCGACCGACACGAACCCCGGCTCGAGCTCGACGGACAATCTGGCGCTCAACGGGTATCCGCCGCGGACCGCCGACCTCGCCGTGTCGATCACGACGGGCCAGACGTACTCGGTCAACGCCGACGTCACGGTGAACTTCGTCACCAACAGCGTCGACGCGGCGGTGCGGGTGCCCTTCGCCTTCTCGTCGCTAAACGCGGACCTGCGACTGACCCATCGCCACCTCTACGCGGGCCTGTCGAACCTGCAGTCCATCGTCGGCCGCTCGTGGATCGGCACCCCGATGAAGATGCCGTCGCTCTACGGATACTCCCTCGAGCTGACCAAGCCCGACATCTCGCTGATCTCGGGCTACACCCGAAAGACGGTGAGCACGTCGGGCTCGATCACGACGTACAACTTCTACCGCGATCACACGACGATCCGTGCGCCGGCGGGGCTGCCCGTGACCTTGCCCACCCTCGCCACCGTCGACTTCAGCATCTCGGTGGGCAGCCAGGGCGAAGTCACCGGGCTCGGGCTGACGGTCACCTCGAAGCGCTCGACCGCGGCGATCACGGTCACGGTCCTCTCCTACAACCAGCCCACCGCCATCGTGGCGCCGCCGGCCAGGGACGTCGTGCCGGTCACCCGGTCGATCCTGAAGCGGCTGTTCGGCTCGACGACGTCGATCCCGTCGCTCATCTCGCCCCGTAGCGTCGCGGCGTTGGGTCAGATCCGACTCAGTTAGTCTTCGGGCGTGACCGACGTCCGCCCCGAACCACGCTGGCCCGCATCCCTGGCGCTCGTCGTGTGCATCGCGCTGTACGTCGTCCTGCCGAGCCGGCTCGTGATCGGTCCGCGCTGGCTCGTGCCGGCCCTGATCGTCCTGCCGCTGATCCCGCTGTCGCTGCGTCGCCACCGCCACCCCAACGAGTCGCCCTTCGTGCGTCGGGTGACGATCGTGCTGATCGCCTTGATCAGCGTGGCGAACGTGCTGTCGATGGCCCTGCTCGTGCACCACCTGCTCACGAGCGCGGTCACCCAGGGCCGCGAACTGGTCTATTCGGCGGTGTCGATCTGGATCACGAACGTGGTGATCTTCGGCCTCTGGTTCTGGGAGATCGACCGGGGAGGTCCGCACCGCCGGGCGGGTCATACGACGGCCTGGCCCGACTTGCAGTTCCCCCAGATGGAGAATCCCGCGCTGGCGCCCCCGGACTGGTACCCGCACTTCACCGATTACCTCTACACGTCCTTGGCCAACGGGACGAGCTTCGCCCCGGCCGACGCCATGCCGCTCAGCGCGCGCGCCAAGGCGCTCTTCGCCGCTGAGTCCATCGTGTCGCTCGTCACGTTCGCGGTCGTCGCCGCCCGGGCCGTGAATATCCTGCGCTGACTCAGCCCATCAGCCGTTCGACCCACTCGCCCGCGCGGCTGGGTGCGTCGTGGCGGCGCTCGTGGTGGTCGGCCCAGGTCGCGGCCCCGAGGCCGGCGTTGATGCCGAGCCAGCGCAGTGGCTCGCACTCCCAGCGCCGCGAGCGGTGCTGCACGAAGGGCAGGCGGGTGAAGTCGGTCTCGGTCTCGGGGTCGACGATCAGGTCGGCCATCGCGGTGGCCGCGACGCGGCTCAGCACGACGCCGTCGCCGGTGTAGCCCCCGACGCTGGCGAGTCCCGTGTGGCGGTCCACCAGCACCGAGGGCGCGTGGTCGCGCGGCATCGCCAGCGGGCCGCCCCAGCTATGGGTGATCGCGCCGGGCAGCGTCGGGAACAGGTCGCGCAGCGTCGCCTCGAGCAGGTCGAACACCTTCGGACTCTGGTCGAAGCGGGGCTCGACCGTGGAGCCGAAGTGATACGGGGCGCCGCGCCCGCCAAAGGCGATGCGGTCGTCCGCGGTTCGCTGGCCGTAGATGATGAGGTGCCGTCCATCGGCGAAGGTCTCGAAGTTGCGCAGCCCCACTTCGTCCCAGAAGGCGGGGCTGAGCGGCTCGGTGGCGATCATGAGTGAGTACAGCGGCACCACCGTCCGGCGTGCGCCGGCCATGGTCGGGGTGTAGCCCTCGGTTGCGCGCACGACGTAGGTGGCGTGGACCGAACCGTTGGTAGTCACCACGGTGGCGCGTCGCGACGCGTCACCGCCGACGATTCGCGTCACCGTGGTTCCTTCCACGATGGTCGCGCCGGCGCGCTCCACGGCCCGCGCGAGTCCCCGGACGAGCTTGGCGGGATGCAGGCGCGCGCAGTGGGGTGTGAACAGCGCGCCGCGAACGTGGCTGGCCGCACCGCGCTCGCGCGCCTCGGCCTCGTCGAGCCACTGCACGTCCAGCGAGCCTTGTGCGCGCAGCTCGTCGAGCTCGGCGCGCAGTCGAGTCGCCTGGACTTCGCTGCGGGCGAACACCAAGGTGCCCCCGCGCACGAAGTCGGCGTCGATGCCGTCGGCCGCGGCGGCGTCGCCGAGGTCGACGACGGCCCGTTCGAGCGTCAGCCGGAGGTGCGTCGCGGCGTCCTCGCCGTAGGCGTGGCGAACGGCAGCGGTGCTCTGGGGGTAGAGGGCCGACGCCCAGCCGCCGTTGCGACCCGATGCCCCGAACCCGCACACCTCACGCTCGATGACGAGCACGCGAAGGCTGGGGTCGCGGCGCAAGACCTCACGGGCCGTCCACAGGCCCGTGAAGCCTCCGCCGACGATGGCGACGTCCACGTCGGCGTGGCCGTTCAGGGCCGGTCGGGCCCTGACGTCCTCGCCCATCGTGGACCACCAGAGCGAGTCTGGTGGTCGCATTAGTACTGCCGCTGGGCCGCTCCGGTGAATACCTCGCGAAGCACGCCGACCATGAAGTCGATGTCGTCGCGCGTCGAGATGAGCGGCGGCGCGAGCTGCACGACCGGGTCGCCGCGGTCGTCGGACCGGCAGATCAAGCCGCGACGGAACATCTCGGGCGAGACGTAGCCGCGAAGCAGTCGCTCCGCCTCGTCGCCCGTCCAGCCCTGCTTGGTCTCCTGGTCCTTGACGAGTTCGACGCCCCAGAAGTAACCGGTTCCGCGAATGTCGCCGACGATGGGGATGTCGCGCAACGCGAGCAGGCTGTTGTGGAAGTACTCCTCGTTCGCCTGGACGTTCTCGAGGACGTGCTCGGACTCCATGATCTCGATGCTCTTGAGCGCCACGGCGCACGAGAGCGGGTGGCCCGCCCAGGTGAAGCCGTGCTGGAAGGCGATGTCGCCGTGCTGGAACGGCTCGGCGATGCGGTCCGAGACGATCATGGCGCCCAGCGGCGCGTAGCCGGCGGTGATGCCCTTGGCCGCGGTGATGATGTCGGGCACGTAGTCGTACTTCTGACCGCCGAACCAGGTCCCGATGCGACCGAAGGCGCAGATCACCTCGTCCGATACCAGCACGACGCCGTACTTGTCGCAGATCTCGCGGACCTTTTGCCAATACCCCGGGGGCGGCGTGAAGCAGCCACCAGCGTTCTGGACGGGCTCGAGGAACACCGCCGCAACCGTCTCAGGTCCCTCGCGCAGGATCGCCTCTTCGATCTGCTCGGCCGACCAGAGTCCGAAGGCCACCAGGTCGTCGGCGTGCTCGGTCGCGCGATAGAAGTTGGTCGGCGGGACCTTCACGGCACCCGGGACCAGCGGCTCGAACGGCGAGCGGTAGCTGTCGAGCGACGTGATCGTCAGGGCGCCCATGGTCGTGCCGTGGTAGGCGATGTCGCGGCTGATCACCTTGTAGCGGTCAGTCTCGCCGCGCAATCGGTGGTACTGACGGGCCAGCTTCCAGGCGCTCTCGACCGCTTCGCCTCCACCGGTGGTGAAGAAGACTCGATTGAGGTCGCCGGGGGCCAGGCTCGCCAGCTTCTCGGCCAGCTCGATGGCCTTGGGGTGCGCGTAGGTCCACAGCGGGAAGAACGCCAGTTCCTTCATCTGCGCGGCGGCCGCGTCGGCGATTTCGGTGCGGCCGTGGCCGAGCGCGTTGGTGAACAGGCCCGACAGACCGTCGAAGTACTCGACACCGTTGGCGTCATACACTCGCGTTCCTTCGCCGCGCACCATGATCGGCACTTCGTTTGACTCCGAGTACGCGCCCATCCGCGACATCTGCAACCACAGATTGCGCCGAGCACGCTCGGAGTACGCATGGCTCTCGTGTTTCGGATCGTTGACGGCGATGCCGTCTGAGATGATTTCGTGCAAGGTCACTTCGTCCCCCATGTGTAGGTCTGCTTTGAAAGTTTCAAATACAGAAAGGTTTCAACTTCGGTCACCCCAGGGATGCTCCGAATTGCGTCGTTGAGAAGGTGCACCAGGGCCGCGTCATCGACGGCGATGACTTCGGCGATGATGTCGAAACTGCCCGCGGTCATAACCACGTAGTTCGCTTCGTCGATGGCGGCCACTCGATCGGCGACGAGACGCACGTCGCCGTGCACCCGGATGCCGATCAGAGCCTCGCGGCCGTAGCCGAGCTGCAGCGGGTCAGTGATGGCCACGATCTGCATGACGCCCATGTCGCGTAGCCGCTGCACCCGCCGGCGAACACCCGCCTCGGAGAGTCCGACCTCGCCGGCAATCGCGCCGTAGGCACGCCGACCGTCCTCTTGCAGGTGGCTGATGATCTGACGATCGATGTCGTCCAGGCCATTGGTCGTCGACACCACTTCGAGTCGGGCGTGGTCGGCAACCGATGCCTTCCTCGCGTTCTTAGTGTTCTGTCGCTTCGAAGAGGTTGCTGGCATTGGTCGCTCCCCGTCCTCGCGCTGAACCAGCGTTCGGACTGCGGATACCTACAGTATATGCACACATCACGACGGATTGCGTCGTGAAAGTGGTAAGTAGTGACTCATTTCTTACAGATGACCTTGCGCACGGCCGCACAATCTGGCAGAGTGTCACTGGTGTTACGAGGTAGGTAACGGATCTAGGAGGGGTGGGCATGCGTCGTTTGGCAAATTTCATCGGGGGCGAATACGTTGCGCCGAAGAGCGCGAGGTACGCCGAGGTCTTCAACCCGGCGACGGGCCAGCCCTTCGCCGAGATGCCGGTATCTGACGCCGCCGACGTCGACCACGCGGTCAGCGTCGCGGCGAAGGCCTTCGAGTCGTGGCGTCGCACAACGCCCTCACAGCGCAGCCTGGCGCTGCTCAAGATCGCCGACCTTCTCGAACAGCACGCCGACGAGCTCGTGGCGATCGAGTCCGAGAACACCGGCAAGATTCTCTCGCTCACGCACAGCGAAGAGATCCCGCCCATGGTGGACCAGATCCGCTTCTTCGCGAGCGCTGCGCGTCTGCTCGAGGGCCGCGGCGCCACTGAGTACATGGAGGGCATGACGAGTTACGTGCGTCGCGAGCCGATCGGCGTGTGCGGCGCGGTGACGCCCTGGAACTACCCGATGATGATGGCGGTGTGGAAGTGGGCGCCGGCGCTGGCCGCGGGCAACACCATGGTCCTCAAGCCCGGCGACTCGACGCCCGCCTCGACGCTCTACATGGCCGAGCTGATGGCCGAGGTCTTGCCCGCGGGCGTGTTCAACGTCGTCTGCGGTGACCGTGACACCGGCCGGGCGCTCGTCGAGCACCGCGTGCCGGCGATGGTCTCGGTGACTGGGTCGGTGCGCGCCGGCATGGAAGTCGCATCGAGCGCGTCAAAGACGCTGAAGAAGGTCCACCTCGAACTCGGCGGCAAGGCGCCAGTGATCGTCTTTGATGACGTGGACCTGGCCGCGGCCGTCGAGGGTATCGCGATCGCGGGCTACTTCAACGCCGGTCAGGACTGCACGGCCGCCACGCGCGTGCTCGTCGCGTCCAAGGTCTACGGCGACTTCGTGGACGCGCTGGCCGAGCAGGCCAAGCAGACGGTCATCGGCAAGCCCGACAACGCCGACGCGCTCTTCGGGCCGGTGAACAACGTCAATCAGTTGGCGCGCGTCACGGGGTTCTTAGAGCGGGTGCCGAGCCACGCGTCGGTCGCCGCGGGCGGCTCGCAGGTTGGCGACGAGGGGTTCTTCGTGGCCCCGACGGTGGTGGCCGGCCTGCACCAAGACGACGAGATGATCCAGAACGAGATCTTCGGGCCGGTCATCACGGTGCAGAAGTTCAACGATGACGCTGAGGCCCTGGCCTTCGCCAACGGGGTCGACTACGGCCTCGCCTCTTCGGTGTGGACCACGAACCACGGTCGCGCGATGCGCTTCACACGCGACCTCGACTTCGGTTGCGTCTGGGTCAACACGCACATCCCGCTGGTGGCCGAGATGCCCCACGGCGGCTTCAAGAGCTCGGGCTACGGCAAGGACCTGTCGGTCTACGGCTTCGAGGACTACACGCGCATCAAGCACGTGATGCACAACATCGAGATGTAATCGTCAGTTCACGGAGTTGATCTGACGCGGCGGTATAGGGGTGATAGGCCTAATCCATGACTAAGGGGTCGTGGCGAGGTGGGGAGTGGCTTCGGCCACGCAGAAGGCAGTCGGGGGGAAGTACATGAGCATTGGGGCGACGAAGGCCACCGAGTCGAAGGCACCGAAAGGGGCTCGTTCGTCGGGCCGAGCGGGCAAGATTGCCAACCTGGAGTCCGCCGACGTCGAGTTCATCAACGTCACCAAGACGTTCAATGACGCAAACGCGGTGGACGACCTGAACCTACGCGTGGAGGCGGGCGAATTCTTCAGTCTCTTGGGCCCGTCGGGCTGCGGCAAGACCACGTCGCTTCGCATGCTGGGCGGTTTCGAGGACCCCACCAAGGGTCGGATCCTCCTCGGTGGTCAGGATGTGACCAACCTGCCGCCGTACCGTCGCGACGTCAACACGGTCTTCCAGTCCTATGCGCTGTTTCCACATCTCAACGTCTTTGAGAACGTCGCATTCGGCCTGCGCCGCCAGCGGATCGAGAAGAACGAGATCAAGCGCCGCGTCGGCGAAATGCTCGAGATCGTCGACCTGCCGAACTACGAGAAGCGCCAGTCGTCCCAACTCTCGGGTGGCCAGCAGCAGCGTGTGGCCCTGGCGCGCGCGCTCGTGAACCAGCCCAAGTTGCTATTGCTCGACGAGCCGATGTCGGCGCTCGACGCGAAGTTGCGCCGCCAAATGCAGATCGAGCTCAAGCGGATCCAGACCCAGGTCGGCATCACCTTCCTGTACGTCACCCACGACCAGGAGGAGGCGATGACGATGTCGGACCGCCTGGCGGTGATGTGGCACGGTCGCATCGAGGGGATGGGTTCGCCTAAGGACGTCTACGACAACCCGACGACCGAGTTTGTGGCGTCCTTCCTCGGGGCGTCGAACCTCCTCGCTGGTTCCATCGTCTCGACCTCGGGTTCGCGCACCACCATCGCGATCGACGGTGGCGGGACCATTGTCGTGCCCGCAGACCGCGTGCCCGACCTCGGGGGCAGCGCGGCGGTCAAAGTCGGCGTACGACCCGAGAAGATCGGCATCCTACCGGCGGGCACCGCCGTCGCGGCGGACCACAACTCCATCGGCGGGCGCGTACGGGTCTCGACCTTCACTGGCGTGGGCAACCAGTACATCGTCGAGACGACCCTCGGGGTCGAGGTGACGGCCTACGCCCAGAACATCGGTCACCAGCTGGCGCCGCGAAGCGGCGACGAGGTCGTTCTCAGCTGGCCCGTAGAGCACACCTTCACCGTCAAACCACTACCAACAACCGTAGAAATCAATGAAACAGAGGGGGACTAACCATGTCAGAGGAGTTCAAGGTTTTTGCTGAGGGCGGCGGCGTCGATCCGTCGTTCTGGCGTGGACTCACCGAGCAGCGCTTCTCGCGTCGCGGCTTGATGAAGGCCGCGGGCGCCGGCGCCGGGGCGTCGCTGCTGCTCTCGAGTGGTGCTGGCGCGACCGCGCTTCCGAACAAGAACGTGGGTACCGCCAAGTGGTGGGCGAAACAGAAGTTGCATCACACCGTCAACTTCGCCAACTGGCCCCTCTACATCGACGTGTTGAACGGCAAGCACCTCTCCCTGCAGCACTTCACCCAGACCACGAAGATCAAGGTCAACTACTTCGAGGTCATCCAGGACAACGCCTCGTTCTACGCCAAGATCCGCCCGTCGCTCGCGGCGGGCCAGTCGACGGGCTACGACATCGTCGTCATGACCAACAACAATCCGGAGTTGGGCTACCTGATGCAGAACGGCTGGCTCGTGCCGCTCGACCACAAGTTGATGACGAACTTCAACAAGTACGCCGGACCACTGATCAAGAGCCCGTCGTGGGACCCGGGCAATAAGTACACGATGGCCTGGCAGTCGGGATGGACCTCGGTCGCCTACAACGCCAAGCACGTGAAGAACCCCGGTGACAGCATTCAGATCCTGTTCGACAAGAAGTACGCGGGCAAGATCGGCATGCTGTCGGACCCCTTCGAGCTGGGCAGCGCGGGCCTGCTCGCCATCGGCGTCGAGCCGTTCTCCTCGACCGAGAAGGACTGGGCGAAGGCGGCCAAGAAGCTCCAGACCCAGCGCAGTGACGGCCTGGTCGCCGCGTACTACGACCAGAGCTACATCCAGCACCTCAAGAACGGCGACACTGTGGTCTCGCAGTGCTACTCGGGCGACATCTTCCAGGCCAACCTGAACAGCAAGTACAAGGACCTCGTCCTGATGGTCCCCAAAGAGGGCCTCATGCTCTGGACCGACAACATGTGCATTCCGTTGTACGCCCAGAATCCGCTCGACGCAATGGAGTTGATGGACTTCTACTACAGCCCGATGACCCAGGCGGTCGTGGAGTACTACAACGACTACATCTGCCCGGTTCCCTCGGCCAAGCAGCAACTGCTACACCCGACCGGCTGGGACGCGGCAGCGCTGAAGGCGATGGCGCCGTCGATCGGCCTGGCGACGTCGGTGACGGCCGACTCGCCGTCGGTCTTCCCGACCCCCGATCGGGTCAAGCTGTCCAAGGACTACTACCCCTTTAAGAATCAAGAGGAGATCAACGCGTGGAACAACCTGTTCCTCCCGATCATCCAGGGCGCGTAACCAACCGGCATCATCGACGAGTAGGTAGGGCGCTCGCGCCCTACCTACTCAGCTTGCCGTCGGGTCTATGGCTCCTGCTGCTGTTCCTCGTGCCGTTGGTGCTCATGCTCTCGTTGTCGCTCAAGACGTGCAGCCCCTCAACCGGGGCGTGCGTGATGGCCTGGCACTGGGGCGAGTTCTCGAGTGAGATGAGCCTCTACCACCAGGAGTTCATCACGAGTCTCTACTTCGCCGCCGCCTCGACGGTGGTGGACCTGATCATCTCGTTCCCGATCGCCTACTGGATCGCCTTCTACGGCGGACGCCGCAAGAACTTCTTCTTGCTCATGCTCCTGGTGCCGTTCTTCGTCTCCTTCGTCATCCGCACGATCGTGTGGGAGTTCGTGCTCTCCAACAACGGGGTGATCCTCGGGGCGCTCAAGCACATCCACCTATTGCCGTCGGGATTTCACATCCTGGGTACGAGCTACGCGGTGATGGCGGGCTTGGCCTACAACTATCTTCCCTTCACGGCGCTGCCGCTCTACGTGGCCCTCGAGCGGATCGACCGGCGGGTGCTCGAGGCGGCCTACGACCTCTACGCCACCAAGCGGGTCGGCTTCATGAAGGTCATCATGCCCCTCGCCGTGCCTGGCATCTTCGCGGCCTTCCTGCTGACCTTCATCCCGATGTTCGGTGACTACGTGAACCAGGAGATTCTCGGGGGGACCTCGAACACGATGATCGGCACCGTGATCCAAAATCAGTTCCTCGTCACCCTGGACTACGCCGGAGGCGCGTCGCTGTCGGCGATCCTGCTCGTGGTGGCGCTGCTCGGGATCTTCCTCTATGCGCGGCTCCTGGGCTCGCGAACGATCGAGCAGTACCTATGACGCTGCTCGACCAACCCACCGCCCTCGAGGTGCCCCAGCTCGAGGCGACCAAGAAGCGCCGCTGGACTCGGTTCGTGCTGCCGACCTACTCCTGGCTCGTCATCGCGTACCTGGTGTTCCCGATCGTCATCATGATCTTCTACAGCTTCAACAAGACGATCGGCAGCATGCAGCTGGTGAGTTTCTCCTGGAACGGCTTCACGTCGCAGTGGTATCACCAGTGGAGCAACGTCCCGGGCCTCACCGCCTCGTTCTGGCTCTCGATCCGCCTCGCGCTCGTGAGCACACTCATCGCGACGGTGCTCGGCACGATGCTCGCGATCGCGCTCGTGCGCTACCGGTCACCCCGGTTCCGGGGCAAGGGCGCCTTCGAGCAGGTGATCTTCTTGAACATCGCCGCACCCGAGATCGTCATGGGTGCCTCACTGCTCGGGCTGTTCGTCACGTTCAACATCGGGCGCGGCTTCTTGACCCTGGTGCTCGCGCACGTGATGTTCTCGATCGCCTACGTCACGGTCACCGTCCGGGCGCGGCTCGCGGGATTCGACACCGCGCTCGAAGAGGCCGCCTACGACCTTGGCGCGACGCCGGCGGTCACGTTCTCGCGCGTGACACTGCCGCTGATCATGCCCGGCGTGCTGGCCGGGGCGCTGATGGCTTTCGCGATCTCGATCGACGACTTCGTGACGTCGAACTTCCTCAGTGGCTCGAGCGTGCCGTTCCCCGTCTGGGTGTTCGGCGCGACCCGCGTGGGCATCCCGCCACAAGTGTTCGTCTTTGGTACCGCGATCTTCACGGTCGGGATCGGTTGCGCGATCTTGAGTATTGTGCTCGCGCGTAAGAAGGCGTAGTCGGGGCCAACGAGGGCACCGCAAACGGCAAATTAGGATGAATTTCATGAAAATAGGCGTACCGAAGGAAATTAAGACCGACGAAAACCGCGTAGCGCTCACCCCGGCGGGTGCCCGAGAGCTCACTGGTGCGGGCCACCAGGTGCTCATCGAGCGTGGCGCCGGAGTCGGCTCGTCGATCAGTGACGCCGACTACGTCGCCAACGGCGCCACCATCGTCGACGACGTCGACGACGTCTGGGCCGACAGCGACATGATCATGAAGGTCAAAGAGCCCATCGCTGCGGAGTACCCGCGTCTCGCGGCGCACAAGAACCAGGTCCTGTTCACCTACCTGCACCTGGCGGCCGGGCGCGAGTGCACCGACGCCCTGGTGGCGGCCAACAACGTCGCGATCGCCTACGAGACGGTGCGGCTGCGCGACAACTCCCTGCCCCTGCTCACCCCGATGAGCGAGGTCGCGGGACGGATGGCGCCGCTGATGGGCGCCCACCACCTCATGCGTCCCGGCGGCGGCCACGGCTCGCTGATCAGCGGTGTCCCGGGCGTCGCGCCGGTCAACGTCGTCGTCATCGGCGCCGGCGTGGCTGGCCTCGCGGCGGCGACGCTCGCCGTGGGCCTGCACGCCAACGTGAAGATCCTCGACCGGAACCTCGACCGGCTGCGTCAGGTGGACCATCACTTCGACGGCCGGCTCCAGACGATCGCGTCCTCGACGCTGAGCCTCGAAGAGGCCTGCATCGACGCCGACATCGTCATCGGCGCGGTCCTCGTCGTCGGCGCCAAGGCGCCCAAGCTGGTCAGCAACGAGCTCGTCGCCAAGATGCGCAAGGGTTCGGTCCTCGTGGACATCTCGGTGGACCAGGGCGGGTGCTTCGAGGCCACGCGCCCGACGACGCACTCAGACCCGGTCTTCGAGGTGAACGGATCGATCTTCTACTGCGTGGCCAACATGCCCGGCGCGGTGCCCAACACCTCGACCGCGGCGCTCGCCAACGCGACGCTGCCCTACGCGATGGAGCTGGCCCACCACGGGTGGCGCGAGGCCGTGCTGGCCGACGACGCGCTGGCCGAAGGTGTCAACGTCGTCAATGGCTCGATCACGTACGGCCCCGTCGCCGAGGCCCACGGCCTCGACTACACGCCGCTGCGCGACCTGCTCTAGAGCAACCGCCGACCGGTCGCCACCGCGCCGCACGGCACGGTGGCGATCGGTGGCGTCAGATCTACGCGCCGAGATAGGGGCAGTGACGACAGCCCCGGTCACAGCATTGGCCGCGCCGGCGCAGCGTGGCCACCGTGAGCACGACGAAGCCCGTGCGCGGGTCTTGGTACGACGGACTCCCGGCCGTCACGGCGCACTCGTGGGCGTCGATGATCGCCTGGTAGTCGGGTCGGCCGGGATCGCATCGCGACGGGTGGGGCCGGGGGATCGTCGTGCGGGCGCGCCACGCGATCACGTCGTGCGAACCAGGACCTTGCCGAACTTTCCGGGCTCGGCGAAGTAGTCGTAGGCCGCCGCGACGTCGGCGAGGTCCACGACGCGAGCGATGGGAACCCGGAGCCGTCCGCTCGACCAGTCGTCGAGCAGGTCGGTAGTCGCGCGCTCGATCACGAGGGCCTTCTCCTCGCGCGACCGCGCGCGAAGCGTCGAACCGGTGATCGTCGCTCGACGGCTCATGACGGTGCGCAGGTCCACCTCGACCCGTCCGCCGCCGCCGACGCCGATCACCACCACGCGCGCGTGCGGCGCGAGGACGGTCAGTGCGAGCTGCAGGTGCGCCGCGCCCACGAGCTCGAGCACGACGTCAACCGGGTCGAGCGTCGCCACCTCATCGAGCGTCACGGTCTGTGTGGCGCCGAGCTGTTGCAGCTCGCGGTGGAACTGCGGCGTGCGGGTGACGGCGATGACCGTCGCACCGAGGCGCGCGCCTATCTGCACGGCGGCCGAGCCGACGCCGCCCGTGGCGCCCGAGATCAGGATCCGGTCCGCGGCCGTGGCGGCCGCCTGGGTGACCAGGGCGTCGTGGGCCGTGATGAAGGCCTCGGCGAAGCCGCCGGCGACGGTGAGATCGACCGACTCGGGGACCTCGATCAGGTGCTCGTGGGGCACGACGCAGTGGGTCGCCTGGGCGCCGCCACCGACGATGGCACAGACGCGGCGTCCGACGAGCCCGGCGTCGACGCCGGGCCCAACGGCGGCGACGACGCCCGCGAGCTCGAGACCCGGAACGTCGGTGGGCCATCCCGGGGGAGCGGGGTAGAAGCCGCGGCGCTGGATCAGGTCGGCGGCGTTGACGCCGGCGCCGTGCACCTCGACCAGGACGTCGCCGGGGCCGGGCACAGGCGTTGGGCGCTCGCGCACCTCGAGTCGTCCATCGATCAGTACCGCCGCGCGCATATCGGGAGCCTAGAAGTGCCGCGGCGTTCGCCGTGCGGACTCGTCCCGGTATGGTCAGGGCCATGACCATCTACGACATCCCCGTTCGGACCCTGGCCGGCGACGACGCGTCGCTCGCCCCCTACCAAGGCCGCAGCGTGCTCGTGGTGAACGTGGCCTCCAAGTGCGGGCTCACGCCGCAGTACGAGGGGCTCGAGGCATTGCACGAGCGCTACGCCGACCGAGGGTTCAGCGTCGTGGGCTTTCCCTGCAACCAGTTCATGGGCCAAGAGCCGGGCACGGCCGAGGAGATCCAGGCGTTCTGCTCGACGACCTACGGCGTCACGTTCCCGCTGTTCGAGAAGATCGAGGTGAACGGCGAGGGCCGCCACCCGATCTACGAGGCGCTCACGGCCGTCGCCGACGCCGAGGGCCACGCCGGTGACATCCGATGGAACTTCGAGAAGTTCCTGCTCGCGCCCGACGGCTCGGTGCAGCGCTTCGCGCCGACGGTGACCCCCGAGGACCCGGTGCTGATCGCCGCCATTGAGGCGTCACTGTCCTAGTCGATTCGAGCGCGGCGCTGCAGTCGGACGTAGGTGGGGGTGACCCCGTAGGCGTGCCAGAACGAGGCCGCGGCCAGGTTGGCCGTGCGCCAGGTGACGTCGGCGTAGTCAAAGCCCTGGGATCGCGCCCAGGCCGCTAGCTCATCGAGCATGGCCGTGGCGACGCCGCGCCCGCGGTGCGATGGATCGACCACGACGGCGCTGAGGTGCATGGTCCGGTCGTGCGAGCCCCGCACGGGCAAGAGGGGGAAGGCGATGGCCTGGGCGATCGGCGAACCGCCGTGCTCGACGACGCCATAGATCGTGTCGGGGTCCTCGAGCGTCTCGACCAGTTCAGCCCGATCGGGGGGTTCAATGCGCGCGAAGCTCGGGCCGAGTGTCTCCTCGGCGTCGAGCAGCTCGCTGAAGTGGGTGGCGAGCTCGAGGTCCGTAATCGATCCAGGCCGCAACCGATAGCCCGCCGGCCAGCGGGGGCTCCCTCGGCGGGCGAGCTCGAGCGAGCCGCGCCGGAACCGCTGGGCAAAGCCAAGTTCGAACCAGGGATCGCGCACGTCGGGGCGGTCGTAGGCCCAGACCTCGTGGTCCTCGACGCCCTCGGCGAGCCAGTGCTCGCCGGCGAGCGCGTAGAGCGAGCCCAGGGTCGCCACGTCGTCAAAGGAGACCGCGTCAGGACTGACCCACGCGCTCACGGCGCCCGACGGGCGCGCGAGCGTGGTCGCCGTGAGGTGTCCCACCAGGCGCGCTCCCTCGAGCGCGATCCAGGTGGGCGCGCGCCGGTCCCGGTACGACGCGGCGAGGTCGTCGCGATCGAGCCGGGCGTCGATGAACGCGTTGGCCTGGCTCGCGCGGCGCTGGTCGCGCGCCACCGCGTCGACGACGGCGTTCACGTCATCGGGCGTGCAGAGGCGGATGGTGGGCACGGGCCCACGTTACGGCTGTGCCAGAGTGTCGAGGTGACGCTGCGCGCAACCCTCTTTGACATGGACGGCCTGCTGATCGACTCCGAGGTGCTGTGGCACCGGGCCGAAGTCGAGATCTTCGGGTCGCTCGGCGTGCCGATCTCCGAGGACGAGGACCGAAAGACCAAGGGCATGTTCGTCGCCGAGGTCGTCGCGTACTGGTATCAGCGCTATCCCTGGCGGGGCGCCAGCGCCGAGTCGATCGTCGAGCGGCTCCTCGATCGCGTCGGCTCGCTCGTCGAGTCCTCGGGTCGGCTGCTGCCCGGCGCAATTCGCGCCATCGACCTCGCTGCCGAGCGTGGGCCGATCGCACTCGCGAGCTCCACGCCCTACACGCTCATCGAGCGCTGCCTCGCGCACTTCGCGTTGCGCGAGCGCTTCGCATCGATCAACTCGGCCGAGACCGAGCCCTTCGGCAAGCCCCACCCCGGTGTCTTTCTCAGCGCGGCCGCAAATCTCGGCGTCCCACCGACCAGCTGTCTCGTCTTTGAGGACTCCTCGGCGGGCGTCCTCGCCGCCAAGGCCGGGCAGATGTCCGTCGTCGCAGTACCCACGCCCCACGATCGCGGCCTACCGGCCTTCGGGCTCGCTGACCTGGTGTTGGCGTCGCTCGAGGACCTGTCGGCCCAGTGGATGGACCACGTCTTTGGCCGTTAGAGCGCCAGGGTGAAGCGCGACGCGCCGGGGTGCGTGAAGGCGCCCGGCGGGAAGTCGGCGGCCGGTGCCCACCCGATCCTCGGGTAGAACGCCAGGGCTTCGGGTTGGGCCGGGCCCGTCTCGAGGTAGAGGCGCCGGTAGCCGAGTTCGCGCGCGCGCTCGACGATGGACTCCATCAGCGCCTGGGCCACCCCGTGGCGTCGCAGGTCGGGTCGGACCCAGAGCCGCTTGATCTCGCCGGTGGCCAGGGCCGGGTCCGCGATCGGGCGCAGGCCGACGCCGCCGGCGAGGTGCCCGCCATCGCGCGCGACGAGGAAGACCCCCCGCGGTGGGCGCAGCTCGTCGTAATTGAGGTGCGGCGCGTCGTCGGCGTTCCCGTAGCGCCGCTCGAGTTCGTCGACCGCGGCGTAGATGACACTCAGGGGGCCGCTCGCCTCGACTGGCTCGTCGTGGATCGTGATGGGCATCGACTCACGATACGGGGAATCGGTGGGCGCAGAGCCGTTAGTACGATGGTTGGAACCGTTCAAGGAGCATCGTGTTTCAGCCCGTCAGCGCCGACCTCGACTTCGTAGGCCTCGAGGAGGCTGAACTTTCCCGGTGGAAGGCCAATGACGTCTTCGCTCGCTCCATGGACCAGCGCCTCGGTCGCGAGCCGTGGGTGTTCTACGAGGGACCGCCGACGGCGAACGGCAAGCCGGGTTTGCACCACGTCTGGGCGCGCATCTACAAGGACCTGTTCTGCCGGTACCAGACGATGCGGGGGCGCTACGTCGCTCGCCGTGCCGGGTGGGACACGCACGGCCTGCCCGTGGAGGTCCAAGTCGAGAAGCAGCTCGGGATCTCGGGCAAGCGCGCAATCATCGAGGAGGTCGGCATCGCCGAGTTCACGCGGCTCTGCCGCGAATCGGTGATGACCTACGTCGGCGAGTTCGAGCGGCTCACCGAGCGCATCGGCTACTGGACCGATATGGAGAACGCGTACTTCACGTTCAATCCCTCCTACGTCGAGTCGGTGTGGTGGCAGCTCCAGCAGTTGTTCACGCGCGGACTGCTCTACGAGGACCTCAAGGTCGTACCGTACTGTCCCCGGTGCGGCACGGCCCTCTCGAGTCACGAGCTGGGCCAGCCCGGGGTCTACACCGACGAGGTCGACGAGAGCTGCTACATCCGCCTGACGGTGACCGACGCGTCAGCCCACGACCTGCCCGGGGTCACCCACCTCGCGGTCTGGACGACCACGCCCTGGACGCTCCTGTCGAACGTCGCCGTGGCCGTGAACCCCTCGATCACCTACGCCGTCGTGGACGGCACCGTGGTCGCCGAGGACCTCGTCGAGGCGGTCTTCGGTCCCGGGGCCCCGATCGCGGCGACGCTGCCGGGCGCCGCGCTGCTGGGCCTGCACTACCAGCGCCCGTTCGACGACGTGGCGCTGCCCGACGGCGTGGACGCCTGCTACGTGGTGGGTGCTGACTACGTGACGACCGACGACGGCACTGGTCTGGTGCACCAGGCGCCGGCCTTCGGTGAGATCGACCGCCAGGTGGCCCGCGAACACGGGCTGCCCACGGTCAACCCCGTGGGGCCCGACGGCACCTTCACCGCGGCCATCGCCTGGCTCGAAGGACGCGACGTGCGCGAGGCGAACCACGACATCAACGACGAGCTCGAGCGCCGCGGCCTGCTGATTCGGCGCATGGACTACACCCACGCCCTCCCGCACTGCTGGCGCTGCGGCACGGTGCTGATCTACTGGGGCAAGCCGAGCTGGTACATCGCCACGAGCCGCTTCAAAGAGGCGATGCTGGCCGAGAACGCGACCATCGACTGGCACCCGGCCCACATCCGAGACGGCCGATTCGGCGAGTGGCTCGCCAACAACGTCGACTGGGCGCTCTCGCGGGACCGCTTCTGGGGCACGCCGCTGCCGATCTGGCGCTGCGAGGACAATCACCTCACGTGCATTGGCTCACGCGCGGAGCTGAGCGAACTGACCGGGCGCGACCTCAGCGACCTCGATCCGCACCGGCCCGCCATCGACGACGTCGTCTTTGACTGCCCGACCTGCGGCCAGGAGGCCCGGCGGGTCGAACCGGTCATCGACGCCTGGTTTGACTCGGGCGCGATGCCCGCGGCCCAGGTTGGCTTCCCGCACGTGGCGGGCTCGGCCGGGGCCAAGCAGTTCCCGGCGCAGTTGGTCGCCGAGGCCATCGACCAGACGCGCGGCTGGTTCTACTCGCTGCTCGCGGTGAACACCCTCGTCTTTGGGAGCACGCCCTATGAGCACGTGCTCTGCCTGGGCCACATCGTCGACGAGCAGGGCCGCAAGATGAGCAAGTCGGTCGGCAACGTCATCGACCCCTGGGAGGTCCTCTCGACGCGCGGCGCCGACCCCCTGCGCTGGTGGATGTTCTCCCAGGGATCGCCCTGGACGTCGACGCGGGCCAGCCTGGGCGCCATCGATGCCTCGCTGCGCGAGACCCTCGCCACGCTCTGGAACACCTTCAGCTTCTTCACGACCTACGCGGCGCTGAACGGCTTCGATCCCGCCGACCTCGAGACGCCGCCGGTCGCCGAGCGCAACGCCATGGACCGGTGGATCCTCTCGCGGCTCGAGACCACGACCATCGCGGTCACCGCGGCCCTGGACGGCTACGAGCCGCTCGGAGGCACCGACGCCCTCGCGTCGTTGATCGACGACCTGTCGAACTGGTACGTCCGGCGCAGTCGCCGCCGCTTCTGGCGGACCGACCCCGACGCGCCGGCGTCAGACTCGCTGGCGGCGCACGCGACGCTCCTGACGGTGCTGCAGCGGATCACGCTGCTCATCGCCCCGTTCACCCCCTTCGTCGCCGAGCGGCTCTACCGGGTGCTCAACCAGGTCGACGATGCGGCCTCGGTGCACCTCGAG
>JAKAFH010000023.1 GCA_021818025.1 Actinomycetes bacterium | reverse complement strand
CTGCGAAGGTATATCCGGTTTTTGCGAAGGATGGGCTGAGCGCTTTGAATGATGTCAGTGAAGTCGAACTTGTCGCGCTCTGTTGTGCAGTCACAGAATCAAGTGGTCCAGCGTTCTCATAGAAAGATACATGATTAGGAATCCATTGAGCCCACAAATCCAAGTTGCCTAGCGCGAAGTTATACATGGCTCCATCGGAATAGGCGATGCCAGAACCATCAAAACTTGTATTCCAGCCTTGAAACGTGTACCCCTTGTTTACGAAGGCTATCGATAGTGAATTAAAGAGCGTTAGAGAAACATCAGTTGCTGCAATTTGCGAATCAATGACTGAGTCGCCAACAAAGTCATTCTGGTGAAATGTAACTGCGCTGCTTGCAAGAATCGTTCCAGAAACCGGCATCGCAACCTGGGAACCAGCAATTACAATACTGAAAAGGGCAGCTACCTTCACGATTTGTCGGCGGATACTAATGTCGCCTATCAACCTGGTTCCGAACATTACATCTCTCCTATTATCGAATTACACTTCATGAAAGTGGCCGCATCACAGGCATGATTGTTTGATTGATGTGTTTGCTTCAGCACATCGACAAATTGAATGCCGGATTAGTCGAAGGTCAATGTATGACAGGGTGAGGCGAATTGAAATTGAATCGAATTATATTTAGAAATTCGATATCGAAGAAAGTTTGACTCGTGTGCTCACTCAGCGAGTCGGCGTTGCCGGGCGACCTCGAACGCGGCCACCGAAACCGCAACGCCAGCGTTGAGCGAGCTGACTTGACCCAATTGGGGAATGGACACGACAGCCGCGCATCGCTTGCGAGTCAGCGCAGCGAGGCCGCGCTCTTCACTTCCGACGACGAGTGCGACCGGCACGGAGCCGAGATCGAGGTCATAGAGCGACGCCGTTGCCTCGCCCGCCAACCCGACGGTCAAGATTCCCGCCTTGTTCATGGCCTCGAGCGCCGTGGGCACGCCGCCCACGTCCGAAAAGGTCAGGTACTCGATCGCCCCCGCCGCCGTCTTGGTGACCGTAGGGGAGATTCGAGCGGATCGATGCCGCGGGAGGACGACTCCCGTGACCCCGGCCCCGTCGGCACTGCGCAGCATGGCGCCGAGATTTCGTGGATCGGTGACCCCGTCACAGACGAGCAGGAACGGATGCGGGGCGGCGATGAGGTCGTCCAAGACCACCGTGTCGAGTCGTGTGGCGAAGGCGACCACACCCTGGTGGCCCTCGGTCCGCGCTTCGCGGTCCAGCCTGGCCATCGACACGACCTGGACGGGTACGCGCCGGCGCTGCGCCTCGCGCTCGATCGCGTCAAGGATCTCGGCCGGGTCCTGGGCGTCGGCGATCAAGATCCGTTGCACCGATCGACGGCCGGCGCGCAGCAACTCAAGAACCGCCCGTCGACCTTCGACTTGCTCGCCGCCGAGTCCTACCTTCTCCTTGGAAATGGGCCGGCGGACCTGATCGCCACGTCCGGATGCTGGACCACCGCGCCCGCGCCGTGCGGGCGGACCGGCCGGTCGGCGGGGTGGGCGGGGGCTCACCTCGCCCCCACGATCGCCACGGCTGTCGCGGCGATACCCTCGGCGCGACCAATGGTTCCGAGCCCCTCGGTCGTGGTCGCCTTGACCGAGACCGGCGCACCGACGGCGTGCGTCAATCGCTGTGCCATGGTCGCCAGGTACGGGGCCAGCTTGGGCCGTTGCGCGACGATCGTCACGTCGACTGACATCGCTCGATAGCCCGCGTCGAGCACGCGATCGACGATGGCTGTGAGCAGGGTCGCCGACGCGATGCCTTCGGTCGAGGGATCAGAGTCGGGGAAGTGTCGGCCGATGTCGCCGAGGCCGGCCGCGCCGAGCAAGGCGTCGGCGACCGCGTGCGTCGCGACGTCGGCGTCGGAGTGACCGGCGAGTCCGGGTGAGTCGGGCACCTCGGTGAGACCCAGCCAGAGCGGTCGGCCGGCGTCGTCGCTGAAGCGGTGCACGTCCACGCCTTGACCGATGCGCAGCGACGCGACGGGCGCGCGCAGGCGATCGAGGTCGGTCGCCTCGGTGATCTTCACGTTGGTGGACTCGCCCGGCACGACGACGACTCGCCCGCCCATCGCCTCGACGAGGGCGGCGTCGTCGGTCGCCTCACCGTCCGTGGCGTGCGCACGCACGAGCGCGTCTCGTTGGAAGGCCTGCGGTGTCTGCACGGTCACCAGTTCATCACGCGCGATGGTGTCCAGCGCGACGACGTCGGCGCCCGAGCGATCGACGCGCTTGACGGTGTCGGTCACGTCGAGTCCGGGGATCGCGGCGTCGGCGCCGTCGCCGACGGCGTGCACCACCGAAGCGAAGAGCGCCGGGCTCGCCATGGGACGCGCGGCGTCATGGATGACGATGGTCGACGCGTCGCCGCAGTGGGCGAGACCCGCCCGAACCGACGACGCGCGCGTCTCGCCACCCTCGACGACGACGTCGGCACCCTCGCCGTCGCCGTGGTAGCCCTCGGGCACCACGAGCACGACGCGCTGGGCAACGCTGCGGGCGGCCACGACGCTGCGGGCGGCGACCGTCGCCCCGTCGAGGTCGGCAAACTGCTTGAGACCGCCGAATCTTGTCCCTCGACCGCCGGCGACGACGACGGCGGCCACGTCCATGGCTACGGCAGGACCGAGGCGAGCTTCTCTTCGGCCGCTTCGGTGTCGACGTTCAGCGCGAAGGTGAGTTCCGAGACCAGGATCTGGCGCGCCCGGGTGAGCATGCGCTTCTCGCCGGCCGACAGGCCCTTGTCCTTGTCGCGGATGGAGAGGTTCCGCACGACTTCGGCCACCTGGTAGATGTCGCCCGAACGGAGCTTCTCGGAGTGGTTCTTGAAGCGGCGCGACCAGTTGGTGGGCATGCGCGCTTCCTTCTTGCGAAGCACCGCGAAGACCTCTTCGACCTCTTCGTCGTTGATCACGTCGCGCAGACCGACGGACTCGGCGTTGGCGACCGGGACCATCAGGACCAGGTCGGTGTAGGCGACCTTGAGCTTCAGGTAGTCCTGCTTGACGTCAAAGGCGGTCATCTTCTCGATCTTCTCGACCGTGCAGGCACCGTGATGCGGGTAAACGAGACGGTCGCCCTTCTTGTATTTCCGGACAGTCATTGCGCAGTAGCTCCTAGCCGACCGACGCCAAGGGGGCGTTCGTGGGGACTATCCATTCTACCAAACTTCTTTCAAACCGTGACGGGTGCGACGGCCTCGATCACGTCGGTCAGACGGCGACAGACGAGCAGCTCCATCCCGGGCAGCGCTTCGGACTCCGACCCGGCCGGCACCACCACGCGATCGACCCCGCGACGGCGGATCTCGGAGAGGCGCCGGGCGAGCCCGCTCACCGGGCGCAGCTCGCCCGCGAGGCCAACCTCGCCCACCACCGCCAGGTTCGCCGGCACGACGAAGCCAACCGCGGCCGAGGCGATGGCGAGCGCGAGGGCGGCGTCGATGCCCGGCTCGAGCGCGGGCAGGCCGCCCGCCGTGGTCGCAAAGACGTCCGCCGTGCCGAGTTCGACCCCACAGCGCGCCTCGAGCACCGCGAGCAGCAGGGCGAGGCGCTGGGAGGAGACCTGGTGGGCGACCCGGCGCGGCGAACCCGTGCTCGAGGCGACCAGGGCCTGGATCTCGACCGAGAGCGAGCGGCTGCCGTCGTTGGTGACGCTCCACACGACCCCGGGAACGTCGAGCGCCGGCCCGGGCGCGTGCAGGGTCCCGTCGGGCAGCTCGCGCAGCCCGTCGGCGACCATCTCGAAGAGGCCGACCTCGGTGGTGGCGCCGAAGCGGTGCTTGAGCGCGCGCACGACCCGCAGGGATCCGTGCCGGTCGCCGTCGATGCGCAGCACCGTGTCCACCACGTGCTCGAGCGCGCGCGGACCGGCCAGATCGCCGTCCTTGGTGACGTGGCCGATGAGCACGAGCGCGGTGTCGGTGGCCTTGGCCATCGCACAGAGCCGCTCGGCCGCCGCCCGGACCTGGTTCACCGAGCCCGGGGACCCGCTCACGGCCTCGTCGCGCAGGGCCGACACCGAGTCGACGACCACCAGGGTCGGCCGGTACCGCTCGATCACCTGCTCGGCCGTGACGACGTCGCTCGTCGCGACCACCGCGAGGTCGGCCGGCACCGGCCCCAGCCGGCGCGCGCGCCGGGCCACCTGGGCCGCGGACTCCTCGGCGGCCACGAGCACCGCGACCGAACCGGCCATCGCCAGGGATCGCATGGCCTGCAGGGCGAGCGTGGACTTGCCCACCCCCGGTTCGCCGAACAAGAGCGTCGTCGAGCCGGCGACGAGTCCCCCGCCCAGCACCCGGTCGAGCTCGCCCACCCCGGTCGGCGTCGTCAATCCGTCGTCGACGCGCGTCGCCATGATCGGCGTCGGCACGAGCACCGGGGTCCGACCCGCGGCCTGAGCGCGTTCGGCCACGGCGTTCCAGGCGCCACACGACGCGCAGCGCCCGACCCAGCGGGCGCTCAGCGCCCCGCAACTCTCGCACACGAACTCTGACCGGGTCTTCACCCGACGAACGCTAGACGGCGTGTGTTACGCCTCGGGTTCGGGCGCGACGTCCTCGAAGTCCACCGACGGCGGCAGGCCCTCGATCCCCTCGAAGGTGAGCGTCGGGCCGTCGGGACCCTCGGCGGTGTCCACGACGATGGTCTGGCCCGCGTGGAACTCCTTGAAGAGGATCTTCTCGCTGAGCACGTCCTCGACGTACTGCTGGACCGCGCGACGAAGGGGCCGCGCGCCGAGCTCGGGGTCATAGCCCTTGTCGGCGAGGTAGCCCTGGGCCGCCGCCGACAGCTCCAGGCCGAGACCCTGGACCGACAGCTGCTCGCGCAGACGCGTGATGAAGAGCTGGGCGATGGCGATGACTTCGGGCTTGGTCAGCTCGTGGAAGACGATGGTCTCGTCGATCCGGTTGAGGAACTCGGGGCGGAAGTGCGCCTTGAGGGCTTGGTTGACCTTCTCCTTCATGCGCTCGTGGGTGGCGAGGTCCGACACCTTGCCAAAGCCGATCGCGGCCTTGCGCAGGTCGGCGGTGCCCAGGTTCGAGGTCATGATCAAGACGGTGTTCTTGAAGTCGACGACCCGGCCCTGGGAGTCGGTCAGGCGGCCGTCCTCGAGGATCTGCAGCAGCGTGTTGAAGACGTCCGGGTGGGCCTTCTCGACCTCGTCGAACAGCACCACCGAGAAGGGCTTGCGCCGCACGGCCTCGGTCAGCTGCCCGCCCTCGTCGTAGCCGACGTACCCGGGGGGCGAGCCGACCAGTCGGCTCACCGAGTGCTTCTCCATGTACTCGGACATGTCGAGCTGGATCAGCGCGTCCTCGTCGTCAAAGAGGAACTCCGCCAGGGTCTTGGCGAGCTCGGTCTTGCCGACGCCGGTCGGTCCGAGGAAGATGAACGAGCCACCGGGCCGCTTCGGGTCCTTCAGACCCGCGCGGGTGCGCCGGATGGCGCGGCTGAGCGCCGTGATCGCCTCGTCCTGGCCGATGATGCGCTTGTGGAGCTCGTCTTCCATACGAAGGAGCTTGGACGTCTCCTCCTCGGTGAGCCGGTAGACCGGGATGCCAGTCCAGTTGGCGAGCACCTCGGCGATCGTGTCCTCGTCCACCAGGTCGAAGGTCACGCCGCCCGAGGACGTGACCGTCGCGTCGAGCTCGTCCTTCTTCGCGATGAGCTCGCGCTCCTGCTCCTCGAGGGCCTTGGCCTGCTCGAGGGCGCCGCGCTCCATGGCGGTCTCCTTGTCGGCCCGCACACGCACGATGTCCTCGTCGAAGCGCCGCGCCGCCGGCGGGGCGTCCATGCGGCGGATGCGCAGTCGGCTGCCGGCCTCGTCGATGAGGTCGATCGCCTTGTCGGGCAAGAAGCGGTCGGCGATGTAGCGGTCGGCGAGGTTCGCCGCCGCGACGAGCGCCTGATCCGTGATCTTGACCGCGTGGAACTCCTCGTAGACCTCGCGCAGGCCCTTGAGGATCTCGATGGTCATCGAGATCGAGGGCTGGTCGACCTTCACCGGCTGGAAGCGGCGCTCGAGCGCGGCGTCCTTCTCGATGTGCTTGCGGTACTCGTCGATGGTCGTGGCCCCGACGGTCTGCAGCTCGCCGCGCGCGAGCATCGGCTTGAGGATCGACGCGGCGTCGATCGCGCCCTCCGCGGCGCCGGCGCCGACCAGGGTGTGGATCTCGTCGATGAAGAGGATGATGTCGCCTCGCGTGCGGATCTCCTTGAGCACCTTCTTCAGGCGCTCCTCGAAGTCGCCGCGGTAGCGGCTGCCGGCCACCAGCGCACCGAGGTCGAGCGTGTAGAGCTGCTTGTCGGCGAGGGTCACCGGGACCTGGTTGGCGACGATCTTCTGGGCGAGGCCCTCGACGATCGCGGTCTTTCCCACGCCGGGCTCGCCGATCAAGACCGGGTTGTTCTTCGTGCGCCGCGAGAGGACCTGCATGACGCGCTCGACTTCCTTCTCGCGTCCCACGAGCGGGTCGAGCTTGCCCTCGCGGGCGAACTGGGTGAGGTTGCGGCCGAACTGGTCGAGCACGGCCGAGCCGCCCGCGGCCTCCGCGTCGCCCTTCTGGCCGCTCGAGGAGACGGTCGCGCCGGCCTCTTTGCCGGACTGGCCCGACATCATCTGGATCACCTGGGTGCGCACCCGGGCCATGTCGGCGCCGAGGTCGTTGAGCACCTGGGCGGCGACGCCGTCACCCTCGCGCACGAGACCGAGCAGCATGTGCTCGGTGCCGATGTAGGAGTGGCCCAACTGGAGCGCCTCGCGCAGCGAGAGCTCGAGGACCTTCTTCGCCCGGGGCGTGAAGGGGGGCGAGCCGGGCGAGGGGTTCGAGTTCGTCCCGATGGCCTCTTCGACCTTCTCGCGCACGACGTCAAAGGTGATCCCGAGGGCGTCGAGCGCCTTGGCGGCGACCCCCTCACCCTCGCGAATGAGTCCCAGGAGGATGTGCTCGGTCCCGATGAACGCGTGGTTCAACTCGCGGGCTTCCTCTTGTGCCAGTACGAGAACTCGCCGGGCTCGATCTGTAAATCGTTCGAACAACGTTCATCCTTTATGCGCTGATAAGTAGCAGTGTACCGGTGGTGCGGCCAGGGACGACCTCGCCCGACGACGCCCGCCCAGGGCTCATCTATTGTGGAACCGTGAATCCGCACGAGCGACTGCAATTGCCCCTGGTGGAGCGCGACCTCGAGCGGCTCGAGGCGTTGCTCGCCGAGTCGGTGGTCGTTGGTGACACCTACCTGGATGCAGTGACGACGCACCTGATCTACGCCGGCGGCAAGCGGCTACGGCCGATGTTGGCGATCGCGGCCGCCACGTTCGGCGAGCGCGAGGCGACCGAGGAGGACCTGCTCGGGGGCATCTCGCTCGAGCTGATGCACCTCGCCTCGCTCTACCACGACGACGTGATGGACGAGGCCGACGTGCGCCGCAACGTCGACAGCGTGAACGCCCGCTACGGCAACCTCGTCGCCATCGTCGCCGGGGACTACCTCATGGCCCGCTCGGCCGGGATCGCCGCCGACCTCGGCACCGACGTCGCTGGCCTGATGGCGCGCACGCTCGCCTGGCTCACCCGGGGCCAGGTCTCCGAAGTGCGCACGGCCTTCTCCGTTGAGCGCACCGAGGACGACTACTTCGAGGCGATCGAGGGCAAGACCGGCTCGCTGATGGCCGCGAGCTGCCGCGTCGGGGCCATCACGGCCGGTCACAGCGCCGAGTACACCGAGGCGCTCACCGAGTTCGGCCGGTGCTTCGGCATGGTGTACCAGCTGCGCGACGACATCCTCGACGTCATCGCCGTGGACAACGAGTTGGGTAAGCCGGCCGGCCAGGACCTCGCCGAGGGGATCTACAACCTCCCGACGCTTTACGCGCTGCGCGACCCGTCGGTGGGCGACGAGCTCGGGTCGATCCTCGGCGCGGTGCTGAGTGACGACGACCGCGAGCGCGCCCGCAAGCTCGTGGTCGCGACCGACGGCGTGGCGCGAACCATCCACGCCGCCCAGCGGTTCCTCGAACTCGCCCGCGGGGCCATCGCCGCGCTGCCGAGTGAAGGTCTTCGCCGCGGCTTTGACTCGCTCATCGAGTCACTGCTGGAGGACCTGCCCGTCTATTAGGTCGGGCGCCCACTGCTCACGACTACGAGCCAGTTGACTCGTTCAGACCCGTGATGGTCCCGAGCAGACTCTCCACGGTGAACTCACTCGTCGGCGCGTCACGCACCACTCGACCCAGTCGCAGCACGATGATGCGGTCAGTGACCTCGAGGACGTGCGGCAGGCTGTGCGAGATGAATATGACGCTCAATCCCTGTTCGCGCGCGGACTTGATCACGTTGAGCACTTCGGCTGACTGGCGCGCGCCGAGGTGGTTGGTCGGCTCATCCAGAACGATCACGTGCTTCGCCCACGCGATCGCCCGACCGATGGCGACGGCTTGGCGCTGGCCGCCCGAGAGTTCCGAGACGGTCCGCTGGGTCGCGGGAATGGTGATGCCGACGCGCGCGAGCTGTTCAAGCGCCTCTTTCTCCATCGCCCGCTGGTCGACGAACCCCAGCCGACCGAGCAGCCCGCTCCGACGCTTCTCACGCCCGAGGAAGATATTCGAGCCGATCGACAGATCGGGGGCGAGGCCCGAGTCCTGATACAGGGTCTCGATGCCCGCCGCCATCGAGTCGTGCGGCGAGCGCCAGTGTCGTCGAACCCCGTCGACGATGACCTCGCCCGAGTCAGCGGTGTTCACCCCCGAGATCACCTTGATCAGCGATGACTTGCCCGCCCCGTTGTCCCCGACGAGTCCGATCACCTCGCCCGCGTAGGACTTGATGCTGACGTCATGCAGCGCCTCGACCGAGCCGTAGTGCAGCGTGATGTTGCGCAACTCAAGAACGGGTGTGCGCTCGCTGGCGATGGTCACGGCACTCTCCTCGAACGTCGGCGGAAGCTCTGTAGCAGGGCCGCCACCGCGATGAGCGCCCCGACCACCACCTGGATCCAGGTCGGCGGGACGTTGATGAAGATCAGTCCGTCGCTCACCACGGTCAGGACGGCGGCCCCCAGCATCGTGCCGGCCCAGCGCCCGACGCCGCCGGTGAGCGACGCCCCGCCGATGACCACGGCCGCGATAGCGACGAGATTGGCCGAGTTCGTGACGCCCGTGGTCGCGGCTCCCGATCCGGAGCGAATGTAGAAGAACATGCCAGTCAAGCCAGCGAGCACGCCGGCGAGTACGTAGACCGAGATGAGGTGGCGCCTCACGGCGATGCCCGCCGCGCGAGCGGCGAACTCGTTGGATCCGATGGCGAAGTTGTAGCGCCCGTAGACCGTGAGGTGCAACACCACGCCCAAGACGACGGCCACGACGAGCACGATGGCGACCAGCCAGGTGATCATACCGATGCCCGAGGCGCTCCAGTAGATGGCGCCGGGGTTGTACCCGACGGGCGCGCCGTGTGAGATGACCAACGCGAGTCCGGCCCCGACGCTGTAGGTCACGAGCGTGGCGACGAAGGGCACGAGATCGAAGGCGGTGATCAGCAGGGCGCTCAGCCCGCCGGCCAGCGCGCCGACGACGGCGCAGGCGAGCGTGCCCACGAGCAGGATGACGGCCTGATTCACGCCGTGGTTCACAAGTGGCTGGATCCAGCCGGCGGCCACCACGCCCGACACGGCGGCCGTCGATCCCACCGCGAGGTCGATCCCCCCGGCGACGATGACGTAGGTCTCGGCCAGCGCGATCAAGACGAGACCACTGAAGTCGGTGAAGAGGTTCGAGAACTCGCCGACGCGAAAGAACAGCGAGTTGCGCGAGGCGAAGAACAGGATGAGCGCGATCAGGACGACGAAGAGCACGAACTGCTGATTCGTCACGACGCGGCGCACTCGCGATTGGCTCTTGACGGTGGTTACCAACGCGTCAACGGACGTGCTCACCAGGCTCCTTTAAGGTTCCAGCCGACTCTATCCAGGGTTGCCGGACCGGGCCCGTGGGCCCGGTCCGGCAACGGGGAGGGTTAGCTCGCGACGTACTGGTACTTGGCCAGCACTGACGCGGGTGTTGACGGCAACAAGGTGATGTTCGGCAGGGTCTGCAGGTGCGGGACCTTCTTGCCCTGCAACGCCGCGACGGCGTACTTGATGATCAAGGTGCCCTCGAGGGTGGGCTGCTGGGAGATGATCGCTGACAACGAACCGAGTCCGCCGGCGACCATCGACGCGATGTTGTTGGCGTAGCCGTCGTAGCCGACGATCTTGATCGAAGCCCCCGCCGAGCCTGCCGCCTTCACGGCGGCGGTGGCCCCTTCGGCGTCCGTGCCGTCAACCGCGAAGATCCCGGCCAGGTTGTGCGCCGAGATGTCCTGGGCGAAGGCCGACTGGGCGACCGACGGCTGAGACTGGCTCACCACGTCATTGAGCATCTCGATGTAGGGGTACTTGGCCTTGACCTCGGCCTTGAATGCGGCAACGCGAGCCGCGTCGGTGGACGTCGTCAGCGAGGAGACGCCGATGGCCACGTCGCACTTCTTGGCCGCCGTGCAGTCAGTGGCGTAGTGCATCGCCGTCGCGAGCGCGTCCGCGGCCGCCTTGCCGCCCTGGGTGTTGTTGCCCGTCACCCACGAGGTGATGTTGCGCTGAAACGACGAGCCGGAGTCGACGTTAAAGACCTTGATGTGCGACCTGACCGCCGCGGCGATGTAGGGATTGAGTGCCTTGGTGTCGGTGGGCGCGATGATCAGCGCGTTGGGCTTGAGGGCCAGCACCTGCTGGACGACGGGGATCTGGGTGGCTGGCGAGTAGTCGACCGGGTCGCCCTGCCAGACCAAGTTGACGTGCAACTTCAAGGCTTCGGCGTGAGCGCCCACGTACATCGACTGGAAGAAGGGGTCGGCTTCGGCGCCGACGACGAATCCGATCGTGTACCGGTGCGGCGCAGCCGAAGCCATCGGCGCGCCTACGGCGAAGGTCAGCGACGACGCCATCAAGGTCGAGGCGATCGCCACCCCCTTGGTTAAGCGCCACGAACGTGACTTCATAGTTCCCTCCCATTGTTCGAAACTGACGGCTCCACGGTGGCTCCGTCGTGTCTGGATAGGACCCTAGCGGTCCATGACATCGTTGTCAATCACGCTTTGAAGAAAAACGCGGGCCGGGAATCTCGCCGGATCCACGCTCAATTAACCTGGTCAAAGGGGATTCCAGGCGTGTCGGGCCGTCGTAGCCGTCGATTCGTTCGAACAGCAGCGCGGCGGCACGTTGACCAATCGCCTCGAGGTCCTGGGCGACAACGCTGACCGGCGGGTCGAGCACGTCGGCGAGTTCGAAGTCATCGAATCCAACGAGCGCCACGGAGCGTGACAGGCCCCGATCACGCAGCGCGTAGACGACGCCCATCGTGAGCAGGTTCTGGCCCGCGAAGAACGCCGTCGGGGGCGCGATGGCGTCGAGCATGTTCGTGGCGACCACGCGGGCCGCCTCGATCGAACGCACGTCGGTGACGATCAGGGCCTCTTCGATCTCGAGACCCGCCTCGGACAGTGCGTCACGGTAACCGTGCAGTCGATCGACCGCGGTCGCGATTCGCGTGAAGTCGCCAATGAAGGCGACTCGCGCGTGCCCGTGGGCGATGAGGTGCTGGACCGCCCGTCGGGTGCCGAGCCGCGAGTCGACGATGACGGCGTCGGCCGAGATCGCCCGAGGCGGGCGGTCCACGAACACGAATGGGACGCCGAGGCGCTGCTCGTCGGCGAGGTACCGCTGGTCGGCACTCGCCGGAGCGATCACCACGCCGTCGACGCGGTGACGCGACATGGCCACCACCAGTTGCCGTTCGCGATCCGGGTTCTCCTCGAGGCTGGCCGCGAGCACCGAGACGCCGCGCCCGCGAGCGACGGCCTCGATGGCGCGCAGTACCCGGGCCGAGTAGGGATTCGACAGATCCTCGAGCAGCACGGCGATCGTAGACGACCGACGGTCGAGACGCCGCAGCGCGCTGGCGCCGAGGTTGGGCTGATAGTTGAGCTGCAGAATCGAGGCGCGGACCCGTGCGCCCATCTCCGCGACCACGCCGGGCTCCCCGTTCACGACCCGCGACACGGTCTTCACTGAGACACCGGCGTGGCGAGCCACGTCCTTCATCGTCGCGCGGCCCCGCACCACCCGAGCCGCATCCCCGTCGGTCACGAATCCTCCTTGCACGGCATCGGCGAGATGAGACTACGACAAAACGTCCCGACGGGACCACACGCTGTCACGCGCCGACGGCGCGGGCTACGACAGCGCGTCAACACCCACCTCGAAGGCGCCAACGATGCCCGAGGCGGTGCCGAGGCCGGGGGCGACGAGGAACGAATCGACCTCGGTCGTCAGCTCGGGCACCGCGAGATAGCCGTTCAACGAGTCGCGAACCTTCCCTCGGACACGCTCGAGCAGACCGGGCACCGCCATGATCCCCCCGCCCAGGACGATGACGTTGGCCGCCGTGATCGTCACGATGTTGCGCACCGCGTCGGCGAGGTACTCGCTCTCGAGCTCCCACGCCGGGTGATCGGCCGGCAGCTGGGGCCCGCCGCCGCGATGCCACCGCTGCTTGACCGCGACACCGCTCGCCAGACCCTCGAGGCAGTCGCCGTGTGACGGGCACGATCCGGGAAAGTCATCGCCCGGGCGACGCCGTACGACCATGTGACCGAGTTCGGGGTGCAACAGCCCGTGCACCACCGTCCCGTCGACGACCAGACCGCCGCCGATTCCCGTTCCCACGGTCACGTAGACGACGACATCCCTGTCGCGGCCGGCGCCGAAGCGGAACTCGGCGAGCGCCGCAGCCCCGGTGTCGGTGTCGACCCCGATCGGCAGCGACGCGAAATGCGGGGCGAAGACCTCGGGCCACGAGACACCACGCCAGAGGAGCTTGGGCGTCGTGGCGGCGATGGCCCGACGACTCAGGTCGACGGGACCGAAGGATGCGACACCGATGGCGGCGAGCGGTGTCTCAGCGTCACGTTGAGAAAACCAGTCGACTACGCGAGCAAGGGTGTCCGTCGGTGTCGTCGTGGCCAAGACGTAGCGCTGCGCGTCACGCACCTCTTGCCACGTACGCCCAACGGCGAGAACCATCTTGGTCCCGCCCGCTTCGATTGCTCCGATCACACCGTCCATCACGCCCTTTCGTCCCCCGACACTAGGCAGCGCTGGGCCCCCTGTCGTCAGGCACCGCCCGGTCGTGGGCGCCAGCGCGCACAAAGCATGGCGCACAGTAGCAAGGCCACGATGCCCCGGTGACCGCGCGATCGTGCACCGGGCCGACCACCAGGGCGCGGCGATCCTCGCTCGAACCGGGGAGGACCCGAGCGGTTCGAACACCTCGATCGGTCGGTACCACCGCGTTAGGCGCGGGAACGATCCGACGCCGTTGTCGTCACAACACTGGCGCGAGCGTCGGCGGACCGGCGAAAGGTCGGCAGTCCCCGGCGCCGCGTCCGAAGGCGCTCGCGGCGCTGCGGCGCCGGTGACGCCGAGGCGAACAGCGGCGCCATCAGGTCCTGCATCGTATAGAGGCCCGGCAATTTGCCCGCGAGCCCCACCGCGGCGAAGCGGGCGCCGTCACCGAAGGCCTCGCGCGAGATCGACTCATGGCGCAGCCGCACGACCTGGTAGGGGAAGCCGAAGAGGATCTCGTGCACCCCGATGATGCCGCCGGCGCGCACGGACTTGATCTCGCACTCGGGGACCTCGAGGGCCTCGCCGATGAGCTTGGCGGTTCCCGACACCCCGTTCTTGAGCTTGAAGTGCTCCTCGAGGATCTCGACGTCGGCGTGCGGGGCGATCCGACGCAGTGACTGGGCGGCGAGGATGAGGAAGTTGACGCCAACGGTAATGTTGGGCGACCAGAGCACCGCGGTGCTCTGGCCCAAGCGGCGCAGTCGCGCCTGCTGGCCCTCGGAGTAGTGCGAGATCGCCGTCACCACGTTCACCCGGCGCGCGGCCGCGACCTCGCCGTAGTAGTCGAGACCCTCCTCGCAGGAGAAGTCGATGATGACGTCCACCGGGTGCTCGTTGAGGAGCTGCTGGGCCGAAACCTCGTCGATGGTGAACATTAAGCCAGCATCGTCCGATGGTATATCGAGAATTTCTGGCACTGTTCGCCGGACCATTGACTCGTGTTTGCGAACAACCCATTCGAGCTTGATCGTGGGATCGCGCAGGAGAACGGCGGCCACCGACGAGCCGGCCTTGCCAAATCCAACCAAACCAACTCTCATAGCAGAACTCCTTGAGTGGGTAGCGGAGGGGCGGGTAGCCCCAGACGAACCCTAGTTGAGTCAGCCCAAACGACCCTGGGAGCACACTGTGAGATTCGTGAGAACTGCCTGTGAGCAAGAACCGTAATTCTGATATATTTCGCGTCGACAAACCGCTCAATTATCAGTGTATGAACGGGACCGGTCGCCCGGCGCGGTGCGAGCGGTCAGCCGCGCAGGGGCTTCAGCGTTGGGAAGGCGATGACCTCGCGGATGTTCGACTCGTCGGCGAGCAGCATGACGAGCCGATCGATGCCCACGCCGAGCCCGGCCGTCGGGGGCAGCCCCCACTCCAGGGCCCGCACGTAGTCCTCGTCGATGCGCATCGCCTCGTCGTCGCCGGCGGCTGCCAGTTGGGCCTGCTCCTCGAAGCGGCTGCGCTGGTCGACGGGGTCGTTGAGCTCACTGAAGCCGTTGGAGAGCTCGCGGCCCACCGCGTAGGACTCGAAGCGCTCGGTGAGCTTGGCATCGCGCCGGTGGCGCCGGGCGAGCGGTGAAACCTCGACCGGGTGCTCGGTGACGAAGATGGGGTCCCACAGCGTCGACTCGGCCGACGCCTCGAAGAGCTCCGCGAGGCAGCGTCCGGTGCCCCAGGCGTCAGACACCTCCACGTCGCGCTCGGTGAGCAGCTCGGCCAGTCGCGAACGCGGCGTGCGCACCGAGACCTCCTCGCCGACGGCTTCGCTGGCGAGCTCGGCCATCGTGCGCCGGGGCCAGGGCGTCGCGAAGGAGAGCGCGCGGCCCTGGTAGGTGGTCTCGGTCGAGCCGAGCACGTCGGCGGCGACGCCGGCGACGAGCTCCTCGGTGAAGGACATCATGTCCTCGAAGTCCCAGTAGGCCGCGTAGAGCTCGAGCATGGTGAACTCGGGATTGTGTCGCGGGCTCACGCCCTCGTTGCGAAAGACCCGGCCGAGCTCGAAGACCCGCTCGAAGCCCCCGACGACGAGGCGCTTCAGCCAGAGTTCGGGCGCGATGCGCAGGTAGAACTCGCTGTCGAGCGCGTTGTGGAAGGTGACGAAGGGTCGGGCCGAGGCCCCCGTCGCGATCGGGTTGAGGATCGGGGTCTCGACCTCCATGAAGTTGGCCGCCCAGCAGCGCTCGCGCACCGCGCGCACCACCTCGCTGCGCCGCGCGAGGGTCGTGCGGGACTTCTCGTTCGCCCACAGGTCGGCCTCGCGGTGCCGGTAGCGCAGGTCGAAGTCGGCGATACCGGCCCACTTGTCGCCGAAGTTGTGCTGGGCGACCGCGAGGGTCTGCCACGAGCCCACCTTCACCGAGAGCTCGCCGCGCTTGGTGCGCACGATCTCGCCGGCCACGCCGACCCAGTCGCCCAGGTGCAGGCGCACGAAGTCGTCGAAGCCCTCGGTGAGGGCCGCGAGCGCGAAGAGCTGGATCTCACCGGTCGAGTCGCGCATCGTCGCAAAGGCCAGCTTGCCCTGGGTGCGCAGCAGCATCACCCGGCCGGCCACGTGCACCGTGACGCCGGACTCCTCGCCGTCGATGAGGTGGTCCCAGGACCGTTGCAAGTCGCCCGCGTAGGCGTTGTGGGCGAATGAATACGGTGTGGTCACGACTGGTCTCCCGAATGATTCCGTTCATGTACGATACGCAATCCGTGCAGGGTCAACCACGGCTCGACGTACTGGACCAGGGTGGTGTGCGGCGCGATCAAGCCCGCGAGTCCCCCCGTCGCGATCACCGTGGCCTCGCCGAGCTCGTCGAGGAACCGCTGGGCGACCCCGTCGACCTGGGCCGCGAAGCCGTAGAGGACGCCGGACTGGATGGACTCGACCGTGGAGCGCCCGATGACCGAGCGCGGCGCGATCAGCTCGACCGAACGCAGCGCCGATGCCTCGGTGTAGAGCGCCTCGAGGGAGATCGCCACCCCGGGGGCGATCGCGCCGCCCAGGTACTCGCCCTTGGCGCTGATCGCGTCGAAGGTGGTGGCGGTGCCCATGTCGACCACGATCGCCGCGCCCGGGTAGAGGTCGTAGGCCCCCACCGAGTTGGCAATGCGGTCGGCGCCGACCTCGCGGGGGTTGTCGTAGAGGATCGCCATGCCCGACTTCGTGCCCGGCCCGAGCACCGTGATCGGCAGCGACGCGAACCACCGGTTGGCCATCCGGCGCAGCTGGGTCGAGACCGTGGGCACCGACGACGAGATCGCGATCGCGCTGACCGCGTCGCGCAGGTCCAGGCCCTCGAGGTCCAAGAGCTGGGTGAGCACCATCGCGTGCTCGTCGGGGGTTCGCTCGACGATCGTCGAGAGGCGCCAGTGATAGGCGAGGCCGCGTTCGTCCGACGCCCGGGCGAAGCCCATCGCGTCGCCGGTGTCGGGGCTCGGCGTGCCAAAGAGACCGATCACGGTCTCGGTGTTTCCCACGTCCATGGCGAGCAGCATCAGGGTCCCTTTCGCACTTCGACTTCGCGGTTGTCGATGAGTCGCACGCCGTCCACCACGCCGGCGACGAGCGCGCGCGCGGGCCCCGTGGCGTCGTCCTCGAGTGGCCGGAGCGTCGCCGGGTCGACGACCTCGGCGTAGCCGACGACGACCTGGGCGGCCGTCATCGTCGCGGCCATTGCCTCGCGCATCGCGCTTGGGGGGCCACCCAGGTCGGCGGCGGCGGCGAGGGCCCGGCTGAGCGACAGCGCGCGAGCGCGCGCGGACGCGTCGAGGCGCACGTTGCGGCTCGACAGGGCGAGTCCGTCGTCGTCGCGCACGATGGGACAGCCCACCACCTCGACGTCCAGGCCCAGGTCGAGCACCATCCGGCGCACGACCGCGAGCTGCTGGAAGTCCTTCTCGCCGAAGTAGGCCCGCGACGAGCCCGTGACTATCGCGAGCTTGGCGACCACGCTCGCCACGCCGTCGAAGTGACCCGGCCGCCCGGCCCCCTCGAGCACGTCGCCGAGCCCGGCGACCGACACGGTCGTCGGCGTCGGGTCAGGGTAGGCGGGCCACATCTCGGCCATCGTGGGCTCGACGAGCGCGTCGACGCCGAAGGACTCGGCGAGGGGCCGGTCCGCCTCGGGCGTGCGCGGGTAGGCCCGCAGATCGTTGGGGTCGTTGAACTGGCGGGGGTTCACGAAGATCGTCATGATGACGTAGTCGCCGTTCGCGCGCGCGGCCGCCACCAGCGACTCGTGCCCGGCGTGCAGCGCGCCCATCGTCGGTACCAGGCCGATGCGCCGGCCGCTCGCGCGCTTCTCCGCCGCGAGTCGTCGCCACTCCTCGATGCCGACGACTCGGCGCATCACGCCAGGGTGCGCGCGCGACGCTCCGCCACGTCAAAGGCCACCTGGGCGAGGGCCACGTAGGTCGAGCGCTCGCTCGCCGGGATGGCGCCGAGGTGGGCGTCGATGGTCGCGAGGTCGCCGCGGGCGGCGGGACCGGTGAGGGCCCGCTCGGGGCCACGTTCGACGACGTCCTCGAGCGCCATCTGCGACAGCGGCAGGAAGTCCTCGAGGCTGAGACCGGCGTGCTCGGCGAGGCGCTGCACGTGCGCGAGCAACGCGACGAGGTGGTTCGCCGCCACGGTCGCGGTCGCGTGGTAGGCGGCGCGCTGCTCGTCACTCAGCACCAAGGCCCGGCCGCGCAGCGAGGTCACCACCTCGCGCACCAGCGGGTCGCCGGCCACCGCGAAGGTGGCGCCCACGAGCCGCTCGGCCCCGACGTCCTCGTTGGGCATCGTGATCAGCGGGTGGATCGAGGCGACGCGGGGATGGCGCGCGAGCACGTCGAGCGTGCGCGATCCCGCCACGTGGGCGACCACGCGCGCGGGGTCGATGGGCAGCTGCGCCGCGACCGTAGGGATGGCGTCGTCGGGCACGGCGAGCAGGACCAGGTCGACGTCGCCGATCCGGCCCAGTTCGTCGTGGTGCACGAGGCTCACGCGGTGTCCGACGCGCGCCAGCGCGATCGACAGGGAGGTGCCGGCTCGTCCGGCTCCAATGATGGCGACTCGCATCTTTGCTCCGTTCCGGCCCCGAGGGTGCCGTTCGGTTACTGCAACATCTCGAGTGTATCGAGTACGACGACCCGACCCGACGCGCGCTCGAGGTCGAGCGGGCTGACGAGCTCGGGGGCGAGCTCGCGCCACGGCACCACGACGAAGGCCCGCTCCATGGCCCGCGGGTGGGGCACGGTGAGCCGCGGGTCCTCGCTCGTGAATCCGTCGACCCAGAGCACGTCCACGTCGAGCGTGCGCGGGCCCCAGCGCACGTCACGGGTGCGCTCGCGCTGGCGTTCTGCGGCTTGGGCGCGCTCGAGCAGCGCCCAGGGATCGTCGTCGGTCTCGAGCTCCATCACCAGGTTCCAGAAGTCGTCCTGGACTACCCCGCCGACCGGCTCGGTCTGATAGACCCGCGACAGTCGGTACCGGTCGGTGCCGGCCACGATCGCCACGCCCGCGCGCAGGTGCGCGGCCCGGTCGCCAACGTTCGAGCCGAACGACAAGAACGCGCGCACGTCAGCGCCGAATCGTCGTGCGCACCCCGACCGTCGCGACGTCCTCGGGCACCGGTGGGCGCAGCTTGCGCGCGGCGACGGTGACCGCCTCGATCGCCTCGTCGTAGTCGAGCACCTCGCGCGCGACGCGGTAGACGAGGGTCTCGAGCAGCAAGAAGCGCCCCTCGGTCGCGACCCGCTGAGCGAGGCTGATGACCTCGGCGTAGTTGGTGGTCTCGGCGAGGTCGTCGCTCATCGCCGCCTCCTCGATCGGACGATCGAAGTCGATGTCGATCTCGACGGGTTGTTGGCGCTCGCGCTCCTCGGCGAGCACCCCGACGATCACCGCGCAGCGCAGCCCCCGGATCTCGATGCGGTCACTCACGAGCGAGCCGGGAGGTCGACGAGCACCGAGCGACCGTCGGGACCGATCGAGCGGCGAAAGAGCCGCTCGACGAGCGCGATCGAGGCCGGGACCGACGCGACGCGCTTGGACCAGACGAGATAGCCCGCCACGACCCCGAGCAAGCGGTCCGACACGTCGTCGCCGTGCAGCAGCACGACGACGCCGTCGGCCATGGACTGGGCGAGGTCGCGGTAGCAGGCGTCGAGCACGTCGCGCTGCTGGGGCCCGCCGCGCAGGGCGTAGTGGCCGGCGGTCATGCCCTGCTCGAGGTAGTTGTTGAGGTTCTGCATCACCGGCAGGATCGAGATGATTCGTGTGAAGCCTTGGTGGCGCAGCCACAGCAGCTCCTCGTCGCGGCGCACCCGGCGATGCACGGCCGTCGAGCCGCCCGGGCGCTCCGAGACTGCGAGGATGCCGCGAAAGACCCAGGTGAAGTTCCGCGGCTCGATCCCGACGGCCCACTTGCCCCTCACGCGCCGACCTCCAGCTGACGGGTCGCGACGTCGCGCAGCTGCAGGGTGGCCGCGACGTCGTGGACGCGGACCAGGTCGACCCCGGCGAGCATGGCCCACGCGGCACTGGCGAGGGAGCCCTCCAGGCGATCCTCGACCTCGAGGGGCGGCTCGGTCACCGAGCCTAGGAACCGCTTGCGACTCGTGCCCACGAGGACCTGGGCGTCGTAGCAGTGCGCGAGCTCGACGTAGCGCTCGAGGTTCGCGAGCAGTGCCCAGTTGTGATCGGCGGTCTTGCCGAACCCGATGCCGGGATCGAGCCACAGGCGCACGACCCCCGCCGCTTGGGCGCGCCTGGCCTCGCCCTCGAGGAAGGCGTAGACCTCCTCGACGACGTCGTCGTAGCGGGGGGCCACCTGCATGGTGGCCGGCGTGCCCTGGGCGTGCATCGCGACGTACCCGACGCCCAGCTCGGCGGCGACCTCGAGCAGCGAGCTCGAGACGTCGTTGATGACGAGAGCGCCGGCCGCGACCGCCGCGCGCGCGACGACCTCCTTGGTGGTATCGACCGAGACCGGCCCGTAGGCCGCCAGCGCCTCGACGACCGGGATCACCCGGGCGAGCTCCTCGTCGGGCGAGACCGGCGTCGATCCCGGGCGCGTCGACTCACCGCCCACGTCCACCGCGTCACAACCAAGCTCGAAGAAGCCGCGTCCGCGCTCGACGGCGTCGGCCGTGACTGCGGTGCGCGAATCGGGAAAGAACGAGTCCGGCGTGACGTTGACGATGCCCAGGACACCCGGTCCTAGTGCCACGTCGGCCGCCGCTGGTGGATGTACTGCAGGGCCTCGGCGCGGTACGCCGGGTCCTCGCGGAAGATCCCGCGCACCGCCGAGGTCACCGTGGTGATCCCGGGCTTCTTGACCCCGCGCATCGAGATGCAGAAGTGCTCGGCTTCGATCACGACGATCGAGCCGCGCGGTTCGAGCTCGCGCTCCATCGCCTCGACGATCTGGGTCGTCATGCGCTCTTGGACCTGCAGGCGCCGGGCGAACCCCTCGACGAGGCGGGCCATCTTGGACAGGCCCGTGATCCGCCCGTCGGGGCCGGGCAGGTAGGCGACGTGGGCGTGGCCCATGAAGGGCACGAGGTGGTGCTCGCACAGCGACGTGAAGGGGATGTCGCGCAGCATCACGATCTCGTCGTGGCCGGCCTCGAAGGTGACGCGCAGGTGCTCGCCCGGGTCGGCCTCGATACCTTCGAAGAGCTCGACGTACATCTCGGACACCCGGCGGGGCGTCTCGACGAGCCCCTCGCGGGTCGGGTCCTCGCCGATGGCCGCGAGCAGCTCGCGCACCAGGGACTCCACGCGCTCGCGGTCGACCACCTCAGGCCCCGCCGACGTAGGTGTAGATGCCGTCGAGGTTGCGGTAGCGCTCGCTCACGTCGAGTCCGTAGCCGACGACGAAGGCGGGGCCGATGGCAAAGCCCACGTACTTCAGATCCTGCTCGACGCGCTGCTCGCCCTCCTTCAAGAGCAGCGCGCAGACCTCGAGGCTCGCCGGGCTGCGCGCGCCGAGGTACTGGCGCAGGTAGTTCAGGGTCAGTCCCGAGTCCACGACGTCCTCGACGATGAGCACGTCACGACCCGCGATGTCGACGTCGAGGTCCTTGACGATGCGCACGACCCCGCTCGTCTTGGTGGCCGCACCGTAGCTCGACACCGCCATGAACTCGACCTCGACGGGCAGTTCGATGGCGCGCATCAGGTCAGACATGAAGTTGATCGCGCCCTTCAAGACACACACGAGCAGCGGCGGGTGCCCGTCGTAGTCCCGCGAGATCGCCTGGCCGAGCTCGGTGATGCGCTCGCGCAGATCGGCTGCCGACACGACGACCTCTCCCAGGTCGTGCGCCGCCCACTGCGCGGTGAATGCCGATTCGTCGTGCGGACCCATGCCAGGCCAGCGTAGTTGACTACCCGAGGCGTAGGAACTGGTGATGTCGACTCAGGCGGCGCCCGCCGGCGAGCTCGGCCGCCGCGGCGTCCCCGACGACGACGCGGATCGCGCGCTCGACCTCGGCCGCACTCGGCGGGTGGTCCTCGGCGTCGCGCAGACGGGCGCGCAGCCAGCGCCGCAGGCGCGCCCTCGGCCAGTCGCGCAGCTCCCGGCAGTCGACCTCGTCGAGCCCCCGCTCGTCATGGGCCAGCTCGTCGAGCCAGTGGCGCTCGTCGTAGACGAGCTCGGCCTGGCGAGCGATGATCGGCACCACGTCGCGCTCGGCGATCGCGCCGGCGAGGGGCAGCAACTCGTGGCGGACCCGGTTGCGCCAGAACGCGGGGCTGTCGTTGGTCTCGTCGTAGCGGGCGGTGATCCCGCGGTCGGCGACCATGGCGTGCAGGTCGCGACGCCGGACGTCGCGCAGCGGCTTGGTCGGGTCGTTCACCATCGGCGAGAGCCCGTCCACGCCCGCGCCGCGCAGCAGGTTGAGCAGCACCGTCTCGGCGAGGTCGTCCATCGTGTGACCGGTCATCGCCCCCGGCGGCAGGACCGCTCGTCGCTGCGCGCGCGCCCGCGCCTCGAGGTTCGCTCCCGGCGCCACCCGAACGTCGTGCACGACCACGTCGACGCCGAATTGCGCGCCGAGCGCTTCGACGAAGCCGGCGTCCAGCCCGCTCGTCTCGCGCAGGTGGTGGTCGACGTGATGCACCGTCACCGCGAGGCCCGCGTCCACACCCAGCAGCAACAGGCCCACCGAGTCGGGGCCACCCGAGACGGCGAGGTCGACCGCGGTGCCGGCCGGTGGGAAGTGGCAGGCCCCGAGCAGCGCACCCGCGTCGGACGTCACGCCCGTAGGTTAGACACTCGCCAGGGCGTAGTGCGCGCGCCAGCCGGCGCCCACGCGGGCCACGAGGTACGACAGCGACGCGAGGGCGGTGATCCAGAAGCTCACCGGACCGCCGATCCACACCCCGAGGAACAGCCCGACCCAGGCGCTCGCCAGCGCGAGCACCGTGGACAGGACGAGAGCCCGCCAGGGGCGCCGCGTGACGACCTCCGCGGCGGCCGCCGGCGCCACCAGCAGTGAGAAGACGAGCAGCACGCCGACGATCTGGATCGCGACGACCGTCGTGATGGCGAGCAGCGCCATGAAGAGCAGCGACAGCCCGCGCACCGAGAGACCCCGCGCCTCGGCGGACTGGGCGTCGACCGAGACGAACAGCATCGGCCGGTAGACCAGCGAGATGACGAGCACCACCGCGATCGACAGCGCGGCGACGAGCCACACGTCCCCGACCGTCACGCCGAGGATCTGGCCGAAGAGGATCGAGTAGGTGGCGTTCGCGTAGCCGCTGTAGAGCGAGATGAAGAGCACGCCGAGCCCGAGCGCCGCCGTGAGGGTCACCCCAACGACCGCGTCGCGGTCGTCGAGGGACGCGCCGCCCAGGCCGATCAAGAGTCCTGCGCCCAGGCAGAACACCAGCAGCCCGGCGAGGGGCGAGAAGCCGAGCAGTACCGCGCCGGCCGCGCCGGCGAAGCCGATGTGGCCGATCGCGTGCGCGGCGAAGGCCTGGCGGCGAAGGACGACGAAGTACCCGACGAGCCCGGCCGCGAAGGCGACGGCGGTCACGGCGTAGAAGGCGTTCTTCACGAATGGCGTCATGAGCAGCGTCCACAGGCTCATCGGGTCACCTCGTCGTAGACCTCGGCGAAGTGCTCGTGGACGTCTTCGTGGCTGTGGTCGTGACCGTGGGGGTGGGGGTGCGCGAACTCCTCCTCGAGCCCGACGATCACCCGCCGACCCCGCGGGGTGACGACGATCTCGATCGGGTGGCCGTAGAGCTCGCTCAGCGTTCGCTCGTTCACCACGTCGCCGATGGCGCCGCTGCGAATCTGGCGCCGGGCGATCCACAGGACCTGGTCGGTGATGGTGGCGAGCGGGTTGAGGTCGTGGGCGACGACGAGCAGGGCCGCTTCGGTGCTCGCGCGTACCAGGTTGATCAGGTCGACGATCTCGGCCTGGGCCGCGATGTCGAGCCCCGCGAGCGGCTCGTCGAGCAGCAGCAGCTGGGGGCGAAAGACCGTCGCGTGCGCTAGGGCGATTCGCTGGCGCTGGCCCCCCGAGAGCGTGCGCAGGGGCCGGTCGGCGAAGCTGAGCGTGCCGGTCAGCTCGAGGGCGCGCTGCACGGTGGCGGCCTTGGTCGCGTCACGGCGCCAGCCGAATCTCGGCCCATCAAAGCCGAGGCCTACGTAGTCCCGACCGGTCAGGGTGGACAGCTGGTCCGCGGCTCGGGACTGGGCCATGTAGCCAACCCGCACGTCGCCGCGGCGCGGCGCGGCGCCGAGCACCTCGATCTCGCCCGCGGCGAGGGGCACGATGCCCAGGATCGCCTTCAGCAGCGTCGACTTGCCCGCGCCGTTGGGGCCGAGGATCACGTTGATCGTCCCCGCCTCGACGTTCAGGCTCGCGCCCTGCCAGATCTGGCGGCCGCCGAGCACGACCGACGCATCGCGCAGTGAAAGGACCGTCATCGGACGCACCCCTCGCGCACGAGCGCGCCGTGCATCGCGGTGATGACCCCGCTCATCCAGCGCACGTAGTTCGTTCCAGTCATGGTCTCGGTGACGTTGATGACCGGTACGTGGGAGGACTTCGCCTGGGCGACTAACTCCTGGGTGAGCGGCGTCGCGGTCTGAGTGTTGTTCACGAGGAAGGCCGGGTGGTGGCGTAGCTGGCTGAGGGCGAGCGCGAGGTCCTGGACCGAGGGGTCAACCGAGTTCCCGATCGCCAGGCGCAGTGCCTCGGGCGTGACGACTCGCAGACCCATGGCCGCGAGCAGGTACCCGGCCACGTCCTCCGTCGCGGCGACCTTCACGCCGCTACAGCCGTGGTGGATCTGGGACACGCGCGCCGACAGGCCGCCCAGTCGAGCAATCGTTGCCGCGGCTCGAGCCTGGGTGCCCGGGTAGTGACCGAGGCGCTTGAGGTCCGCCGCGAGTGCGCCGACGAAGCGCGTCGCGGCCGCCACGCTGTAGAAGACGTGCGGGTTCTGCCCGCTGCGCACACCGACCAGTCGGGCGACGTCGATCACCACGGGCGGGCCCGAACGCGCCTGGACCAACTTGGTCAGCCACGTGTCGTAGCCGGCGCCGTTCTCGATCACGATCGTCGCGCGCGACACGTTGATGGCGTCACTCGTGGTGGCCTCGTGGTTATGGGGATCGGCGTTGGGGTCGGTGAGCAACGACACCACGGTCGCGTCGGAGCCGACGACCGAGCTCGCGAGCGCACCCCACTGCGAGACCCCCGCCACGATCACCGGCTTGCTCGAGGCCGTGGACGGGGCGGGGCGCGCGACGACCACCCCGACGACCACCATCAGGGCGGCAACCACGGCGACGGCCGAGAAGCGGATACGTCTGCTCAGAATCATTCCAGGTAGTATATCTGGAATGATTCTGGATTGCAACGCCGGGTCGGGTAGGCTGTAACCGTGGCGTCGACGAGAAACACCGTGCAGCGTCGCGAGATCATCGAGACGCTCGGGGGCGTACGGGGCTTCATCAGCGCCCAGGAGCTCCACGGGCTGATCGTGCGCCGCGGGGGACGCATCGCGCTCGCCACTGTTTACGCCCAGCTGCGCAAGCTGGTCGATGCGGGCGAGATCGACGTCGTCATGACCGACCGAGGCGAGAGCCTCTTTCGACGCTGCGACGTCGACGCGCACCACCACCACCTGGCCTGTCGCAACTGCGGGGCCACCGTCGACGTCGACACGCCCGAGCTGGAGCGCTGGACCGCCCAGTTGGCGTCGCGCCACGGCTACAGCGACCTGCGCCACGTGCTGGAACTGAACGGTCTGTGCCCGGCGTGCCAGTAACGCTCACCCTCGAGCCTCGAGTCCACGGTGGTCTGACCGTCTTTGCCGTCGACGCCGTCGCCCGCCTGGGCGTCGACGCCTTCGTCACCTCGCGAGACGGTGGCGTGAGCTGCGCGCCCTATGACACGCTGAACCTCGGCGACCACGTCGGCGACGACCCCGAGGCCGTTCGTGAGAATCGCCGACGCGTCGCTCGGGCCGCCGGTGTCGATCTCGAGCACCTCGTCATCGTCAACCAGGTGCACGGCCGTGGCGTGGTCAGCGTCGCCGGCCCCATCGGGCCAACGAGCGCCGACGCGATCGTCAGTGACGCGAGCGACGTCGCCCTGGCCGTGCTCGTCGCCGACTGCGCGCCCGTGCTGGTGGTGGACGCGGCCTCCTCGCGTTTCGCCGTCGCCCACGCCGGTTGGCGCGGGTTGGTGGCGGGCGTGCTCGGCGAGGTCGTCTCGCGCTTCGACGACCCGTCGACCCTGCACGCGGTCGTCGGCCCGACTATCTCGCCGGTCGGCTACCAGGTGGGTGCCGAGGTCGCCGAGCACTTTCGCGACGTCGCCGACGCGCTCGCCCCCGACGACGAGGGCCGGTGGCGGCTCGACGTCGCCGGTGTCGTCGTGCACCAGTTGCGAGCGGCCGGGATCGGCGACGGGCACATCGTGCGCGTCGCCCAGAGCACCGACGGCGGCCACACCTTCTTCAGCGACCGCGCGTCGCGGCCCTGCGGGCGCAACGCCCTGGTGGCTCGTCGTAGCATGAGTGCCGCCATGCACGAGGGACGCCAGTGACGACGCGCGCGGGAACCTTTCGCTACGTCGGCCTCGACGTCGAGGCCGACCGGCTCATCGGCCACTACGACCTGGACGGTCGAGCGTTCCGCGAGGTCATCACCTTCGCGGGGGTCGGTGACCTCACGGGCGCGGCGACGCACAACCTTGCCACCCTGTGGTACCTCGTCGCGGGACTCTCGTACTACAAGACCGCCGCACCCGAGGCGATCGACCTCGGCCCGACGCCCGTCGGCCCCCGCGGCCGGGCCCTGCTCGCAGCGGCACTCACCGACGGACTGGGCGAGTTCGCCTATCGCAACGGGCTCGACCTCGGCGCCGTGCGGATCGTCGGTGGGTCGCCTGCGACGCCGACGACGGTCGAACTCGACGCGACCCGCGTGCTGACGCCCTTCGGCGGCGGCATCGACTCGATCGTGACCGTCGAGACCCTCGCCACGGAACTCGACCAAGTCCTCTTCGTCGTCAGCCCCGAACGAGGCCGCTTTGACGCCCTCGAGGCCGCCGCCGCGGTCACCGGCCGCCCGATCGTGCGCGCGACCCGGTCTCTCGACCCGTCGCTCTTCGGCGCGGACCCGACGTTCTTGCGCGGCCACGTGCCCGTCACGGCGATGGTCACCCTGCTCGGCGCGCTCGCCGCCGCCGCGAGCGGTCGCGGCGGGGTCGCCATGAGCAACGAGCACTCGGCGTCGGTCCCCAACCTGACCTTGCGCGGCCGCGAGGTGAACCACCAGTGGAGCAAGTCCTGGCAGGCCGAGGTGCTCATCGGCGACGCCGTCGCCGAGGCCGTCGGCCCCCAACTCAGCGTCGCGAGCTTCCTGCGCGACCGCAGCGAGCT
>JAKAFH010000022.1 GCA_021818025.1 Actinomycetes bacterium | reverse complement strand
GCTCGAGGGCATCGCCGAGTCCGAGATCGCCGAGATCGAGATCCCCACGGGCATCCCCTACCGGCTCCGCCTCGACGACGGGCTCGAGGTGATCGAGGCCGGCTACCTCGGTGACCCCGAGGCGGCCGTGCGCGCGGCCGAGGCCGTCGCCCGCCAGGCCGGCTGACCCCGGCCGGGGCCCCCGCGGTGGGGGACGGCGGCCCCGGCCCGAGGCCCTAGAGGGCGTCGCCGCCCCGGTCGTTGGTGCGGATGCGCACCACGTGCTCGATGTCGGTGACCCAGGCCATCCCGTCGCCGACCGTGTCGGTGCGCGCGGCCTGGACGATCGCCTCGAGGAGGGCCTCGACGTGGTCGTCGTCGCAGACGACCTCGCAGCGGACCTTGTCGACGAAGTCGAACTCGTACTCCTTGCCCCGGTAGATCTCGATGTGGCTCCCGGTCCGGCCGAAGCCACGGGACTGGGTGACGGTCATGCCCGAGAGTCCGGCGGCCTTCACGGCCTCTTTGACCTCGTCGAGCTTGAAGGGCTTGATGACGGCGGTGACGAGCTTCACGGTCTCTCCAATCAGACGTTGTCGGGGTGCAGGTGGCTCGGCGAGGCCACGGGCTCGCCGAAGGTCGGCTCGGGGAAGGCCTCCTCCTCGTGGATGGCGATGTCGCCCTCGCGCAGCGTGAGGTCGTCTTCGCGCAGTCCCACGAGCCTCTTCACCACGTAGAAGATGATGGCCGTCCCGGCGGCCGTGTAGCCGATGATCCACAGGGCGGCGAGGAACTGCTCCCAGAGCTGGTGGAACGAGTGGGTGAAGAACCACCCGCCCACGCTGAACGAGCCCGCGCCCTTGTAGTGGGCGCCGGCCACCCCGTACTCGACCATCTTGGGGTCGGCGAGGAGCCCCACGAGCAGCCCGCCGGTGAGCCCGGCGAAGCCGTGGGTGTAGACCACCCCGAGGGCGTCGTCGACCTTGGAGAAGGGACGCAGCCGCGAGACGTAGTTCCAGGCGAACCAGACGACGGTCGAGGCGATGAGCCCGACGAGCAGGGCCCCCACCCCGTTGACCCACCCGGCCGAGGGCGTGATCGCCACCAGACCGCAGATCATCCCGTTGATCGCCCCGAGGAACGTCGGCTTCTTCTGGCGCGAGGCGAACATGTCCCAGAAGAGCCAGGTGAGCAGGGCGGCCGCCGTGGCCACGTTGGTGTTGAGCACGGCCGAGGCCGCGTCGGCCCCGGCGTAGAAGGGGTCGCCGCCGTTGAAGCCGTTCCACCCCAGCCACAAGATCCCGGCCCCGATGGCCACCATCATCAGGTTGGAGGGGAAGGCGTTCTCGCGGTCCTGCCAGCGCCGTGGCCCGACGATCGCCGCCCCGACGAAGGCCGCGACGCCGGCCGCGAGGTGGATCACGTAGCCACCGGAGTAGTCGACCGCGCCCTTCTGGGCGAAGAAGCCCCCGCCCCAGAGGAGGGCGGCGTTCACGGTGTAGATGAGGGTGATCCACAGCGGCACGATCAGCAGCCACGCCTTGAACTTGAGTCGACCGACGAGACCGCCGAGGAAGAGCAGCGGGGTGATGGCGGCGAAGACGAACTGGAAGTAGGCGAGCGTCGCGGTCGAGAAGTGGAAGGGGATCACGGAGTTCGCCCCCGACACCGCCTGGCCCTGCTCACTGCCGGCGGTCGACAGCGGGGTGAAGTGGCCGATGAACCCGCTCCAGAACGAGCCCGTGGGCCCGAAGTGGCTGAGCGGCCCGAAGGCCAGGTTGTAGCCCCAGAGCATCCACACGACCAGGGTCAAGGAGAAGCCCGAGAACACCATCAGCATGGTGTTGACGATCCACTTCTTGCGCACCAGGCCGCCGTAGAGCACGGCGATCCCGGGCAGGCTCATCAGCCCCACCAGGGTCGCGGCCACGAGCTGCCAGGTGTTGTCCCCGGGGTTCAGCCAACTCGGGTACGGGATGTTCGTAGCCCAGAGCACGGTCTCCTCCTCCTGTCCGGGAGGACGACGCTGGCCTCGACGTGGCCCCAGGCTCCCAGTCGGGGATTTCCGCGCCGTTAGCGACGTGTTTCGCCGGTGTGAACGCGCCCGCGCCTGAGAACATGCCCAGGACCTGGAGCCACTAGGTCCGAAGGTCCCGGGTGGCGTTCGCCGCGCGGGCGTACCCTCGGCGCGTGAGCGACCTGCCGCGCGACGAGCTGGAGCGGATCCGCGACTACTGCGACCAGCGGGCCCCCGGCGCGCTCGCCGACCAGGTGCGCGTCGAGGCCCGCCCGAAGGGCCGGGCGGTCACCATCGTCGAGTCGCGCCCCCCGTGGCGCGGCGAGCGCGGGCCCGCGTGGATAGAGGTGCGCATCGCCCAGCTGCGCTTCGACCCCGCGCTCGACGAGTGGACGCTCTACTGGTCCGACCGCGACGAGCGTTGGCACCGCTTCGAGGAGGCCTACCCCGGGCCCCTCGAGGAGGTGCTGGCCGTCCTCGAGAGCGACCCCACCGGCGTCTTCTGGGGCTGAGGCCACCGCGAGCGCCGGGCCCCGCGGCCGTGGGGCCTCTGCCACACTGTCTCGATGTCCGAGATCGCCACGGTCTGGTTCACCCAGCGCGCTCTCGTCGTCCACGGAGCGGGGATCCTCGCGGTGAGGATCGCCCAGGGACCCGTGGGCGGCAGGTGGGACCTGCCCGGCGGCCGTTTGGGCCCCGCCGAGTCGGTCGACGACGCCCTGCGCCGGGAGGTGTTCGAAGAGACCGGGGTGCGCGTGCGACCAGGCGCGACGCTCGAGTTCGCGCGCTGGTCGGTCGAGCTCGACGACGGCGCCCACGACGTCGTTGCCGCCTACCGCCTCGCCGAGGTGGTCGGCACGCCCGAGCCCACCCTCGCCCACCAAGACGACGGCGACAACCACGACGCCGTGCGCTGGCTGAGCCTCGACGAGGTGGCCCGCGCGCCGTGGCTCCCGGCGCTCGCCGAGCCCGTCCGGCGCTGGGCCGACCACTTCCTCGCCGGGGAGCCGGGCCGGCGTCGCCCTAGCCGAGGGAGCGCTCGACGACCTGGCTGATGTCGAGGACGTCCACGTCGTCACCCCGACCGGAGGCCTTGACGGCGTCGTCGAGCATGATCATGCAGAACGGGCAGGCGGTCGAAATGACGTCGGCACCGGTGGCGAGGGCCTCCTCGGTCCGCTCGAGGTTCACGCGCTTGCCGATGGACTCCTCCATCCACATCCGCGCACCGCCGGCGCCGCAGCAGAAGCCCCGCTCACGATGGCGGCGCATCTCGATCGTGGTGGCCCCCGGCACCGCCCCGAGGACCGAGCGGGGCTCGTCGAAGACCCGGTTGTGCCGGCCGAGGTAGCAGGGGTCGTGGTAGGTGACCGTCCCGGTGAAGCTGACCCCCGGGGTGAGCCGTCCCGTCGCGACGAGGTGGCCGAGCAGCTCGGAGTGGTGGATGACCTCGAACTCCCCGCCCAGGGCCGGGTACTCGTTCTTGATCGTGTTGAAGCAGTGCGGGCAGCTCGCGACGACCTTCGTGACCTTCGCGCCCTTCAGGGTCTCGATGTTCGCCTTGGCCATCTCCTGGAAGAGGTACTCGTTGCCCATGCGCCGGGCCGGGTCGCCGGTGCAGGACTCGCGCGGGCCGAGGATCCCGAAGGCGACCCCGGCCCGGTGCAGCATGCGCGCCGTCGAGACGATCTGGGCGCGGCCGCGCTCGTCGAGCGCCCCCGCGCAGCCCACCCAGTAGAGGTACTCGAGGTCGTCGGGGATCTCGCCCTCGACGACGGGCACCTCGAAGTCGAGGGCGCCGAGCCACTCGGTGCGCTTGCTCGCCCCGAGCCCCCAGGGGTCGCCCTGGTTCTCCATGTTGCGCAGCAGCAGCGCCGCCTCGCTGGGGAACCGGCTCTCCATCAGGACCTCGTAGCGGCGCATGTCGATGATGGCGTCCACGTGCTCGATGTCGACCGGGCACTGCTCGACGCAGCTCCCACAGGTGGTGCACGACCAGAGCACGTCGGGGTCGATCGTCGTGGGCACGAGGGTCGCGACCTCGCCCTCGCCGCCGGAGAGCAGTCGGTCGGCCGAGGCGAACATCGTGTCGCGCAGGCCCATCACGAGCAGCTTGGGGCTGAGGGGCTTGCCGGTCGTCCAGGCCGGGCAGACGCTCTGGCACCGCCCGCACTCGGTGCAGGTGGCGAGGTCGAGCAGCTGCTTCCAGGTGAAGTCCTCGATCTTGCCCGCGCCGAAGGTCGTGTCCTCGGTGACGTGCTCCATGTCCATGTCGGGGGTCTTGTCGAGCCCGCCGAGGGCGCGGGGCCGACGCGAGAAGGCGACGTTCACCGGCGCCATGAAGATGTGCAGGTGCTTGGAGTACGAGACGAAGACCAAGAACCCCGCGATCACCGCGATGTTGGCGAGCACGAAGACGGCCTCGAGCACCGAGTTGACCCCGACCCCCAGGGGGGCGAGCCAGCCGGCGACGACCTTGCTCGCGAAGGCCCACGGCGAGGCCAGCGCGGCGTACCCCGACGGGGTGTGCAGCGGGGCGTAGCCGACCCAGCCCGAGTGCGTGAAGGGGAAGTGGCCGGTGTCGATCTGCGCGCCCCGGTAGACCAGGAGCGTGACGATGACGAGCCCGATCAGCAGCAGCGTCAGCCAGGCCGCCCCGGTGTGGCTGCCGTAGAAGCGGCTCTCGCGCTGCTTGCGCGACGGGGCGTTCACCAGCCGGATGACCGAGAAGACGACGAGGGCGACGAGCACGGCCGTCGCGAAGAAGTCCTCCAAGAAGGCGAGCCAGTTGTCGGTGCCGATGAGCGGGATGTGGAAGCTGCGGTCGAACAGGGCCCCGTAGGCCTCGACGATGGTGGCGAGCAGGATCGTAAAGCCCCACATCGTGAAGAAGTGCGCGACGCCCGGGACGGTCCAGCGCAGGAGCTTTCGCTGGCCGGCGACCTCGACGACCTCGGCCTCGGTCGCCCGCGCCAGGCTCGGTCGGCGCTCGGGCGCGGGTCGGCCCGCGCGGATGAGACGGCTCAGCCAGTAGAAGCGCCGCCCGGCGACCGCGAAGCAGAGCGCGGTGATCGCGAGCCCGATGACGATACGAGCGAGCACTCAGCCCTCCTCTCGGGGCGCGAAGTTCTCCGAGTAGCGGCTCGGCGTCGGCCCGCGCTGGCCCCTGTACTTCGAGCCCAGCCCGCGCGCGCCGTAGGGGCGCTCGGCCGCCGTCGTCATCTGGAAGAAGGAGATCTGGCCGATCTTCATGCCCGGGTAGAGGGTGATCGGCAGGTTGGCCACGTTGGAGAGCTCGAGGGTGATGTGGCCGTCCCAGCCGGCGTCGATGAAGCCGGCCGTCGAGTGGATGACGAGCCCGAGGCGCCCGAGCGAGGACTTGCCGTCGAGCCGGCCCACGAGGTCGTCGGGCAGTCCGATCCGCTCGGTCGTGGAGCCGAGCATGAACTCGCCCGGGTGCAGGATCATCGGCTCGTCTTCGCCGACGTCGATCAGCTCGGTGAGGTCCTCTTGGGCCTCGCGCACGTCGATCACGCGCTGGGTGTGGTTGCGGAAGACCCGGAAGTACCTATCCACGTGCACGTCCACCGAGCTGGGCTGGATGCAGTCGTCGCTCGTCGGCTCGACGATCAGGCGCCCGCTCGCCAGGGCCTCTTTGATGGACCGGTCCGAGAGCACCATCGGACCGACGATACTCGCTGGTAGGAGGGCCTCTCGAGGCTAGGAGAGGACCCGACGGCGGAAGTTGCGCAGCCCGATCGAGAGGAACAGGGCGGCAAAGCCCACGAGGACCGGGTAGATCACGTAGAGGTGCATGTGGGGCGCGTCGGTGAAGGCCGCCCGCATCCCCTCGTTCACGTAGATCAGGGGGTTCAACAGGACGAGGGTCTGGAGCCAGTGGACGTGGCCGATCGTCACCGGCGCCAGGTGGGTCCAGGGGTAGTAGGTCCCCCCGAGGAAGGTGATCGGCAAGACGACGAAGCCGAACATGAGCCCGATGTTGCGCGGCTCGAAGGAGGTGCCGAGCACCAGGCCGAGGCTCGCCATGGCCACGCACGCGAGGGGCACCAGGGTCACGATCTCGAGCCAGTGGAGGCTCACCGTCGCGGTGACCCCGGACGCGTGCACGACCGCCGCGATGGGGAAGACGATCGCCGCGGCGATGACCCCCTGCACGCTGCCCGAGAGGACCTTGGACACGGCCACCAGCCAGATGGGGCACGGCGCCTGGACGCGGTCCTCGATCTCGCGGGTGAAGCCGAACTCCTGGGCCATTGCCAGGGCGATCGACTGCACCCCTTGGAACATGATCGAGATCCCGACGACGCCGGGCACGAGGATCGTCGCGAAGCCCGCCGCGCCCGCGCTCGACCCCCCCACGGCCTGGCCGATCTTGGGGAAGACGTAGAGGAAGACGAAGCAGAGGAGGAAGGGCTGGATGAGCGTGCGCAGCACGAACTCACCGAAGGTCTTCCTGAGCACCGTGAGGTCGCGCGCGATGAGCCCGCCGAGCGCGGCGCGGCTGGCCGTCGCGGCCGAACGGGTGGGGTTGGCCTCGATCCGAAACGTGGTCATTCGCGCAGCTCCTTGCCGGTCAGGTTGATGAACACGGTCTCGAGCGAGGGCTCGGCGACCGCGAGGTCGAGCACGGCGACCCCCGCCGCCTCGGCGAGGTCGACGGTGCGCGGTACGAGCCGTTCCGCGCCGCGCACCTGGACGGTGACGACGTCGCCCGCGACCCGGGTCGAGACCACGCCCCCGAGGTCCCTCGCCAGGGCCGTAGCGAGTCGCTCCCCGTCGCGGTCGACCTTGACGGTGAGGATCGTGTCGGCGCCGGTCGAGCGCTTGAGGGCGTCGGGGGTGTCGAGGGCGAGGATGTGACCGTGGTCCATGATGGCCACGCGGTCACAGAGCTGGTCGGCCTCTTCCATGTAGTGGGTCGTGAGCACGACGGTCTGGCCCTCACGGTTCAGCTCGGCCAGCATCTCCCACAGGGCCAGGCGGCTCTGGGGATCGAGACCGGCCGTCGGCTCGTCGAGGAAGAGCACGGCCGGACGGTGGAAGATCGCCCGCGCGACCATGAGGCGCTGGGCCATGCCGCCCGAGAGCGCGTAGACCGAGGCCCTCGACCACTTCGTGAGGGAGAAGGACTCGAGGAGCTCGTCGGCGCGCGCGCGACTGTCGCGCCCCCCCATGCCGAAGAGCCGCCCGTGGAAGTAGAGGTTCTCCCAGACGGTGAGCTGGCGATCGAGGGTGTTCTGCTGAGAGACGATGCCCGAGACCTGCTTCACGAGCGCCGGGTGGCGCACCACGTCGATCCCGGCGACGAAGGCCCGCCCTGCCGTCGGCACGACGCGCGTCGTGAGGATGCCGGCGGTGGTGGTCTTGCCGGCCCCGTTGGGGCCGAGGAGGCCGAAGACCTCGCCGGCGCACACCGTGAGATCGAGGTGGTCGACGGCGGGCGCGTCCATGCCCTCGTAGACCTTGGTCAGACCCTCGGTGACGATGACGTCCTCGGCCACGGTGCCTCCCTCGCTCGACGGCCCACCCTACGGGCGGTCGCACAAGCCCGTGCCGGGGTCTGAGGCCACCGAGGGTGGTTCGTACACTGGACCCGTGAGCCGCCGAGATCCGCTCAACCTGCGCCACAGCGTGGCCCACGAGTGGGTGGTCGGGCTAGCCGCCCTCGCCGTGACCATCGCCGCGATCGCCGTGGGCGCCTCGCTCGGCAAGATCGGCCACGCGCCCGTCCACCGTCAGGTCATCGCCTGGACGGGCGGCATCGTCGTGGTCGTCGTCGGCTCCTACGCCGTGCGCCACCTGGCCACAGCCCTCGGGCGAGTCGTGGCGAACGGCCGCAACCTCGGGGCCGGCGCGTCGATCCGTCTCGTGGCGAGCGGCTTCGGCTACCTCATCATCATCTTCTCGTTCTTCGGGACGCTCGGGCTCTCCCTGACCCACCTGCTCGTCGGGGCCGGCCTGGTCGGCGTCGTCCTTGGTATCGCCGCCCAGCAGAGCCTGGCGAACGTCTTCGCGGCGGTCGTCTTGCTCTTCGCCCGTCCCTTCGTCGTGGGCGACACCATCCGGATCCGATCCGGGGTCGTGGGGACGATGGACGTGACCGTCCTTGGCATCGGCCTCACCTACGTGACGGTGAGGACCGAAGACGGCGTCCTCAAGATCCCGAACTCGATCGTGCTGGGATCAGGAATCGGCCGGACAATCGACATCGGCGGCATGACCCGCCATCCCGAGGCACCTTCCGGGGCCGACGACCCCGCCGGGGAGTAGGCCGGCGTACACTCCCACCGGGCTTGGTACCATGGGGAGCCGTGCGGGTGTAGTTCAGCGGCAGAACATCAGCTTCCCAAGCTGAGAACGCGGGTTCGATTCCCGTCGCCCGCTCCAAGAATTCGGGAGTAAACACCGGTGTTTCGCTGCGGTTTCGCCTGACCACGGTTGACCACTGGGCACCGCCCTTGACCGCTGTTTAGCGCCCGTAAGCGCCCATTTCAGTTCTGATAGCGCCCGTGGAGCGCCCACGGAAACCGATATGAGAACTCCTGAGTCGCGACCACCAACGTTAGAAAAGGTGACAGGGGAACTAGGGGCAGACCCGTACTACCCCCACTGGGAGAAGACGCGGAGTCGCCTCAACGCCAGCCCGCTGGCACACGAAGAATGGACTTACTAGTCGACAACCTCACTCGACCTGGCTAGCACGATCGCTCGTGTTGACGAGATCGCGCGTCAGACGATCACGACAGAGTGAGATTGGCAGTCAGGTCCCGCCTCCTTGACGAACGGGGGTGGTCATGCCGAGTCGAGCACACGCTGAATCCATCATGCCTGGTGGTAATCGAGTTCCCTGAACTGGGGACAGCAGCGCGCGCCCGCTGTTGACAAATCACATCGACGTAATTAGCCTGTGGATAAGTGGTAGCCAGAAGTGAAGGAAGGTACAGATGACCAACCGAGAAACTCAGAGGGTCGGACTCATAGCCACCGGCGCCACCATGTTTGCGGGCGTCGTGGCCCACGCCAAGAAGAACCGGAAGTGGGAAGAAGCTCATACCCTCTTCTCCCTCATCGCCGCGGGCATCACCGTCTACGGGGCGTTCGCCTAACGGCGGACAAGTGCCGCTCCAACGATCGTGACAGTCGTCCAAGTGGCTGTCGGGTCCTAGTTGAAACACTTCCACCTCAGGTAGTCAAAAGTCTGAAACACCTGTCTCCGGTCGTAGCGAAGCTGCCGGCAGGCGCCTCACTTTATGGTCCGAGCACGAATCTGTCGGATGCCTCGGTCCAAGCATCGAGAGTCGTACGATCTTGCCCAACCGCATTCGCGAAGAAGTCCAAAGACGCGGCGAGGATCCGAATGGCCAAGGACGCCGTCTTTCGTACTTCACTTGGAGCGGCTGCAAAGAGAGCGCTCATGCCCGCATCACGCCTACCTAGGGTGTAGGCAAATGCGACGTCGAGGCTGGCGTGGGCGTGACCACTGAGCATTGGATAGGGATTCATTCCCGAGAATCGAGCATCCTGCCCGTATGCGTATTCGGTTGAGATGGTTGACTGTTGCGTTCGAGTTGGCAAGCGCTCTCCTGCCACTCGCCACGCCTTTCTATCCGTGCCTGTGAGATTGGTCGCCTCAGAGGAATCCTGTTCCTTGATGCGACGTGCATGGTCGGCGAGTCCCTCGTCGGCCTCTGCCGCAGCCTCGCCGTTGCCTTCCGCTCGTCGTCTCTTCGCTCGATCATTTAGTGAATCGATCATCAAGAGCTGTGCCCGCGCCAAAACGGTGCTGGCAAACGGAAGCCAGCGCGCAGCCTCCACCTCTTCGTGGACTCCACTCGGGGCGACGAACGGCTCAAGCATCCACATCATCAGACCTGCCGCTTCTGCTTCACTTCTGATCAACGTCATCACAGGGTGAATCCGCACCGGATCACCGGCAGCGAAGGTATTGGCCAGACCCACGACATGCGAGCAGACTGTTCCCAAGAACGCCGCCGCAGCCTCGAACGGAAACGTGACGTCCTCATCCGACCACTCCCCATGAGTAATCCGGGCTCGGTTTACCGCAATCGCGTACATCGGACTTTCCTTGCCCGGCAAGACCTCGTCTATGAAGCCCCAACCGATCTCGGCGCCCTCCAGGAGAAGTCGAGACGCCTCCTCATTGGGGTTCTCTGGAACATCAGTCACATCACGTTGTAACACCAAGCAGCTGCAAATCGCGTCATCACTTGTCGAAACAGCCGGGACTTCATCGCTCACCGTTTGCCGGCTATCGACGATCCGCCTCTCTAAGTGCTGCACGCGCCGCTCGAAACGTGGTCGCGTTACGTAGAGTCCACCGCAGGTTCCTGCGTAGGTAGCGAAGGCGTCGCTGACTCCAGCCAGACGAGATAAGGATGGCCAACCGCCGCTCCCAACTTCGACCGCATACCAGCTCAATCGCTACGACTGCAGACTCGTAAGAGGACCAGAGAACTAGGACCCATACGAGCGGCAAGAGCCCGACAAAGAGCCAGACTGGAAGGGTAAGTGCCCGCCATAGGGGTGGCCACAGCGTGTGTTCGCTCGTGTAGATAACTGAGAGCACGGAGTTCACCAGCATCGCCAAGACAATGAGCGCGAGCAGCGATTGGCAGACGATACCCACTGGCCTGAAAGCGGGCCGACTGCTGGCAGTCGCGGCGAGGACAGTTAAGACGAAGATCGTTGGCGCCAGTCCCAGCTCCCAGGGGAGCGAGAAGACTGAGATGTTCATGAAGAAGCCGATCCCCGAGACCACACCAAGCGCCCGCTTGGCCCGTCCGGTGAGGTAGTGCCCCGCGTCCTCTTCAGTGACAGATCCAACCGTGATGACCAACGCGGAACCGGCGATCAAGAAGATCGTGTCGGTGGTCAGAGACATGGACCACAGCCCTGCATGGTTCAGCAGGATGACTTCGCCAATTATCCAAGCGATGACGGCAAGAAGAACGCCGACCACCTTCGGGTGGAGTACCGTCCGAATGACGCTGCAAACACTTTGACGAAGGTCGGGGCGGGTCATCATGAACAGCACGCCCGCACCGAGCCAGACAAGGATGGCCAGCTGTCGATGGTTAGGCATCTACCGCACTCCGCGAGCGGCCACCGTGATGTGTGTACCCAGAACCGATCGCCTGCGGCCAATCTCCACGTGGAGAACCGACGAGATGAGTGGCTGCACGCCTCCAGTATCGCCACGTGGACGTTACACAGGGAACGAAGTACCACCGGCTAGGGGCATCCCGCCCTCCGCCTGCCTAACTGGAACTGCAATTTCACCGATCTTCACGAAGTGAGTTCGATCGGGATTCCGCAACCCTGTAGCGTCCCCACCCCGACCGCACGATGGTGCTGTCGTCGGGCAGACCACTGACGAAGAGCCGAGACAGCGTCCTTTCCACCGCCCATCGCCTCCGTAGCTCGTTGTCCGGATTCAGACAGGCCACGAGGTCCCGCAACCGGAACTCTCCGCGCTCATCGACCAGCTCGGGCAGGACTGTCACGACCTCGTCGCGCAGCGTTAAGCGGTACGGACCAGGGCGAACGCCGATCTGGAAGGACTCAAAGCGAACCAGCCACGGTTTCGCCTGGGGTGACCGCACCTCCGATGGCGCATCCGACCACGGTGACTAGACCCGCCGTTTGATGAGCGACTCAAGAGCGTCAGAGATAATGCGATCTCGATCCCTGGTGGCGTGCTGGTAGCGCAGCGCAGCTTCCACGGAGGAGTGACCCGCCCGGTGCATCAATTCCGCAGTCGTTGCACCGGTCGCCGCTGCAAGCGTCAACCCCGTGTGCCGAAGATCGTGTAAGTGCAGGTCCTGTCGCCCCACCTCTAATCGAGCCCGGGACCAGGACTGTTGAAGAACGCTGGCGGTGAGCGGTCCCCCCTTTTGCCCGGTGAAGAGAAGTGCCTCGTGGTCTTCGGCGGTGAAACGGGCAAGGTGCGTCTCGACGTCGAGCATCACACTCTCTGGAACCGAGACGACACGGCGTCCCGCTGCGGTCTTCGGCTCCTTCACGACCGAGCTTCCGTCAAGCATGAACGTCCGAGTCTGCTGTATCCGAATTCGGGACTGCGATATGTCAATGTCGCAGCGGCGGAGACCGAGTATCTCGCCGCGTCTCAGTTGACACCACGCCGCAAGCAGGACGATGAGCCCCATCCGATCCGGCATCGCGCCAGCTAAGGCGTCTATCTCGGCGACCGACGCCGTTGGTCGTTCCAAGGCAGACTCGACGCCCGCTCCCCTCACCTTGCAGGGCGACGCGTGGATGTAGCCATCAACCACAGCTGTCTTCAAGATTGTCGAGAGAAGGCGGTAGGCCTTCGCCGCAGTACTCGGGTGGCGAGACGAGAGTGCGCTGTGCCAACTTCTCACCCTCGACGGGGAAAGGGCATCGAGAGCGACGTGCCCAATCACAGGGTTGACATGCTTGCTCAGCAGGTACTGATATAGCTCGACCGTGCGAACGGCGAGGTCAGTTCTTTCACTCAGCCAACGAAGAGAGTAGGTCTTGATGTCGATGCCGCTGGCGCGGGGGTCAACCCACCTCCCGCGTCGGAGGTCTGCCTCGATGTTCGACAGGCACGCGTACGCGTCCGCCTTGGCGGCGAAGGTGCCGGCCGAGTGTCGCCGGCCCTCGTGCCAGTACTCGACCTGCCAACGACCAGACGCCCGCTTCCGAACGGAACCGAATCGACGGCGACTTGCCACGGTGACGCGCCCCTCATTGACAAACGCAGGGACCAGCAAGGTCAGCCGTGTGCCCCAAACCGGACCCCACTACGGCCATGGGCGGCCGCCACGGGTTCTCATTCATCTCTTTGCCTCCACTCGTTGGCTCGCCACCCAAAGGTCGAGGTCCGCGACGAGAAATCGGATTCTTGTGCCCCCCAATCGTACGAAGGGGATGCGACGTTCCTGAATGAGCCGCCGAAGAAACCGCACGGAGCACCCAAGTCGGACAGACGCCGAGTCGATGTCCAGCAGTGTCGGGTCGATCTCGCCGTCGGACGAACGAGTGCGCCGTGGCGACTCTGGATTCTGCCTAGCCACGAAGGACACCACCCCATGAATGCAGGGTGGTGCGACCGTTGGGTCCGCGAACCACTCGGATCATGTGACGTCGCGACGACGTCCCAAGGAGGCTCGCGGCCATGCCACAATCCGCTCGAGACGTGGTCATTTGCGCCACAACGGAGCCGGCTCGGTGAGTCGGCGCCGCGAACGCAAGGCGGAGCCAGTGCGCCGCCCCAATCGGGTGCTTGGGTTCGCCACGCAAACCTCGCTGGTCGTCGCGCTGACAGCTTGGTGTGCGCCGGCGGACGCTGCCAACGTCAGGATGACCGCAGTCGACCAGATCGACCAGAGCTACTCCATCCCCATCACCAATCCCGCCGACCACGTCACGCTGACGGCAGTCCTCGTCGTGTCCGACGCGAAGCTGACCAACACCAGACCCGACGGTTCGGGCGTTATGGCTCCCAAGGGGAAGATCTACCTGACCTTCGAGGCGACGTGCGGGCCCGCGCAGGTTCCCCACACCAGTGCCGCTTGGGGCCACTTCTTCTCGACTATGACGCCCTTGCCCGCGGCGGCCCTCCGCTACGTCTCGGCGTCGGATCGTCGCTACCCGGCGACGCGAACCGACGCCATCGGTCAGACGAACAACAACAATGGCGCGAGCGACAACGGTCTCTTCGACGCCACCTACTACTTCACGGTGCCCATCACTAATCGCTCGGGCTCGATCGTCATCTCTCCCAGCCGGACGGTGGGCACGGAGTTCCACGGTTTCGTCGGTCAGAGTTTGACGGCGCTCGTCGTTGGTGGTCCGACAACGATCCCGGTCACTTTCCCGAAGGAACTGACGGTCATGGTGCCGCCTGCCCCGAGTGCCGACCAGTCCTCGAGCCTGTCGACTACGAAGTACGCCCTCATCGTGAACCTGCTGTCGACGCTCGTCTCGGCTGTCGTCGTGGGATGGATCTATCTCGTGATCCGCCGGCGACGGCGTCGGCACCGCCCAGCCCCAGCGTCGCCACCGACCCCTTCGGCACCTTCTGTCTTCTTCATCAAAGAACCCAGGGGTGAGACAGCCACACCGGCCAGTGCAGCACCGGCCGAGCCGGCTGTCGTCGTTCCGGCACACGTCCAGACGGCTCCGACCGTGCCTGCGGAGCCGCTCTCGGCGTCTCGCGCGCTGCGCGTCGACGTGATGGGGCCCCTCGTCTTCACGCCCTTGCTCGCCCCAGCGAGCGACCCCGTGCGATCGATTCTCGCCTTCCTCGCCCTCCACACCGACCACATCCTCACCCTGGAGGAGATCCAGAACGCCGTCTGGCCCCTCACCGAGGGCGGCACCGACATAAAGCGCCCGGCCATGCGCAACTACATGGTCGACGCCCGTAGGGCCGTCGGGGAGCACCACCTGCCGACAGCCTCGGGCAGGGCCGGCTACCAGCTCGTCGACGTGGAGAGCGACTGGGAGGTCTTCCGACGGCTGTGTGACCGGGCCCGGGCTCTGCACAAGCCCGACGCCACGGCCCGTCGGCGAGAGGCCCTGGCGCTGGTGCGGGGCCTGCCCTTCGCGGGCGACACCTCGCGCTACTTCGCGTGGGCCTACTCCACGTCGGTCGTCTATCAGATCGTGGAGGACGTCACCGCCCTCGCCCACCGGGTCGGGACGGACCTCGTGCTGAACGGCGACCTCAAGGGCGCCGAGGACGCCCTGCGCCGGGGCCTCCTGGTCGACCCCGCGTCGCTCGTCCTTTGGGAGGACCTGACCGATGTCGTCGTGCAAACGGGTCATGCCACCCGTCTCGCCCGGCATTGGCAGATGGCCGACCTGGTTCTGCGCAACGACGACGTCGTCGCGCTGCGCGCTCGAGAGCGCGGCTAGCGGCGTCACGAGCGCGCCTCCATCGCGAGGAAGTGTCTCAGCCGCGTCTCCGCTCTCGCACGGCGCATGCGCAGCGCGTCGTAGGATCCAGTCGCTTCACCACCCAATCGTGAGAGGCGCCTCCGATCCCGCCGGGTGCTCACGATGAGCTCGTACTCGTGAGGGGTGATGACGCCACGTTCGATGGCTCGCTCCAGTTGCGTCTCCAGGGCCTCGGCGGCGGGCTCGTCGGGCGCCGCCAGGTCAACGTGATCGGGTAGCGGGCCCGCCGGGACGTTGTGGCGGCTCATCTTCCGCCTCTCCGAGCGGGACTTCGAGTGGGCTTCGGCCAGCACGAAAGCGACCCTCTCCCCCGGCGCCTGCTCATGTGCCCAGGACAGGGCGCGCGTCGCCTGGGCCAGGACCTCGGCCACCGCGTCCTCGCCCGACTGCCCTCGGCTCAATCGCGCCGCCACCCGGTCCAGTCGCGGAGCAAGGGCCACCAGGGCCACCAAGACCAGGTCGTCCTCGCGGACGACCCACTCCAGCAACTCCTCCAGAGCGCCGCGGGCGCTGGCCTCGTCGTCTCTGAGGCGCTTCGCGAACTCCAGGGCGCTCGACGTGCCCAGCAGGTCCAGCTCGCAGTCATCGAGCACCCCCAGGAGCCGGCGGCCCGGGGATCCCTTAGAGCGGGCCTCCAGGTCGTGGGTGAGCAGGATTGTGGCTGTGCGGGAGTTGGACATGGCACCAGCGCACCAAGATGACCTCACGAGAACGCACCGAAAGGTCGTCATATGAACTCACAATCCGGGCCCGCACTGACGACTACGCGCCGAAGGTGGTGATGTTCACAAGGGCCGGGCCCCCTGTCATAGGGGGTCACGACGCCCTCTCGGGTGGAATCAAGTGAGGTGAGCGCCGAGCTCGAGCGCCCTCTTCGCGCAGCTCTTTCTCCATCGCGAAGAACAGTTCGGCGAGCTGGGTTCCTCGGGGATCGTCGTAGCCCCGGCCCTCGTAAGTGAAGGTGCCTTCGACGGGGTCGCCGGCGTTGCGTGGCGCCATGAACTCGGCCCTCGCCCTCCGGAGCCCGGTGAACGTCGTGGAGTAGCGGCGCGACTTCGTGATCAGCTGGCCGGCGAAGCCGAGCGTGTGGGCGTGAGCGCGCAGGTTGAGGGCGCTGAACTCCTCGTGCCCACCCAGGTCCCAGGCCGTCAGGGCCAGGCGGCGCGCGTGGGGGTCGTCGACGAGCTGCTCGATCTGGCGACGCAGCCGGAAGCGGTGGGCCAGCTCCGCCGAGCCACCGGTCGTCTTCGTGACGTACTTCGCCAGGTACGACGAGGCCCGTTCGGCGTCTCGAGATTCCTCTCCGAGCGCCTGGATATCGAGCACGTTCCCCCAGCCGACGGTGCGCCCGTCCATCCGCCAAGCGCTCGCGCGCCGGACGGCGTCGCGAGCCACCACCGCGAGGAGCTCCGCGCTCAGCCAGTCCGGCGGGTCGCTCTCCGAGTCCTCCGGTCCGTCCGCCCTGAGCAGAACGTGGAAGTGCACGAGCCCCCGGCGCTGCATCTCGGCGACCTTCAGGTAGTGGAGCTTCGCCACCTCCTTCAACCTTGCCTGAGCTATGTGGCCCGCCTCGGCGAGTCCCCGGCGCGTGAGCTGGACCGTGGTGTTCCAGAGCCGTGATGCGTGGGCGTTCCAGAGCACCGCGCCCTCGTAGTCGTAGCAATCCGCGCAGAGCGGGCGTCCGAGGTAGGGGTCACTCTCGGCGTGACGCTGGGTACAGCGGCTCGACGCGCCATGGGGACAGAGACGATGACCCGAAGAGCGTGGCGCCGGCGAGCATCGACCGTCGGGCCGAAGCGAGTGCACGGGCCCGAACGACGGCGCAGTGAGAGTGACGAAGAGCCGCGGGTGGCTCGTGACGCCCTCGGGGATCCCTTTTCCCCCGATGAGTCCGGCGACCACCAGGATCCACGCGTCCGCCTGGTAGAGCTTGGAACAGGCGGGGCACACCGCTTGGCGTCGATCCTTGCACGCGACGCGCAGAGAACCTGACCCCACTTCCCCAGTCTCCAGATTCACCATCTCACCGCGAAGTCGGATGGGGTGAGAGCAGTTGCCCGATAGCGCCACCTCTCGGAGCAGGTTGCGGCGCTCCTCGGGGTTCATCGCGCTCCTCGAAGGCGAAGGGCCCGGTGCGCCAGTTGATCGATCTCCCCATCGCTGAGATAGGGCGTCTTGATGAGGACCGGAAGTCCGCCTTCGGCCAGTAGGTAGCCCACGCCGCGCATTCCAGGATCGATCGTCGCGGCCGAGTAGCCCTGGCTGGCCCAGCCCTGGCCGAGGATGGTGTCGGACGCGTCCGGGCTGGTGCAGCGAAAGGCCAAGCGGAACGAGAAGAGGTCGCGGATCCACGTCGGCACCACCTCGTGGCTCGGCTTCTGGGTCGAGGCCACCACGATCACGCCGGCTGCCCGGCCTCGCGAGACGAGGTCGCGGAGCAGCTCGGCGAACTGCTCGCGAGCCTCCTTCTTGCCTCCGCGCAGGTAGAACGACAGCTCGTCGATCACGACCACGTGCAGGCCGTCGAGGTCGTGGGGCGTGAGCTTGCGCTTGCGCGAGGCGGCCAGGGCCGCGTAGCGGCGGTCCATCAGTTCGCGCAGGTCCTCGAGGGCCCCGACGGCCTCTCCCTGATCGGCCCCGACGAAGCGCTCGGCCAGCGGTGACCAGGGGGCGAGTTCGACCTGCTTGCCGTCGAGGAGGGTGAGGGTCACGCTCGGATCAAGGGCCGCCGCGGCGACGAGGGAGGACAGCGCCACCGACTTGCCCGAACCGGGCTCGCCCCCGATCAGCAGGTTGTGCTCGGGGAGGTGAATCGTGACCCCGAGCCCGTCCTGGCCGGTCCCGAAGGCCAACGACTCCCAGAGCGAGAGGGAGGGCCGGTGCAGCAGCGGCGAGGGGATGAGCGCGGGGAAGGCGTTCGCGTAGATGACAGCGACCTCCACGTAGCGGGCGTTCTGGGCGATCGCCTTGACGCGAACCTCTCGGGCGCTGAGGGCGGCCGCCAGCTCGTTGGATCGATCCTGAAGGGCCTCACAGTGCAGGCCGATGGGCAGGCAAATCAGGTAGCGGCGACCGACGGGGAGGCGGGCGCTGCGCTCCACCTTCGGGATCGAGCCGTCCCGCCCGACCACGGCGCAGTGCCAGAGGGCGTACTGCAGCCACCGGATCTCGCGATTGTCGCGCGCCGTTGCCTCCAACCTCTTTCGGAGGTCGGGTCGACGCCAGAGGGCGACGAGCGCACCTGTCACCACCACGAAGGGTCCAACGGGGCTGACCGCGTCGGCAACCGCAAGGACCATGACCGTCGCGAAGGCCAGTGACAGCTCGAGACGCCACCCCCAGATGGCCGAAGCCATCCAGGGGCGACGCTCAGAGGTCGACGTGTAGCTACGCACGACGACGTCCCTGCCACAGGCTCCACGCCCACCAGCTGCACCCGCCGAGGATGACGATCCCGAAGTGGGCGAGAGCCCATCCCAGCACGTACTCGACGAGAATGACCCCAACGAGGAAGACGAAGAGCCGGCTCATCAGGCGCTGGCCTTGACAACTTCGATTCGGTCAGCCCGGAAGCTGACGCCGTGGTTGGTGCCCACCTCCCAGGTGGAGGCGATGAGGTTGGTGACCTTGACGAGCGTGAACTCGCTGAGCCCCTTCACCTCACCGGCGACCTTGACGCTGATCGAATCCTTGACGCCCGTGCCGGCTGCGAACAGCGGGACGTTGAACAGCGGGACCCCGTTCTCGTCGGTCTTCGGTGCCCGGCTCTCGTAGTCGAGGACTGGCTCGGCCGGTCCGGCAGCGGCGAACTTGACGTTGGCCGTGTCGATGGGTAGTCGCATGGTGCTCTCCTTTGCAGGGAGGCGAGACGTTCGCCCCCTACTTAAAGAGCCACTCCGAAACAGCCAGACCGAACAGATTCTTGAAGTGAGACTTCAACAAATTCTCGATTGCCCAGTAATTCCAACGATTTTGATGATCCTTCAGATGGCCCGTGCGGCCGCCTTGGCGCTCCGCGCCCGTCGGCCGCGGGCAGTGAGGCATAACCTCACTCGTCAGGTCAGAACGACGCGATGAACCTGCCTATACATGTCAACAAGGCGGTCCGAGCCGCCGCTCTGCTCCGGTTCTCCCGGAGGACTGCGTCCTCTCCCCCTGACCCCGTGCTTTCCCTCCGTACCCGTTCGCGCCCATGAACCGAGAAGGGAAAGGAGTTGCGGTCATGGCCTACACGATCACCAATCTTGCGGAGCTGGTGGAGTACCACCTCGGTACTTCCGCTTCCGGCGACGATGCCGCCCAGAGCAACCTCGTGCAGCTCGTGCAGAAGCTCGAGCTGCTGGCGCCTCGCCCGCTGTGGCGGGAGGCGACGTGGGTCTTCTGCGACCGGTGCGGTTGCTCGGTCGATACCGACCTCATTCACCCCGACAGTCACCACTACGCCGAGGATGGTGTTTTCCTCTACGCCGACTGCTGGGGCGCTGACGACACCTAGGCCGGAAACTCGTCGCCTAGCTCGATCCGCCAGAGTTCCTTTGCTTTCGTGTGGTCTCCACGTCCTTCGGCTTCGATCGCCCGCTCGGCCCGCTCATGGGCTTCGTCGAACCGTGAGCGGATGGCCACAAGAGCGCTCTTCGTGAGGTAATCGTCGAGCCGCCCTGAGTGCCCTGCTGGATCGGAGACGTTGATCCATTTCGGACCCCACTCGAAGAAGGATCGCATCGCCGTTCTGTAGTTGGAGCCGATCGTCTTGAACATCGATGCGACCATGACCTCAAGGTGGAATGACTCGAAATGATGGCTGTGAACCCGGTTCCAGCGTCGGACGAGCTTGCACATGGGCGTGAGGCACGAGCCGATTGTCTCTCGGCGCTTCGTGAACCACGCCGCTTGCGCCTCAGGGTCCGTGGTCATCCAGCCCCCGTCGCCTCGCGGAAGGCCGTACCCAGAGGAGTTGTCCCACTTGAATACAGGAGCAATATCGACGTGTGCTCCGTTCACATAAAAGAGGCGGACTGCCTGCCCCCGGGCGCCAATCTTCTTGATCGACGTCTTCGCATCGAGGGCCTTCCTGATTCGTTGGAGGAAGGCGCCTGAGTCCCGGCGGTATTGCTTGTCGTAGATGCGGTCCTTGTCGATGAATTCCGCAAGGACATCGACGTCGTTCACGGGCCGAATGATCGTGGCTCGGTCGGCCGAGCCGATGAGGATCACCCGCTTGAGCGGAAGGGTACTGGACGGCGCGAACGCCTCTCGGAGGTACTTCTCCGTCGCGAAGCGCTTGTTCCTGATGTCTGCACGTTGGTCATCCGTCGGAGTGATCTTGAAGAGGAACGCATCGAACGCTTGAGCGGTGGTGAGAGGCATCTCAAGTGTCCGCCCTGTAGCTCTGCGAGCCGCCTTCGATCTGTCCCTTCGCTCTATTCCATGCCTTCGTCGAAGGAATGACTGACTCACGGTTGAGCTGCTGGTGCCGGTCTACAAGCCCTTGCAGCGCGGTCCTAGCATCGTCGATCGTCATCGAGTCGAGGTCGATCCGGAGGAACATGCGAGTGTCCTGCTGGAGTGCCCGGTAGGCGTTCGCCGACACTCCAGCCTTCTCCGTCGTCTGCCGTGCGGCGATCGAGGCTGCAATCGCCCCAACGAGTGCTGCGGCCACTGCGATGCCCCCTGCCCACTGGACGGATAAGAGATTCGCTAAGCCACCGACGCCAGATACCGCCGCGAGTGCCGCCGCCGCCGAGCCAATCCAGCGGTCTACCGTCCTCCACCGCTTCGCATACTCGAACTGCGTCTCCGACGACAGGGTCGCTGCCTCGAGGACCCGTTCCGCCTCATCGCGCATTTCCTTTCGGCGTTCGTCGTCGGTCATGAGTTCGTCTCGCTCATTGGGCTAGCCATTACTCAATGTTCCCATTTGCCTGTGACCGGCTGCTCGGCTAATCCTCTGGCTCTTGGTCCTCCTCGAGAGGAATCTCCCGGTGTTCCCGCCGCTGCCTCACCTCGACGTGAAATTCGACCGGCGTCCGCTCCAGCACCCGGTCTACGAGCGTGGCAATGAAGGTGTCACTACGAAGGTCGTCCGGCACGGCATCTTGACGAAGGTCAACGCCGTCAAAGCTCTCGTCGCTCCAGTCGGCGAGGACGACGCAGGTGGCATCGTAGGCATCCCGGTCCTCCCGGAGCTTCCGGAGCATGTCCACGGCCCGCTCAAAGGTGCCACGCTCCTCGAGCACCGTGGAACGGAGGACAAAGAGAAAGCCCATAGCAACCAGCGGATACCGGCCTCGAAGGTTCTTGGCATCCCCGTACGACTCCTCAAAGCGATTTGGCAAGTTGTTCCGGAACGACGACACCATGCTCTTCGTGGAGATGAGGAGTTCCGGTCCCCGTGCCCACTGGGCGACGAGGACATCAACCTGCTTGACGTAAGCCCGGCCAAGTACGCGGGCATCCGACGGTGCTGCCTGCTTGTTCCGGAGGACCTGGTTGTAGGCGTCGTCCTGTAATCGTCGGGGGAGCTTATCGAGGAACAACCCAAGTTCTCGAGGAAGCACGCGAGGCTTGGTGAGCCGAGGCCACACCTCGTCTGGCGGGAAGCCGCAGCGGCGGAGTTCATGCGCCGCCCAGGCATCAATTGCCTTCGCTAGACGACCCGACTCAGACCCTCGGCCTTCTCCGACCGGGATGCCGATGAGGGTTTCGAGGAGTTCGTGATCTGGCACGTACGTTGGACTGTCGCTGTCGCCGTTGAGTTGCCACGGGTTGTTATCGGGGCGAGCACGAATTGCGTCCTCGAAGGAGTCGAAGACGTCCTCGCGCTCAGGCATCTGAAGGACCGTGATCGCTAGTCTGCTCCCCCATCGGGGTAGCGCCAGGTGCCGGTGGTAGCACACCCGTCGTGGTAATCAGGCTGAAATTGTCCCGCGCTCGATCTCGAAGGTCGTGGAGCACAGACTGTCTCTTGAACTCAACGTTGAACTCATCGGCATCCCCACGGCGCACATGGCCATCGGCGCGTTGCTTGAGGGTCCCAGCAACGACCCTCACGGGAAGCGCGAGCTGCTGCTCCAAAGTCTCGCCGTCCTGAAGTGCCTGCTCCGGATCCTCGAGAAGTGAGCGTAGGGCATCGTCACTTCTCAGTATCTCCGCTACCAGATAGACCGCCACAATCCGCGTCAGGCGCCAGCTCTTCCGGTAAATCTCAGGGAACAAGGCAACCTCAGCGTCCACCCTTTCGCGGATTGCCGCGCATAACATGACACTTGCAGCGCTGACATCCGGATTGAATATGAGCGCATGATTTTCTGATTCAAACAGTACGAGTCTCTTCACTGCGAGCCAGGGCATCGCGTTATAGATCGCACACAGCAACTGTGCTGCATCATCGTTGGCAATTATCGTCCTCGTCTCGCCTGCCGCGAGCGTTGCATCAGGACGGGTCTCATAAAGCACGCCTGGGTATTTCTCTTCAAACTCTCTTGCCAGACGTGCCTGCGGACCGCCCAACGCGACTAGGTTTCGGGCGTTCACTGCATTCTGCGTATTGCTTCGCCATGACACTTCTTTTGCGAGTTGCGGTCGCCCCTCGACTTCCACGAACTTCACGAAAATACGAAGGTCTGGAGTTAGGTCGCCCTCGGTAGCTGCCCTCGAGAAGGCAACGGCTGACTGAGCGCCATTCACGACCGACGCATTCTTCACAACAAGCTTGTCGGCCTCCTCGGCTATCTGTTCACAAACAACCGTAAACCCGTTGTGATAAGCCAGAAAGTCCTTATGCTCGTGATGTCTACGTATCGCTCCGTCCAGCTCATCGCGGACGCGATTTCGGCGAAGCTCACGGCGTACGTTCAACTCAAACAAGCTTCGATCATCTATGCCGGGCCACTGGACAATATCCTCCGCTCGTACTGCGGCAACAGCAACTCTATTGGGTGCACTCCCGACGATGAGGCGCTCCGTCGGCGTGCAAGGTACGTCTATGGTGCCTTGCGGTGGCGTTGGCGCAGCAACCGCACGGGCAAGTGGCCCGAGACGTCGAAGATCGTATACGGCCAGATAGCCAGCAGATTCAGCCGCGTTGGTGGCATCCACAAGCTCTTCGGCCTGAGAGTTCATGACTCCCGTAGTGACAAGAACCAGTCGAATGCGAAGGCGGCCATCCGCGATCCGTCCTTCTTCCAATTTCCGAACTAGGTCAAACTTGCGAATCAACTCTCTCAGCTTGGGTTCTACGGTCCCTGCTAGGAAAGTTCGGAGCGCAGCGGTCGTCTTAAAGTGACTGGCAATCGCCAACAACCGGTTGAAGGCGTTCGGACCAACAGGATTCGGCGACATGGTGTACTTCGATTGGTAGATCGCCAGAGTCTCGTGGTCTTCATCACCGGAGGATGCTTCTAGGTAGAGGGCGTCAATGCCACCGTCGTCGTCGCCGTCACACACGAACTCATAGGCATCGAGGTCGTCGACTCCTACCACGTTCCGGAGGAACCACAGCAAAAGAACGGATCGTTCCTTAGCAAGTCCGCCAGCTTCGTCGATGTTCGCTAGGCTCGCAACGAGGTCATAATCTTGTTGGTGGCTATTCGATGTGCTCATGAACTGTATTCTCCGCTAATCACTGCGCTGATGGCGAAGCGGCAAGGAGCCTGTGGCGGCTTGAATCCAGTGCTGATTACAGAACCTCTCGCCCTATGCACGACGAATCGTTCCTCCATGCGCCTCGTAGAAGTCAAAGTTCTGCTCAGCGACGAGCACGACAAGTTCGTCGAGGGCATCCTCGATCGGTACCTGGGTCGTTGCGTCATTCACTTGGTAGCACTCCAGGGTCGGAGTGAAAGGATTCGCATCCACAAGGAGGAGATCCAGCCTCTCGAACAGTTCGTCGCGTCCGGCGAGGTCCTCACGGCCGGTGAAGATGCGAAGCCTCGGAAAGGCATTCACGAACGTCAAGTTGCGCTTCTTGGTCTGGTCGCTCTTGGCGTCTTTGTCGAGGAAGAGGAAGCCAGCAACGACGGCGTACGGAGACCGTCGGTGCAGAGTCAGCGCCTCGCCGAGCATGTCGCTCCTGCGGTTCGTGAGGTTCTTCTGGAAATTCTTCGAGCGGCCGTCCCGGAAGTTGATGGTCTTGACACTGATCCCGAGCAGCAACCCGGACTCCTCAGTGGCCCAGGTGACATCCACCTTCTTTGCCCCGATCCCACCGGCAAGACGACGCTCCGCGCCGGAGGCTCCGACGCCCCCAGGACCGGATGGGCGAGCGTCCCGCATGCCCCGGTGCCGCAGCTCGTCCGCCATGGCAAGCGCGACCTTGGCACTCAACTTCTCGGAATACGCCTTCTTCACCGACGGTGCCGCCGAGTCCGGTGGCTTCGTCGGCATGGTCTTCAGCGCCGTTGTGAGGAGAACATCAATCGGTGCCACGAGGACTGGCACCACGAGCGGTTCGGCGGTTACTCAGCTCGGCATGTGCCTCACGAAGAGCGCGAACCTTCGCCCGAGAAAGTCCGAGCTGACCCACCAAGAGCACATCGTCCACCAGCCGCACTGCCTCGAGGAGCCGACCATTGCGGAGCGCCTGGGCCATCTGCGGTCTCAGGGCAGAGAGCGCCTTCTGAGAGTCCTCGAGCACGGACTTCGTCGGCACGGGGAGAAGGTCTGCTTCCTTCGGCTCGAGCTTCAGCATGCCGCCGCCGTACGCACGTCCTACCGTCTCCGCTCCAAGCAGCGTCATTGAGTTGAGCGACGCGATCGGGAGCAAGTCCATGCCCGTTCGCACCATGCCGGGCTTGAAGTACAGCCCGTGTACCGAGTTGAGGTGATGCACCCGTGCCTTGTTCGCACAGAGCCGGGGCGTGTCAGCGTTCATGTACGTGAGCAGAACGTCCGCCGGTTCGACCAGCGGCACCCGCCACCACGGTGAACGCACCCGGCACTTGTAGGCCGTCTGGACGTTGACCGCCTTTCCTGCCTCGATATATGACGCACCCGCCGGAGACGGGTCTCCGGACGGCCGGAAGAGCAACGTTGCTCGATCCGCAGCTCCAAGTTCCTTCCAGGCAAGCTCGCTGAACGTGAGTCCCCGAAGGTGGCTTGATCCAGGCGGCGAGAGCGGGATCGTGTCGGATGACGAGAGACCGAGTTCCCTCGCTCGAGCAGGGCTCATCGCGAAGTACCGGTTGTTTCCAGTCACCATGCCGAGCGTCGTGTCGCCCCATGACTCGAGGTTCGTAAACGACTCGTGGGCGACCATCTCCGCGTACGCCTCGAGCGCTACGGGTGACAGCAGGCTCGGCGTCCACTTTGCGCCGGGGGGTATCGGCTTCCACTGCCGGGCGATGCCGCCCGCCGTGCGCAGCTCACTCAATTCCCGGACCTGGTACAGCTCGCAGTGGTCCGTGGGGCCATCACCCTCGGCCAACAGGAGCACTACCTCTTCGAGCACGCCGGGAAAGACCCGCTCCGTAAAGAGCACGAGCCGCACCCGTGCGAACCGCTCCATGAGATACCGCCGCACCTCTGCCGCATAGTTCACGGCAAGCAGCTCCGCCGGGAGCACGAGACCCAGGCGCCCTTCCGGTTTCAAGAACTGCGCAGCGTGCACCGTGAACGCTGCCCAAGAAGAGGCAAGCCCCGACAGCGGTACACCGGCTCGCAACGCTGCCGCCCTGCTTCGTGCTCGGGACTCGCCAGCGAAGTCTTGGTAGCGGACGTAGGGCGGATTGCCCACCACTGCGTCGAACTTTGGTGACGGGTCAACGGTGAAGAAGTCCGCTACCTCGAGGGTTGCGTCGAGCCCCTGGGAGCGCAGAACGTCGAGGGCTGCAAAGGCACTCTCCCGATGCAGTTCCACTCCGTGCAGTGACCCCCGAGAGCCCGGCGCGTCCTTCCGGAGTGCGTCCAGTCGGGCTCCCGCAGCCAGCATGAAGGCTGCTTCCCCACAGGATGGCTCGAGGACCTGGTCCCCGGCATCACGGATCGCCCACTCCACGATGTACCGGCACAGCTCGGGCGGGGTGAAGAAGGCGCCTCGAGCCTTCCGAAGCTCAGCGACAGTTGGGTCAGCTTCCGGGAGACTCACGACCGGACGCTAGCCAGTCTCGCCTCGGGCGTGGCGGATGCTCTCAAGGCGCGCGAGAGGACATGAGGGAGGACGATCATGCATTGATGATACGAGAGCAGTGTGGCATTTGGGCAGGTCATCGCACATTTAGTCCGACAGCGCGAGGTACGCCGATCTGAAGCCGCCGGGGCCGTCCACCAGGTGATCGACCACGGTGAGCCCGTAACGGCCGCAGCCTGCGGCCAGGGCACGGAAGGAGCGTTGCTCGGCTTCCGTGGCGCTACGAGCCCCTGTGGGGTGATAGCGGACGAGGATGACGGCGCCCGCCCGGCACACCTGGGATCCGAACCGGATTGGGAGTGCCGAGAGGCGAGCTTCCTGGACCCAGCCAGTGGCGACGAAGGCATGGCCGACGAAGCGGTGGCGGTCATCGAGGTAGAGCGCCAGGGTCAGGTCCTCACGCCGGCCGCGGAGCAGGTCCCGGGCAAGGCGGGAAGCGCTTGCCGGGTCGTCGATCCGACGAGGGAGTTGGAGCCCGGCTTCGGAGACAACGTCGGGGTGCGATGCCGTCCAGCGGGAGCGCCCAGTCAGCGCTCGGAAGAGGTTGTGAAGAGACGTCGGGGCCATTGTGGTGCCCTCCAGTGATGGTGGATTCTTGGAGGTGACCCACACCCATCGGCCACGACGGAGGCCCGAGGGGATATCGTCCTCTCGCACGGCTTGAGGCCGGAGCCCACCGGCCGGGGGAGTACACCCACCGCCCGGAAGCCCACGGATCGGACGGGTGCCCAAGGCTCCGACAGCACCACGACGAGGGAACGATGAAGGCGTTCCTGGAGGGTCTCAGAGCGTGACCCGACAGTGAACCCGAAGGTCGTGTCCATCCCATGAAAATCCCATGGATTGGTCGGGGAACCGTTAGAGCGTCCTCCGAGGTCAGACTGGGTGCTCGCTATATCGAGGCAGGTTAGAGCCTCAATCTGGACTACCAGGCATGACCGGCTATCACGGCCTAGACAGCCCGGATAGGTCTCATAACCCGAAGGTCGAACCAGACTCCTGCCCCAGATCGGACAAGGTCATTAGGAGATCGACCGCGATTTCTAGTCGACCGGCAAGTTCGACAATCTCGAAGCCGAAGCTGCAGTCGCAGTAAGCCCTATG
>JAKAFH010000101.1 GCA_021818025.1 Actinomycetes bacterium | reverse complement strand
GTTAACCCCGGACGCTGGCCGAAGAGCCCTAAAGCCCTTGGCAAATGTCAGCGGGAGTCTGGCGGAGGTGTGGGCCCACGAGACTCGGATCCGCGGTTCCCGGATCCACCACGGGCCGCGTCGCAACCAGCGTGGCGCTTTCGGGAACTCGGAAACCGGTGAAGCGGCATTCGGCCGTGGCCGTTGCGTCGAGGGGAGCGCCGCCGGAGTGCTCGCTAACGGAATCCGGGCGCAGGCCGTGATTGCGGGTCGTATGGCCGGCAGCGCACACTCGCCAACCCTGGTTCTGACCTTCTACCAGGATTTTCTTTTCCGTAATGTTTTCCGTAATGGTTAGGGGATCTTTTCCGAAATCCCCCGTGGTGGGGCTAGTAAGAATCGAACTTACGACCTCGTCATTATCAGTGACGCGCTCTAACCGACTGAGCTATAGCCCCAAGGCCTTCCAATCTACACCAGCGGGCATTGGCGCCCCTACGGCGCCTCCCAGAGCCTGGTCGCCATGGACTGGCTCGCGGTGGCGAGCAGGGTTCCCGACTCGCTCCAGAGAAAGGCCGTTCCCTGGGCGAAGCCGCCGGCGAGGGCGTGCATGTGGATCTCGCAGAGGACCCACTCCGTGGGCTCGAGGGTGGCGATGCGGATCGTGTTGTCGAGACTGCGGCTGCGCGTACGTCGGCCGAGCGGATCCATCGAGCCACCCGCGACCAGGTCGCCCAGGATCGCGATCGTCGACGCCGAGGTCTCGAGGTGGCCGGGGATCCTCGCCCACAGCGCGGTGACCGGCGATCCCGGTGTGCCGTCGATCTCGGCGAAGCGACGTCCGAGCGCGAGGCGGGTCTCGACGTGGTCAAAGATCGAGTTCTGGTACCAACTCGGCAGGTTGCGTGGCGGGCAGTCGAGAGGTGGCGCGACCGACGCCTGGTCCGTCCACGGAGAAGCGGTCAGCGTGCCCGTGCCGAGCGCCGCATTGATGGTGACCACGGCGACGTCGTCGACGGTCGCGACGGCGCGGGCCTGGGTGACGTGGCCGCCGACGACCGCGAGCTCGGTCGACACGAGGACCTCGGCCCCCTCGGGCGCGTAGGAGAGATACTGCGCACTGGCCCAGACCGTTGGTCGGCCGCTGGCCTGCTCGAGGGCGAGCGCGCCCGCGGCCAGCGCACAGCCGCCGAAGAGGAATCGACCCGGCGTCATCACTCGCTCGTTCACGCGCAACGACCACGTGCGCTCGTCTCGGCGCTCGAGACCGAGGAATTCGCCAGCGTTCACGCCGGTTCAGGTTAGTGCCGGTGTCGGCGACGACCGGGGTGGGGCAGACTGGTCGCGTGATCGATCCGCGCTTCATCTACCTGGCCGCGGTGATCTCACTCATCGGGACGGCGGGCTACGTCCGGGACACCTTGCGCGGAACGACGACACCGAACCGGGTCACGTGGGGACTGTGGGGCGTCGAAGGCGTGCTCGCCTTCGTCGTCGAGATCCAACAGCACGTCGGACTCGCGGCGCTGATGACGCTCATGTTCGGACTCATCCCGCTGCTGATCGTCGGGGTGTCCTTCCGCGGCCATCACGGGGTCTGGCGGATCGGGCCCTTTGACGTGCTCTGCGGCTCGCTCTCGGTCGCGGGCATCGCGTTCTGGGCGTTCGTCAACGAGCCGACGGTGGCGCTGGTCTCCTTCGTTGTGGCCGACCAGCTGGCGGGCTTGCCGACCATGCGCAAGTCCTGGCTGGTGCCATCCTCGGAGACGGCGTGGACCTTCTTCACCGGGGTGGTGAACACCGCTATCACGATCATGACGCTGCGTCACTTCACGACCGCCGGAGCGCTCTTCCCGGGGGCCATCTTCGTCACCGACGTCATAATCTGGGCGTTGGTGGCCTTTGACATCGGTCCGAGAGTCCGTGGTGAGCGAGCCGTGATCGGCGCGACGTGATCGACGCGCCGTCGGGCGTGCACGCCGAGCTCGCGCACGGTCGCGCCGTGCGCTCCTCGATACCGCGCCGCGCTCACGCGGCGCTCGCGGCTCGCGGCGCCGACGACGACCCGGTGGGCCGACTGCTGGAGCAGTCCAGCCACCGACTGGCCGATCTCACGCCCCTGCGCTTCGCGCGCATGGTGGCGAGTCCCTTCGCGTTCCTGCGCGGCGCCGACCTCTTGATGGCCGGGGACCTCGCGGCGTCGCCGAGCACGGACCTGATCGTCCAGCTCTGCGGCGACGCCCACCTAAAGAACTTCGGACTTTTCGCGTCGCCCGAGCGGCGCCTGGTCTTTGACGTGACCGACTTCGACGAGACGGCGCCCGGCCCCTTCGAGTGGGACCTCAAGCGCCTCGTCGCGTCGCTGTCGATCGCCGGCGAGTTGGGCGAGCTCGACGAGCGGCGCCGGCTCCGACTCGTGCGCACCAGCGTCGAGGCGTACCGCAGCTCCATGCGGCGCTTCGCCACGATGGGTCGGCTCGAGGTGTGGTACGCGGCACTCGACGTCGCGAACGTCTTCGGCGACCTCGGGGGATTCTTCACCGACGCCGCGAAGCGCAGCGTCGAGGACCTCATGGGTCGCGTGCGCACCCAGTCGACGAGCTCGAAGTTCGACGACCTCATCGAGCGGACCCCCCAAGGTCCACGGATCCGGCTCAATCCGCCCCGCATGGTGCCCCTGCGCGACCTCGGACCGCTCGCCGACCAGTCCCGCGAGACCGTCGACGCCGTCCTCGCGGGCTACCGCGACACCTTGGTGAGCGACCGGCGCTTCCTGCTCGAGCAGTTCCGCGTGGTGGACGTCGCGCGGCTTGTCGTGGGGGTCGGTTCGGTGGGCACCGAAGGCTACGCCGTCCTGCTCACGGGCCGTGACGACGACGACCCCTTTTTCCTCCAGATCAAGGAGGCCCGCGGCTCGGTGCTCGCCACGGCGGGCGACGCCTCGAGCGACCCGGGCGACCGGGTGGTCGCCGGCCAGCGCATCATGCAGGCGACGCCCGACGCCTTCCTCGGCTGGTACCGCGCGCGCGCCGACCGGGGCTTCTACGTGCGCCAGCTCTACGACCGCAAGGCGTCAGTCGACGTCGAGCGCCTCGGGGCCAAGCAACTCGAGATCTACGGCCGCGTGTGCGCCTGGGTCCTCGCCCGGGCCCACGCCCGCTCGGGGACGGCCGCGGCGATCGCGGGCTACCTGGGCGGGGGCGACTCGTTCGTCGAGGCACTCGGCGCCTTCGCCGAGGCCTACCGCGCCCAGAACCTCGCCGACTACCGTGCGCTGATCGCGGCCGTGGACGACGGCCGGGTGCGCATCGTTCCCTAGACCGGGTCCCCACCGGGCCGAGCCGCCGCCGCGGAGCCCGCCGCCGGCCCGTTGCTAGGCTGGGCTCTCCTTCGGGGACGTAGCTCAGTTGGTAGAGCGCGGGCTTTGCAAGCCTGAGGTCGTGGGTTCGAGCCCCATCGTCTCCACTCGATCAAGCCCGCCTCAGGTCCGCAGCACGACGTTGCGCGGTTCCTCGCCCCGGCCGATCCGGTCGATCTGCTCGGCCAACAGCCGCGCCATGCGCGGCAGCATCGCCGACGTCGCGCCGCCGACGTGGGGCGAGATGAGCACGTTGGGCATCGAGAAGAGCGGGTGGCCGTCGGGCAGCGGCTCGGGGGTCACGACGTCGAGTGCGAGTCGTAGTCGGCCGGAACCGGCGTGACGCACCAGGGCCTCGGTGTCGGCCACCGCACCGCGCGAGACGTTCACGAACAGCGCGCCGTCGGCCATCGCGGCGAGGAAGCCGTCGTCGACGAGGTTGGTGGTCGATGCGGTGAGCGGCACCGCGACGATGACGACGTCGGCGTGCGCCAGCAGGTCGGGCAGCGCCTCGACGCCAAAGACCTCGCCGGCGTCGTCGCGGCGGGGCCGCGAGGCGACCCGCACGACGTCGACCTCGAAGGGGGCGAGCCGGGCCGCGATCGCCCCGCCGACCCCGCCGACCCCCACGAGCAGGATCCGCCGGTCGGCGAGACTCGCGTGGTTGCGCGGATTCCACCGACGCTCGGCCGCGTCGCGCACGAACTGGTCGATGCCGCGCTGCACGGCGAGCACCAGCCCGACGGTGAGCTCCGCGGTCGAGGCCTCGTGCACGCCCGCGGCGTTGGCGAACACGTGACCGGGCGGGAGCACGCGGGCCACGCCGTCAAAGCCGATGGACTGGCCCTGGACGAGGTGGGTGGTGAGTCCCGCGAGGTTCGCCAGGCGCGAACCCGACCCCATGTAGGGCGGCACCACGATGTCGACGTGGCCGATGCCGAGGGGTTCGCTCAGGTCCCAGTCGATGAACTCGACGGGGGTCTCGGTCTTTGGCATCGCGTCGCGCAACTCGGCGTTCGGCACACTGACGAGGAGGGGCTTCACCGCGTCGATGATAGGGCCGACGAGCGGGCGGGTGGGGTGCGAAGGGCCCGCTCGACCTCGGGCAGGACCTCGGTCGCGAGCAACTCGATCGCCTCGGCGGTGTCGGCGAAGGGCAGGCCGCCGAGTCCCACCTGGGCGAGGAACCTGTCGTGACCGAGCAGGTCGTGCTCGAAGAGGATCTTGTCCACGATCTCGGCCGGGCTGCCGACGAGCAGCGCCCCCTCGGGCGCGGCCCAGGACTCGAAGGCGTCGCGCGCGAGGGGGTTGCCGCGCGCAGCGGGCATGTTCTGGCCGATGTAGCGCGAGTAGTAGGGGTAGAAGGTGTCGCGGGCCCCCTGGGAGGTTCGCGCCACGTGGACGTGGCTGGTGACCCCGACGCGCAGGTCGCGGTGTCCGGCGCTCGCGCCAGCGGCGCGGTAGCGCGCCGCGAGTTCGACGAAGCGGCGGGGCTGACCGAGGATCGCCAGGTAGAGCGCCAGCCCGTGTCGCCCGGCCCGGTCCGCGCTCGCGGGCGTGCCACCCACCGCGACCCAGATCGGCAGGCGGTCCTGGACCGGCCGGGGGTAGACGCCGGCGCTGACGAGGGGCGCGCGGAACTGTCCGGACCAGGTGACCCGTTCGGACTCGTTGAGCTGCTCGAGCAGGCCCAGTTTCTCCTCGAAGAGTGCGTCGTAGTCGTTGAGGTCGTAGCCGAAGAGGGGGAACGACTCGACGTAGGCGCCGCGGCCGACGGTGATCTCCGCGCGGGCGTTGGCGAGCAGGTCGAGGGTGGCGAAGTCCTCGAAGACCCTCACGGGGTCGGCCGTGGAGAGCACGGTCACCGTGGAGGTGAGCCGGATCCTCGTCGTGCGCGCGGCGATGGCCGCAAGCACCACGGCCGGCGAGGTGATGGCGAAGTCGGGGCGATGGTGCTCACCGACGCCAAAGACGTGCAGGCCACTCGCGTCGGCGATGCGGGCGAGCTCGATGAACTCGCCCAGGCGCGTCGCGGGATCACGCAGGCGCCCGGTCGCCGGGTCGGTGGTCAGCTCGCCGAAGGTGAAGCAGCCGATCTCCATCGGCGGGCGCGGTGCGGTCACGACGTGGTTCGCACGGTGATCCACTGGCGCAGGCTCGGCAGGATCGACTGGCTGATCTCGTGGCCCCCGGTGTGGCGGTGCGTCACGGCGAGCGCGCCGGCGTCGCCACTGAGGTAGGCCCACGTGCGATCGAGCAGGTCGCGGGGGATCACCGCGTCCTCGGTCGCCTGGGCGTGAAAGACCGCGAGGCCGTCGAGCCGGTCGGGGTCCGTCGACAGCCCGG
>JAKAFH010000100.1 GCA_021818025.1 Actinomycetes bacterium | reverse complement strand
CACGTTGGCGAGCAGGATCGCCGTCGCGGCGAGCGAGAGGTAGAAGAGGATCGTCAGGGCGGGCATGCGCGCGTGCACGTCGGTGTAGCCCGCCCCCGCGACGTAGCCGTTGGTGGAGTTGACGAGCTCCCACTTGGCAAAGACGTAGCCGACCGCCTTCAAGAGCGCGATCGCCGCGCCGATGACCGAGAGGTGGGCCTTCACCCGCGGGTCGACGCGCGGCGAGACCCGCACGGCGCGGATGCCGCCGTTGAGGTAGTGGAACCCGGCCGTGACGACGAACACGACCACGAGGGCCACCAGCAGCCAGGTGACGATGAACTCGAGGAACGGCAGGGTGAAGATGTAGAAGCTGATGTCCTTGTGGAACAAGGGGTCCACGATGTGGAAGGGCTGGCGGTGCACGAAGAGCAGGTACTTCTGCCACTCGCCGGTCGCGTTCAGTCCCGCGACGATGCCCATCACGGCCGCCACCAGGGCGTAGATCCGCGCCGCGCGCGGACGCACCGCGTTCTGGAAGCGCCGGACGATCTCGTCCTCGGGTTCGAAGGTGAGGTCTCGCGCACCGAAGCGGTCCGCGAGCAGCAGGTTGCCCCAGAGCAGGCCGAAGAAGATCACCCCGAAGACGACCGCGAGCCCGACCTTCAGCGCGAAGAGGGTCGTGAAGACGCTGCCGAGGCCCACCGAGGAGAACCACATCTGGTCGGTCCACAGCACCGCGAGGCTGCGCAACGACAGGAAGCCGATGAACACGACCGCGATGAGCAGCCCGATCCAGAACCGCCGCGAGAGGCGCCCGAGTCGACGCGGACGTGGCGGGACGTCAGTGGGGCTGCGCATGGTGCGAGCCTAGGCCGTTTTCAGACGGGCACCACCGCACACGCGCACCCGGCGTGCAGCGGCGGGTGCGCTGATCCGCTCGGGAAACGCTGGCCCGCGGGGCGCTCGCCGGCCGCGGCGTCCAGCGCGCACGCGTCACAGGGCGGGTCGTGGGGCGACGGCAGGAAGCGCACCGAGCGGCCCGAGGACGCGGCCAGCACGCCGATGTGGAAGGCCCGTCGCGCGGCGTCGGTACACAGCCGTTCGACGCGTGCCCCGCGCCACTCCTTGTAGGCCATGTTGACCCGGTCCTGGCCGTCACCGTTGCCGTCGGCGAGGATTCGCTTGCGCAGCGCGAGCACGATCGTGACCGCGAGGTCCGCCGAGACGTCCTGCATCTCCTTGCGGTCCACCGGACCACCGTTGGCGCCACTCTCGTCAAAGGCGAACTGGGCCCCGGCCGCCGCGGCGTCGGCCAGCGCGTCAAAGGCGGCCTCGGCGTAGCGGGCCCGCTGGGCGTGCTCGTCCTCGAGTTCGGTCGTGATCGATCCCTTCACGGCGCGCAGCCGGTCGAGCATGATGTTCTGATCGTCTTGCAGGACGCGCTTCACCTTGCGGGTGAGGACGGCCAGGGACTCCTCGATCGCACCGTCGCGGCGCTTGAAGAGCTCATCAGCCGGGGTCGCTACCTTGGGCGTGGCGGCGCGGCGCGGCGGCGCGGGCGCGGGGGTCGCCCCCCGCTCCTCCAGGGTGGCCTTGCGCAGTCGCGCGAAGATCTCGTTCACGACGTCGGTGCCGGTCGCGTCCTCCCCGTCGGCCATTGCGTGCGTCGACGCTGGCACCTCGCCGGGCGCCGGTGCGGGACCCCGGCGGGTGCGCGGCTCGTGGGACTCGGCCGTCTCGGCGGCCGGAGCCGGAGCCGGGGTGGGACTCGGCACCTCGAGGAGCGAGACCTCGGCGTCGGGCACCTCGCGCAGCGGGGTGCCCGCGAGCAGTTCCTCCTCGGTCGGCTCGGGCGGCACCGGGCGCAGGCGCAGCGCGTCGAGCGCGGCGCTTCGGGCCGCCTCGTCGCTGGCGTTTAGTCCGTTCATCATCGCGTCGAGTTGGTCGCGCACCGCGCTCACGTGGCCCGTCAGCGTGTCGCGGGCCACCCGCAGCTGCTCGATCTGGATGTGCAGCGCCTTGCGCTTGACCGCGAGGTCGTTCAGCACCGTCTTTCGTGCGCTGGTCGCCTGTTCGACGATCGCCCGTCCCTGCTCGCGGGCCCGGTCGAGGATGACCGCCCCGTTGACCTTGGCGGACTCGATCAGCCGCTCGGCGCCGAGGCGCGCGTCGTGATCGAGCGTCGCCGCGGTCGCCTCGGCCTCACTGACGATGGCCGTCGCGCGCTCCTGGGCCTCGATCAGGTAGGCCGCGCCGCGCTGCTGGGCGTCGGCGAAGATCTGGGCGCTGCGCTCCTGGGCCTCGGCCGTGACCCGGCCGGCCTCCTCGTGCGCCGAGCGCAAGATGGCCGCGCTCTGGGTCCCCAGGGCACTCGCGAGCGTGGCCTCGTCGATGGTCGGATTGGCCGCCCGGCGCAGCGCCTCGGACAGTTGTTCTTGGAGTTCGCGAACTTTGTGCTCGAGGTGGCCCATCTCGCGGGCCACCGCCTCCAGGTGGATCCGCACCTCTTGGGGGTCGAGGCCGCCCTTGCGAATCGTCGAAAAGTTCGACCGGACGATCTCCGTCGACGATTGGCGCGTGGTGGAGAGGATTCGGCGTTCATCCATTCCTCAAAGACTACGACGTAGCGCGACAAATTACGGACTATCGGCCGTTGGGGGCCGTAAGCGGCACCGGGGCGGCGCCGCCGAGGCGGCGAAGGTCCCCCAGGGCCTGGCCCAGCGTGGTCACGCCCATGATGCGCAGTCCCGGCTGGGCGGCGCCGCGAGCGGTCGCCACCTCGACGCTCGGCACCAAGAAGACCGTGGCGCCGGCTCGCTGCACGGCCACCGTCTTCTCGGCGACGCCACCCACGTCGGTGACCTGGCCGTTCGGGGTGATCGCCCCGGTCGCGGCGACCACCGTCCCCCCGGTGAGCGAGCCCCGGCTGAGCTGGTCGATCAGCGACAGGGTCATCGCGAGCCCGGCCGACGGTCCACCGATGTAGTTGGTGTCGATGCTGAAGGTCCCGGGCAGCGCGTAGTTGATGCTGTCCTCGAGCACGACGCCGATGTCGCCCTTGGCGGGGCCGTGCACCCCCGGACAGTCAAAGGCGCCGCCGGGCACCGGCGGGCCGACGGTCAGGCGCATCGGCGTCGGTGACGAATAGGTGATGGTCCCCTTGGCGTCGATGTGGGCGCGCGCGAGCGACAGGTGCACGACCGTGCCCGGGGCGACGTCGTGCAGCGCCCGCACCACCGCGCACGACGACGGGGTCGCCGCGCCGTTCACCGCGACGATCCGGTCCGCGACGCGCACCCCCGCCCGGCGGGCCGATGAGGGCGCGATGACCGCCTCGACGAGCGCCCCGTTGGCCGTCCCGGGGATCCGCCACCCTAGGGCGCGCAGCGCGGCCACCTCGGCCGCCTGCTTGGAGAGGTCCATCTCGAGGAATCCCTGGGCGCCGAGCTCGTCGGATGGCACACCGGGCTCGACGAGCTGGTCGGCGCTGAGGAACTCGACGTGGCGCTGGAAGTGCATGGTCAGCCACTGCCAGGCGGTGAGCTGCTGGAGGTAGACGTCAGTGAGCAGGATCTTGTCGCGGTGGTGGTCGGTCGCGAGGCCCTTCACCCCGATCAGGGGGCCCACCGAGGTGGCGTCCCCGGGGGTCATCGCGTAGTAGGGCACGGTCCACGTGCGAAGCCCGAGCGCCACGCCGAGCACGACCGCGACGCCGAGCAGCACCGCGATGCGTCGGCGTCGTCGTCGAGATGGTGGAATGGGGTCATGGACCGTGATGACGACACGCTACCGGAGCGACTCACCGAACTCGTGCGCGCCGGCTTCGCCACCGACGAGGCGTCGGCCCGGCTGGTGCTCGCCTCGCTGCGCGCCAGCGCGGCGCGCGAGCGCGTGCTGGCCCTGCGCGTCGCCGCCGGTCGCGACCTGCTCGATGCGCCCGCCTGGCGCCGGGGACTCGACGATGAGGACCCCACGGTCCGGCGCGAGGCGCTCGTCGCGATCGCCGACGGGGGCGGCGGCGACGTGGTGCTCGACGCGGTGCTGCAGCGGCTCGACGACTCCGACCCCCTCGTCGTCGAGGGGGCGGCCTTCGCCCTCGGCGAGCGCCGTTACGAGGCGGCCCTCGACCGCCTGATCGACGTCGCGGCGCACCACGACGACCCGCGCTGTCGCGAGGCGGCGGTGGTCGCCCTCGGGGCCATCGGCGACGAACGCGGCCTCGCCGCGGTCATCGACGCCCTCGAGGACAAGCCGCCGGTGCGCCGCCGCGCCGTCGTGGCGCTGGCGAACTTCGAGGGACCCGAGGTCGACGACGCCCTCGCGCGAGCGCGCGAGGACCACGACTGGCAGGTCCGCTCGGCCGTGGACCGGCTGGAGGCCGACTAGCGGTCGGCGTCACGAAAGAGCGCGTGCAGCGAGGACATCTCGTCCAGGCAGAGCTGCAGGCCGCGGATGATCACCAGGTCGGGCTGGGCGGCGAGCACGACGTCCACGCCCGTGCTCGAGGCGATCAGCTCGGCGAAGTCCGCGAGCTTGGCGTGACCGCCCACCAGGGTGAGCCCGCGCGCGCTGACGTCTTGGGAGAGGTCGGGCGGCGCGCCGGCGAGCGAGTCCTGGACCATGGCGACGACGGCGTTGGCCACGTCGCGCACCGCGGCGTTGACGAGGTCGGCGCCGACGTCGACCTCGATGAGGTCGCCGGTGTCCACGGTGCGCGCCGCCACGGTTGCCGACCGGCCCAGGGTACGCCCGAGGGCCGACCCGAGGGAGATCTTCAGTTGCTCGATTGTGGCCGGGGCGATCACCACCCCGTATCGGTGGCGCACCATGGAGGCGATGGCGTGGTCGACGTCGAGCCCGCCCTGTCGGCGTGTCGCACTGGTGACGATGCCGCCCAGGGACAGCAGCGTCGCCTCGGACGCTCCCCCACCGAGCACCGTCACCGCCGAGCCGACGGGATCCTGGACCGGGAGGCCGAGTCCGATCGCGGCGGCGAGGGGCGCCTCGATGAGGCTCACCTCGCGTGCACCCGCCTGGATCGCGGCCTGGCGCAGGGCGCGCCGCTCGATCGCCGTGGCGAGGGAGGGCACGCTCATCACCACGCGCGCGCGACTCAGCTTGGACACCCCGACGCGATCGAAGAGGCCCGCGACCAGCCGCGCGGTGACGTCGAAGTCCACCGTGGCGCCCTGGGCGAGCGGACGAAAGGCGACGACGTGGCGGCTCGTGCGCGCCACGAGGTCCAGCGCCCCGGCGCCCACCTCCACGACCTCGCCCGAGCGCGTGTCGATGGCCACGATCGTCGGCTCGTTGAAGACGACGCCGTCACCCATCATCGCCACTCGACTCATCGAGGTGCCGATGTCCATTGCCACGTCCAAAGCCATTGGATCGATGTTAGAGCGACCGGTAAATGGTGCCCACCGGTCACTAGCCTGGTCCGGCGTGGAGCGACGGAGGAGATTTGGGGGGCGTCGGCGCGGCCGCGGCCGGGCGGCACCCCCACCCGTCGACACCCGGACCTGGCTGCACCCGAGTGAATTGCCCGATTTCGGCCAGCTCCCGAACTACCCCGTGGCCCCCGTGGGGGCGCGCGGCGCTCGTCTGGCCGGCGTCGTGCTGGTGGTCGTGGTGGCCGGCGCGGCGGCGGCCCTGGCCACGTCGCACGTCTCGACCCCGATCGCCGAGCCCATGACCCAGAATGTCTCCTACTCGGTCGCCAAACTCCCCGCGGTGGTTCGACCTAGCGC
>JAKAFH010000099.1 GCA_021818025.1 Actinomycetes bacterium | reverse complement strand
GCGGGACCGCACGCCACCGACGACGTCAGTGAACGGGCTCGGCGTCAGGATCGTCTGCAACGGACCGAAGCGGTCTTTGATCCCCTGCCCTTTGACGTCGAAGCCGCTCGCGCCTACGGACGGGTCTTCGCCGCGATTGTCGCCACCGGGCGAAAAGCCCGCGGCGCACGGGCCATCGATCTACTGATCGCGGCAACGGCGTGCGCCGCGCAACTGCCCCTCTACACGCGTAACGCTGAGGACTTTATCGGCCTCGACGGCGTGGTCGAGGTGATTGCGATCTAACCCGAAGTTACGTTCATCTGGCTGTGTAAGCCTGATTCCATAAGGGTGAACGGGCGTTTCGCTCAGCGAGTGCTGTCTACGTGAGCCGCCGAGGCACCGCGGATCCGAGCAGTTCGAAGACTCGACGCTGGGTGGTGGTGGGCGTCGAGAGCAACTCGAACGAGCTCGCCGCTCCGGCGGTCACCGTCATGGTGTTGCGAGTGAGGGTGGCGAGGTGATCGAGCAGTTCGCGAAAGCCTCTGACCTCGTCGTCAGCGTCATTGCGCTTGGTGGTGGCCTTGCGTGACGCCGAGGTGGAACGCTGCGCCGGAGCCACGGGGTTGTCGCGCGTCGGTGGATGCTCGTCGGTGAAGGTGAGCGGCGCGAGTGCTTCACGCAGGTGCCACACCAGGTAGGCGCTGAGCATGCAAATGAACACGTGGGAACGCACTCGAGCCTCGAGGCGGTGGTGGATCGGACGCAGCGAGAGATCGTCGACCTTGATGTGGCGAAAGTCCCGTTCGACGTTCGCTAAGTCCTTGTAGACAGTGACGACGCCGGCGGCGTCCATCTCACCCTCTGTCAGGGTGGTGCGCAGCACGTAGATCCCATCGAGGGCCGCTTCGGTGTCGATCGCGTGCTGGCGTCTCGTGACGCCGAGTGAGGAGTCGGTGATCACGACCTCGAAGTGCTTGGCCATCTTCCACTTGTTGAGCACCTTGCCGACGCGAAGTCCGATCTTGTCGGCTCCGCGAAGCTGACCACTCGCAACGGCCGCGACGATCGGGGCGACTGCCGCTTCGGTGGCGTCGAGCAGCTCAGCGCGCTTGCGGGTGCGCTCGGCCGCCAACAACGGATTGCGACAGGCGATGAGTCGCTCACCGGGAAAGTTCGGGTGCGTGAACTCAGCCAGGTCCCTCTCGTCAAAGAGCGAGAGCTGCAAGGGACCGTCCTCGCTCGCGAGTTGGGCGATCTGAGGCGCGCGCAGGCAGGTCAACCACTCGAGCGTGGTTTCCTCGTGGAGGGCCCTGATCCGCGCGCTCGTGATCATCCCCCGGTCGCCCACCATGGTGAGGCGGCTGATCTGAAAGCGCGTGCGCACCGACTCGACGACCGAGATGAAGGCGGATGGGTCACCGGTGTTGCCCGCGAAGACCTCGATGGCGACCGGTCGCCCGGCCCGATCGGTCAGGAGTCCGTACTCGATCTGGGCCACGCCGCGCTTCTTATCCCTCGAGTAGCCCCGGGCCGCCAGCTCGTTCTTGGTGCCCTCCACCCAGGACGAGGAGAGGTCGAAGTAGGCGAGGGCCGTAGAGTTGGCCGTCCCCAGGTGACGTTTCGCGAGGGTGGCCTCGATTGATCCTTGGCGTTGCCCCAGCCAGTCCATGGCGGCGTAGACGCCGTCGGTGGTGACGCCCTCTAACCCCAAGTCGGCGGCGAGGGTGGTGTCATTCCACCACGTGGTGGCGAGTTTGGGTCGCGGGTGCACCACGCGCGCGAGCACGAGCGCGTAGGCGATGTCTCGTTCCGGGCACGCCGGCCCGAGCAGGTCGGGCAGGCCCAGCTGGTTCGCCATCACCGAGACCGCGGCCAGATGCCCGTGGGGCAGGCAACGGGTGAGCTCGAAGCCCTCGCCCACGATCACGTGGGCCTTGCCCGCCAGGGACTCACGAATCAGCTGAATCGTCGCGGCGGGCAGGTAGGAGAGGTTGGCGAGGGTCTCGTTCTTCACCTTGCCCCCCTCGCGGTAGGAACGGCGAAGCAGGTGGGTCTCGTAAACCTTGTCTTTATGCTGACGACGGGTCGTCGCCACATGCATGGCACCGATTACTCTAGTCACACGATAATCATCCCACATTACCCTGACGATATCAAGGATACTCGTGTCTACATATTATCGACAGAATCAACCCGTCGTCCCTGTTGAAGGTGAGTATCTAACGAACTAAGCGACGTAACTTCGGTCTAGCCGCCGGTCCGTCGGCCGTCCGAGCCATGATGCTAGCGTCGGCGCCGTGGACAATGTGGTGACGGTCCAGAACCTGCGTAAGTCCTACGGCGAGCGCGAGCGGCTCCACGGCATCTCCTTCGAGGTGCGCGCCGGCGAGATCCTCGGATTCCTCGGGACCAACGGTGCGGGCAAGACGACCACCATCGAGATCCTCGAGGGCTATCGACCGTACAACGCCGGTGCGGTCTCGGTGCTCGGGGTCGATCCGGCCAAGGCGACGCGCGCGTGGCGCAACCGGATCGGCCTGGTGCTCCAGGACTGCGAGCTCGACCCCGCCTACAGCGTCGCCGAGACGGTCACGATGTTCGCGCGCTACTTCGATGCTCCGACTGACGTCGCGGCGACGATTGACGCCGTGGGACTCTCGGCCAAGGCCAACGACCGCGTCGGGCGGCTCTCGGGGGGCCAGAAGCGGCGACTCGACGTGGCGGTGGGCCTCGTCGGAGACCCCGAGATCCTCTTTCTCGACGAGCCGACGACGGGGCTCGACCCGATCGCGCGCCGCGAGATGTGGACGATGATCGAGGGGCTGCGCGACGCGGGCAAGACCATCTTTCTCACCACGCACTACATGGACGAGGCCGAGCACCTGGCCGACCGGATCATCATCCTGCGCGACGGCACCATCGCCGCCCAGGGCACGGCCGACGAGCTCAGCGCCGCCCTCGGGTATCGCGCGACGGTCTCCTTTGACGCCTACCCGGGATTCAGCGCTGGTGAACTGGCCGGGGTGCTCGGGCGACCGGTCGTCATAGCCGACGCCGTGGCGCGCTTCGAGTCACCCGACGTCCAGGGCGACCTCGAGGCGCTGCTTCGCTGGGCGCGAGCCCAGGCGCTCACCCTCGCGAACCTGCAGGCGATCCAGCCCAGTCTGGACGACGTCTTCGTATCGCTCGCGGGCGAGTCGGCCCGCGACGAGCTCGAGGTCGAGCCGTGAGTGACGTCTCCCTCGCCCTCGCCCAGACGCGATACGCGCTGCGGGGCTTCCTGCGCGACCCGAGCGCGCTGGGCTTCACCGCACTCTTTCCGGTCCTGCTGCTCCTGCTCTTCAGCGCGATCTTCACGGGCGCCACCCGCTTTGACGGCGCGCACGTCCCGGCGCGGACCTACTACAGCGCCTCGATCATCGCCTATGAGATCATGCTCGTGAGCTTCGCCTCGCTGGTGGTGCGCGTGACGACCAATCGCGAGCGCGGACTCCTGAAGCGATTCCGGGGTACGCCGATGCCGAGCTGGGTCTACCTGTTCTCCGAGATAGCCCGCACGCTCGTCGTCGTCGCGCTGACCGTCGCCGTGCTGCTCAGCGTGGGTGCGGGCTTCTACCACGTGACACTCCGCGCGAGTCTCGCCGTCGGACTCGTGACCTACACGCTGGCCGGGGTCTTCTGCTTCAGCACGCTCGCCCTCGCGCTCACGCGGCTCAGCCCGACGGCCGACGCGGCGTCGGCCGTCGGGCCGCTCGCGGCCACGATCCTCGCGTTCCTGTCGGGGGTGTTCATCCCGGTCGCCATCATGCCGGCCTGGATGCTCGACCTCGGCAAGGTTTTCCCGCTCGAGCACATGGCCCGGGGTCTGCAGGTCGCCTTCCTGGTGCCAGGCTCGACGGGGGTGACCTGGACCGACCTCGGGGTCATGGTCGCCTGGGGCGTCTTCGGACTGGTCGTCGCGATGGCGACGTTCCGGTGGGAGCCACTGGGCAGTGCCGGCCGCTAGTTAGGTAGCGGCCAGCACTGCCGAGGCGTCGTTCACGTAATCGGTCCTCGCCACGCGTGCCTAGTAGCTCGAAAGGTAAATGGTCAGCGTGCACGTGATGTGGAACGGCGAGTACGTGATCACACAGTCGAGGGTGAACCCAAGCGCCCTCGACCCAACGGGCACAGTCGTGCCCAACGTTCCCGTGCCCACCGTTCCCGTGCCCGATCCGGCCGCGCCCGAACTGGTCCCGGTCCCGGTCGCCGCGGGCACCACGCCCGAGACGGTTCCGTGGAGTTGGGGTGACGCGATCGCCGAGGACCAGTCACCAGCGGGGCCGGCTAGAGCGAAGTCCGCGTAGGAGGTGTCGAACTGGCTGGAGTGCGCCGCCCATTGCCCGTGGAGCGTCGCCGAGCAGCCGGTGCTCGAGGTCCCCTGGAACTTCAGCGCGATCACGCCATTCATCTGTGGCGTGCCGTTGGCCACGCAGGTGGTGGCGCTCTGATGCGGCGTTCGTGCCGCAGCGGTGGACGTCGCCGGCAAGACGGCGAGCGTGCTCACGATCAGCAGTGAGCTGGCGATGGCGCCGATTCGACGCTGGAGTGCAGTATTCATGATTGCCCCCTCTTCGCGGGCCGGCTGTCTGTCGGCGCGCGTCGGGGGACACGTTCACGTAGCGGTACGCGGCCCCTTGATAGCTCTGGTCGGTGCCATCGCGTGCGTGGCCCCCTGTCCTCAGCGGGATACCTTCTCGCTGAACTTTGTTCATCATACCTATCGAGTTGACATTTTGTTGAGAATCTCGCTGTCGTCGATTAACCCACGAGGCTTGCGTCGCGCCGGTCGCTTCGTTCGCCGATGCCTGGGGCATTACGCGCGACGGCAGGGACGTGCCGGACGGTGTTGTACGGGTTCCGCGCCAGCAGTTGCCGACCAGCGCCGCGTACGGGGCCGATGAGTTGGACCGGGCGACGGCCGGATCGGACTGGCGCCCGGTGCGACGCGTGAGACGCGCCTGTCGACACGGTGAGATAGACGTCAGAGATCGTTACCGGCGTAGGAGAGGTTGAAGCTCTTGTTCACGAGCGGGAAGTCCGGCACGATGGTGTCGACGAGCGCGACCGCGACGGCCGGCCAGTTGAGGAACGAGGGGTCGACGATCTTGAGTCGCGTGACGCGCCCCTCGACGAGTTCGACGCGGTGCACGATCGGTCCGCGCCACCCCTCAACGATCCCGAGTCCCGCCCCTGAGCCTCCCGTGGCCGCGAAGTGACTATTGGAATCGCTCGTCGCGATTTCGCGCAGGGCGGCGAGACTCGTCGCCACCTCGTCGCGACGCACGAGGTAGCGCGCGAGCACGTCGCCGCCCGACTGGCCGACCGTCGGCGGAATTGGAGTTCCAGCGACCGGATGGTCGCGCCGCGCGTCGAGGTCGACGCCCGACGCGCGGGCGACCACGCCAACGACGCCGAGTTCACGGGCCGCGTCGAGGGACAAGACCCCGGTGCCGGTGAAACGGTCGAGCACGATGGACTGGCCGAGGGTGATCGAGGTGATCCCCTCGACGCGCGCCTCGATCTCGTCGAGCTCGCGCGCGCTCGGCAGGTCGGACAGGTGCGCAGCGCCCGGGGCGACGACCCCGCGCAGCAGCCGATGCCCGCTCACGCGCTCGTTGAGCCGCAGCAGCTGCTCGCGCAGTGTGAGCGCTTTCGCATTGGCAAGGCCGAAGCCGACGTCGTTGGCGAGTGCGCCGAGGTCGGCCACGTG
>JAKAFH010000098.1 GCA_021818025.1 Actinomycetes bacterium | reverse complement strand
GACGCGCATCTCGATCACGAAGAAGGCCGCGAGGAAGACCAGACCGATGGCGAAGGCGGCGAGCACCCGGGGCGACGTCCAGCCCATCGAGCTCGTGCCGTAGGGCTGGATGCCGTAGACGATCGCCGCCAGCAGCGAGGTGAGGCCGATCGCGAAGGTGGCGTTGCCCCACCAGTCGATGGTGGCGTTCGCCCGCTCGCCGTTGTCACGAAGGCTGAGGTACCCCCAGATCGTGCCGAAGATGCCGACGGGAACCGAGACCCAGAACACGAGCCGCCAGTCGCCGATCGAGAGCAGTCCGCCCAGGATCAGCCCGACGAATGAGCCGCCGATAGCGGCCACCTGGTTGATGCCCATCGCGAATCCCCGCTGGTCGGGCGGGAAGGCGTCGACGATGATGGCACTGGAGTTGGCGAACAGCATGGCGCCGCCCACCCCTTGCACGAGCCGCCACAGCACAAGCCACAGGGCGCCGGCTCCGTGACGGAACGGGTCGAGCGCGAGCAAGATCGAGGCGACCGAGAACACCGCGAAGCCCAAGTTGTAGATGCGTACGCGGCCCTTGATGTCGCCGAGCCTGCCCAGGCTGATCACCAGCACCGCGGTGACCAGCAGGTATCCCTGCAAGAGCCACAACAGGTAGCCCACGTTGCCCGCCGACAGCGGGTTGATACCCACGCCGCGGAAGATCGCCGGCAGGGAGATCAAGATGATCGAGCCGTTGATCGTGGCCATGAAGATCCCCAACGTGGTATTCGTGAGCGCGATCCACTTATAGCGATCCGGGTGTGCGTGTTTCAATGCCATCGACGAGCCCCTTCGCTTTGAGATTAGTTACTTGTTGATAAGTAACTATATGCGCTTCCCGTGGGGACAGTGACACCGTCGCTCGAGATGCCGTGACCAGTCGCTCAATCCGGAACCCGGATGATGCGCAGCCCGCGCGGCGTCGAACCCTTCAGCTCGCCTGCAACGCCGGTGCCGGCGCACCGGCGCGGTGCCTAGGACTCGACGTTCTCGCCGAGGTAGACCGCACGGACTCGCGCGTCGGTCAGCAGGTTCGCGGCGCTGTCGCCGAAGACGATCCGACCGTTTTCCATCACGTAGCCGCGATCGGCGAGACGCAGCGCCTGGGCCGCGTTCTGCTCGACCAACAAGACCGTGGTCCCGCTGTCGCGAATCTCGCCGATGATTCGAAAGATCGTGTCAACGATCATCGGTGCGAGGCCCATCGAGGGCTCGTCGAGCAGGAGCAGCCGTGGCTGTCCCATCAAGGCGCGCCCGATCGCGAGCATCTGCTGCTCGCCGCCAGACAGGTTGCCGCCGATCTGCTTGCGGCGCTCCTTGAGAATCGGGAACGTCTCGTACATCCGCTCGAGGTCCTCACTGTAGGAACCGCGTCGCCGGAAGGCACCGATCTCGAGGTTCTCCTCCACCGTCATCTGCGGGAAGATTCGCCGACCTTCGGGGACGTGACCGATGCCGAGGGACGTAAACATATGGGCCTTGGTCTTGGTGACGTCCTGGCCCTCGAAGATGATGTGCCCGCTCTGGGGTGCGTGCAGGCCCGACAGCATCCGAAGCGTCGTGGACTTGCCCGCGCCGTTGGCCCCCAGCAGTGTGACGATCTCGCCCTGATTCACTTCGAAGGAAATTCCGTGCAGCGCGGTGATCGCGCCGTAGCGCACGACTGCCTCGCGTACTTCGAGCATCACGATCGGTCCCCCGTCTCGGTCGCGGTCGAACCGAGGTAGGCCTCGATGACCTTTTCGTTGGCCCGAATCTCTTCCGGCGTACCCTGGGCGATGACGCTGCCGAAGTTGAGCACGTAGAGCCGCTCGGCGAGTGACATGACGAGTTTCATGTCGTGCTCGATTAAGAGGATCGAGACGCCCATCTCGTCGCGCACCTTGCGGATCAGCGTGGTCAGTTCAAGCTTCTCGGACGGGTTGGTCCCGGCGGCCGGCTCGTCGAGCAGCAGAACCTGCGGTCCCGTCGCGAGGCCTCGAGCGATCTCCAGCCGGCGGCGATCGCCGTAGGAGAGTGACGACGAGATGACGTTGGCCTTGGCCCGCAATCCGACGAAGTCGAGCAGTTCGACGGTCCGCGCATCCGAGGTCCGCTCGTCGCGTCTGGTCTTCGGGCCACGGAGCATCGCGCCTGCCACGCCGATGCCACGGTGTGACTCCGCGCCGATCTTGATGTTCTCGAAAGCGGTGAGCGCACTGAACATGCGCGACGCCTGGAACGTACGCGCGACGCCCGCGGCGCTGACGCGGTGGGGCTTCTTGCCGATGACACTCATGGGCTTGGCGTCACTGCCCTGAAAGGTGATCGTCCCCTCCTGGGGTTGATAGACACCAGTGAGCGAGTTGAACAGCGAGGTCTTGCCCGCGCCATTCGGCCCGATCACCGCGAGGATCTCGCCCCGCTCCTGGTGCAAGGTCACGTCGTTGAGTGACACCACGCCGCCGAAGCGCAGCGTGACGTGGTCGACGTCGAAGATCTTGTCACTCACGGCGTGTCTCCCGTCAGTACTTCGTTCATATGGCCCTCGCCCTTTTCGGCGAGCCCGATCTCGCGGTGACGCCGGCGCGACGGGACGAGACCCGCCGGGCGGAAGATCATCATCACCACGAGCAGTGCCCCCAGGTAGATGTAGAGGTCCTGGGGCTGGTACCCGGCCGGCGGCGTGTGCAGCAGGTACATCGAACCGGTCTGGATCACGATCGCGCCGAGCACGACGCCCGTGATCGAACCCATGCCACCGAAGATCACCAGCACGAGGATGTTGATCGAGAACTGCAGCGTGAAGCTCGACGGGAAGATCGTGTTCGACTGACTGGCCGTCACGACGCCGGCGAAGCCCGCGGTCGATGCGCCGATGGCGAAGGCCATGACCTTGTACTTAAGCGGGTTGATGCCCACCGATTCGGCCGCAACCTCGTCTTCACGAATTGCCGTCCAGGCGCGCCCGACTCGCGAGTGTTCGAGCAACTTGAATCCGGCGATGAACAAGATCACGAAGACGATGGTCAGGTAGTAGTACGGCACCGGCGTCAGGCCCCAGAGATACTTGATCGGCCCGACGTGCAGCGAGAAGTGCGGAATCGTGTTGGTTCCCTGCGAACCGCCCGTGATCCCGTAGAGATTGTTGGCGAAGATCGTGATGATCTCGCCGAAACCCAGGGTCACGATGGCCAGGTAGTCACCGCGCAACCGCAGCGTCGGCGCACCCAGGATGATGCCAGATCCCATCGCGAGCGCAATGGCGATCGGGATCGCGTAGAAGTTGTTGAAGTGGATGCCGAATGGCGCCGCGGTGGGCAGTGCCCCCGTGACCCACGCCGTCGTGTACGCGCCGATGGCGTAGAAGGCGACGAACCCGAGGTCCAGCAGTCCTGCGAATCCCACGACCACATTGAGGCCGAGTGCGAGCAGCACGTAGACCGCGATCTGCTCGACCATGGCGGCTTGCCAGAAGGGGTCCGTGATCAAGTGCGGGAGCAAGAGGGCCACCGCGAGCACCGCGACGGCCATCCCCCAGCGAACCGGACGCGTTCGCGAGGCGGCGCGTGGGACGCTGACGGCCTTCGCGGTCGCGGCGCGGACCTGCGTCCCCCACATCAGCCACGCCGACCATATGGCGTACATGGCGAGCGCCAGGAACAGGAACACGACCCACCGCTGGGTGCGAAAGATCCCAAAGAATGACGACGCCTCGCCGAAGGAGCCCGTGAACCCGGCGGTCGGCGTGAGGGCGCTGCCGGGTGGCCCGGTCATCAACTCCAAGATCGCCAACGCCGCGAGCGCTGAGAAGAGGCGCTTCACGTGAGCAGAAGCGAAGATGCGCTTCATGCCGCCCGCCCCAGACGCTCACCGAGGATTCCCGTCGGGCGGAACAACAGCACTGCGACGAGGATGCCGAACGCCACGACGTCCATGTAGGCCGCTTGCACGAAGACCACCGAGAGACTCTCGACGATACCAAGCAGGAAGCCGCCGATCATGGCACCGCGGAGGTTGCCGATGCCACCCAACACGGCAGCGGTGAACGCCTTCAGGGCCGGCACGAATCCCATCGTGTTCGAGACACCCGTACCCATGCCGAAGAGGAACCCAGCCGCGCCACCGAGTGCGCCACCGACGATGAAGGTCAGCACGATCGTTCGGTCGATGTTCACGCCCATGAGCGACGCCGTCTCGGCGTCCTGAGCGACGGCGCGAATACTGCGACCGAGTTTCGTCTTGGCGACCACGCGGTCGAGGGTGAGGAACATCACCGCGCCCGCGAGAAGGATGATGACGTAATACATCTGAACCGGCGCCCCGAAGATGTGGAAAATCGGGTGGTTGATGTAGGGCTGGGGCATCGAGATCGGCACGCGGCCGAACTCCTTGCCCGCCATGTTGTACAAGAAGTAGGACGCGCCAATGGCACTGATCAAATACGCGAGCGCCGGTGCTCGGCGCCGGCGCAAGGGTCGATAGGCGACCCGTTCGACGAGCGTCGCCATGACGGCCCCGACGACACCGCCGACCAGAATGCCGACCACAATGAGGCCCACCGACGCGAAGCCCGAAGGAACAGCCGTCCCGACTAACGCCTTCATCACGAAGTAGCCGGCGAAACCGCCCGACATGAAGATCTCCGAGTGGGCGAAGTTGATGAGGCGCAGGACGCCGTACACGAGCGTGTAGCCGACCGCCACCATTCCATAGAGGACACCGTTAGCGAGGCCGCCGACGAACAGCGCCCAAAACTCAAGACGCAGCGTGGCGAAGTGCCCCGTGAGGTAGTGACCGAATGCTCCCAACTGTGCCCCCTTGAATGGTCCGTCGAAAGTGTAATCAAAACGGAAGGGCCGGGGAAAACCCCCGGCCCTTCCTCGCAACGTCAGTCAGTGACTACTCGAGACCGAGTTGAACGATCTTTCCGTTCTTGACCTGGTTCACGTAGATGGCCGAGCCAGCGATGTTGCCATTGGGCTGGAAGCGGATGACCTTGGTCATGCCCTTCATCACCAAGTGGTGCAGCGCGGTAACAATGCCGGCTCGGGTGATCTTCTTCAGCTTCTTCATCGCCGTGATGATGGCGTTGGTCGCGTCGTAGGACTCGGGCGCGTAGGTCGCGTTAGCCGCACTGAAGTGCGCGAGGGCCTGGTATTCACGGTTGAACGTGGCGTTCGAGGAGCTCGAGCACGCGCACGTCAGGTAAACGCCATTGGCGGCCGACGCGGGCGTCGTGTTCTGGATCAACGCCGGCGACAGCGCACCATCGTCGGACATCACGATGCCGGTGTAGCCCGCCGCCTGCAACTGACCGAGGAACAGGCCGAGGTCACAGTAGTAACCGCCGTAGAACATCGCGGTCGCGCCACTCGAGACCACCTGCGCCGCTGCCGAGGTGTACTCGGTCGACGACGCGGTGCCGTTCTGGCACTGCGAGGTGCCAGGAACCGTCGCGGGGGTAACCGTCGCGCCATCCTTGGTCGCCGTCGCGGCGAAGGCCTGGGCAACGCCCGAGCCGTAGGCCGTACCGTCGTTGACCACGTAAATCTTGTTCTTCTTCAGCTTCTGGACAACGTAGTTAGCGTCGGCCGGACCCTGAACGTTGTCGTCGGCCACCACGCGGAAGAAGTTGTTCCAGTGGTTGGTCGCCAACTTCGGGTTCGTCGCCGACGGGCTCACCGTCGCCAAGTGCGCCTTGTTGTAGAAGGGCTCAGAGGCAGCCGTCGCACCGGAGAACGCCGGTCCCACCACGGCGACCAGGTTCTTGTTCG
>JAKAFH010000097.1 GCA_021818025.1 Actinomycetes bacterium | reverse complement strand
AGAAGACGTCGCGCCCGCGCATGCGCCAAAAGCGCGCTAGCAGGTCGGTGTGGGTGTAGGAGAAGACGTGGCCGATGTGCAGGGAACCCGAGACGGTGGGCGGGGGGGTGTCGATCGAGTAGACGCTCTCGCGGGTGGCGCTGCGGTTGAATCGGTAGACGGCTTCGTCCTCCCAGCGCGCCAGCCAGGTGGCCTCGAGTCCGTCGACGTTCGGGCGTTCGGGGACTGACGGCGATCGCCGATCGCTAGCGCTAGACATGGTTGGCGCAGTTTACCGCGAGCGACGTATTCGACTGAATACGAGCAGCCGTTGCGATACCGCGTGAACGCCGAACATTCCTGTCATTAGATTCCGCGTTTCGTGGAGATTTTGGTGGTTGATTTGCCTCCGAATGCAACGGTTGCGGTCGATTTAGTTCGAAAGATGATCAATTCGTGGACCGGTGCACCGCCCCGGAAGTCCGGCATCATTGTCGTTATACTAGCGCTTAGACCTCTAAAAGGTGGTATAACGACTATACGGAGGATAGATAGATGCGCATGCCCCACACGTTCCACCCGCAGACCCTTGACGCTGCACAACTCCTTGGCCTCGAGGTGGCACGTGTCCGGCGCGAGCGGCGCTGGACCGCCACCGACCTAGCCGAGCGGGCGGGCATCTCTCCGGTCACCTTACGAAAGATCGAAAAGGGTGACCCCACCGTTGAACTCGGCTCGGCCTTCGAGGTTGCCACCCTCCTCGGAATTGTGCTGTTCGCCCCTGATCGCAGGGAACTCTCGACGATGGTCGAGCACGCGAGGACTCGACTGGCGCTACTGCCTGCGCGAGTGCGCGAGTCAGCCGGAAAGGATCACGATGCCTTCTGAGCCGAACCCACCGAACGTCTACGTCTGGGTATGGCTGCCCGGCGCAACCGAACCTGTCATCGCCGGCGTCTTGCAGGTGGACGGAGTTACGACCTCCTTTCGCTACGCCGAAAGTTTCTTGGCGCGCAAGGAAGCAGTACCGCTCTACTTGCCGGAGCTGCCTCTCCGGCCGGGTCCAATCCGGCCCGTCGCAGGGCTGAGCATCGCGGGGTGCATCGCTGACGCCGGGCCGGATGCGTGGGGCCAACGCGTGATCCTGCGTCGCCTCTTTGGCAGGGAGTACTCCGTGTCCGGCATGGTTGAGCCACACACGCTCAGGTTTCTTCTCGAGTCAGGCTCTGACCGGATTGGGGCTCTCGATTTCCAGGCGAGCCCGATTACCTACGAACGACGCTCAGTGAGCGCAACCCTGGAGGAGATGATGCAAGCCGCCGAGCGCCTCGAGGCCGGCGTGCCGTTCTCCCCAGACCTCGACGCCGCCCTGCTCCGCGGTTCCTCGATCGGAGGTGCGCGTCCGAAGGCGTTGTTAGACGACGATGACCGCAGCCTCATCGCGAAGTTCTCGTCCAGCACCGACCCGTACCCCGTGGTGAAGGCCGAGGCGGTGGCGATGGAACTGGCCAGGCGCGCCGGCATCAATGTGGCCGGCACCGAGGTGGTCGAATGTCTCGGGCGTGACGTCTTGCTCGTTGAGCGCTTCGACCGCACTGGAGTGGCGGGAGAGAGGCGGATGATCGTCTCAGCTCTCACCCTCCTTGAGCTGGACGAGATGATGGCCCGCTACGCCACATACCCCGCGCTGGCTGACGTCATCCGCGAACGATTCACCCAGCCCAAGGAGACGCTGCGCGAGCTCTTCTCGCGCGTCGTGTTCAACATCCTCGTGGGCAATACCGACGACCACGCACGGAACCACGCCGCGTTCTGGGATGGCTCGTCGCTGTCACTTACGCCCGCGTATGACATCTGCCCCCAAGTTCGCTCCGGCGGCGAGGCGGTGCAGGCCATGGCCATAGCTCGTGACGGGTTCCGCTTCAGTCAAGTCATTGGGTGCCAAAACGCCGCGTCGACGTATCTCCTGTCATCCGATGAGGCCCGACAGGTCATTGACCATCAGCTCCACGTCATCAGATCACAGTGGACCGATGCGGCTGACGCAGCTCGTCTGTCGCACTCGGAGCGCTCTCGCCTGTGGGGACACCAGATACTGAACCCATACTCAACGGAGGGCTACTCCTCGTAGCGTGCCGCGTCGCCCAGCTTCGTCCAGGTCCCCCATTGGTTGGGCGGGAATCCAAATCGGTGGATCTGGCCCCAATTCGTACGAAATCAACCAAGATCTGCACTAAACGCCGAACCGTCCTGTCATAATGCGAGTGTTGCGACCTACCTCTATCAACGCTCGTCGACACAATGTACTCGTCAACGTACGTTGATATAACCGTGAAGTCATCGTTCGGTGGCAAGGTGAATGTGATGCGAATCAATGCCATGGGCGACGTGGCGGCGGCCGTCAGGGGCCGCCGCAAGGAACTTGGTCTCAGTCAAGCCGACCTGGCGCGACGGGTGGGAGTCTCACGAGCCTGGACCAACGCGGTCGAGGCCGCTAAACCCCGAGTCGAGTTCGATCTGGTGCTGCGGCTCTTCGACCGACTCGGACTACGCCTGGATCTGGTGCAACCGGGCCTTCGTGACGACGTCTGGACAGACGGGTCCGTTGACCTGGACGCCATCCTCGACCAGTACAGCAATCAGTGACCGACTCGTTGCTCGTTCTCCTCGACGAGGTCGTCGCCGGTAGCCTCCACCGGCTCAGCGTTGGCCGGCTCCGCTTCGAATACGCCGAGGAGTACCGAGAACGGCACGGGGCGACACCGATCTCGCGCTCGATGCCACTGCCGGTGCGATCGCACGCCGAACGATCGGTCACGCCCTGGCTCTGGGGACTGCTCCCGGACAGCGACGCGGTCTTGGCACGGTGGGCTCGCCACTTCCACGTTTAGTTGTCCTCACCATTTTCGCTGCTCGCAGCCCAAATCGGTGAGGACTGCGCGGGGGCGGTCCGTTTCGTCGTCCCCGACGCCATCGATGCCGTGCTGACCCGCTCCGGGGTCACCTGCTCACCGAGGACGAGGTCGGAGAGCGACTGCGCGATCTTCGCACCGACACAACGTCGTGGTTGGGTCGCTCGTTCACCGGCCAGTTCAGCCTCGCCGGAGCGCAAGCCAAGACGGCGCTGCGCCATGAGGATGGGCGCTGGGGCGTTCCATCTGGCTCGAGGGCGACCACGCACATTCTCAAGCCGGCGGTTGCCGGGCTCGACGACCACGGCCTCAACGAGCATCTCTGCCTCGACGCCGCCTGTCGCATCGGGCTACGCGCGGTGCGAACGAAGGTCATGGAGTTCGCGGGCGAGTCCGCCATCGTGATAAAGCGCTATGACCGTCGGTCAGTGGACGGTGTGATCCTCCGGGTCCATCAGGAGGACCTCTGTCAAGCGCTCGGCCGTGCGCCTGCGCGGAAGTACCAGAATGAGGGCGGGCCGGGTCCTCGTGATGTCGTGGCGCTCGTGCGTCGCGCCATGGCGCCGAGTGTGGCCGACGACGCGGTTCGTCGGTTTGTTGATGCGTTGATCTGGAACTGGCTCATCGCCGGTACCGATGCGCACGCGAAGAACTATTCGCTCCTACTCGCCGGGGACCAGGTCCGCCTCGCGCCGCTTTACGACATCGCCTCGGCACTCCCCTATGACATCCACGAAAGTCGATTGCGCTTCGCGATGAAGATTGGCGGCGACTACCGAGTCGCTACGGAGCGAAACCGATGGCCCGAGGCCGCACGGGAACTGGGGTTGGACGCTGACGTTCTCGTGGGGCGGGTTCGCGAGCTGGCTCGTCTCGCCCCCGACGCCTTCGCCGATGCGGCCCGGGTGGAGTGCGTCGCGGCCCTCCATCGACCGTTAGCCAGGCGACTGGTGGATCTGGTCGCCGCCCGGTCCGAGCGGTGCCGCCGGCTCGTCGAGCGATGAAGACTCGTCGTCGTCGCCGATGGGGTCAGGGTTAGTATCGATCGGGGCCGCGCGTTGCGCTGGCCCGTCTGAAACGAGTTGGACGAAGCAGGAGCAGTGATCCGTCTCTACGATTCCGCGCGCGCCGCGGTGGCGCCCCTCGAGCCGCGCGACGCGGGCCGGGTCTCGATCTACCTCTGCGGGCCTACCGTCTATGACCTGCCCCACCTCGGCCACGGGCGCCACGCGCTCGTCTGGGACGTGCTTCGTCGCTGGCTCACCTTCACCGGCCTGCAGGTCCGCTTCGTTTCCAACATCACCGACATTGACGACAAGATCATCGCGCGCGCCGACGCCGAGCACGTCGGCGAAGAGGCGATCACCGCCACCTACGAGGCCGCCTGGTGGGCGGCGCTCGACGCCCTCGGGGTCGCCCGGCCCGACGAGGCGCCCCACGCCACGGCCTACGTCGAGGCGATGGTGGATCTCATCGAGGAGCTCGTCGATCGTGACGTCGCCTACGAGCTCGACGACGGGGTCTACTTCGACGTGAGCAGTGTCACCGACTACGGTCTGCTCGCCGGCCAGTCCCTCGAGAGCCTGCGCAGCGGCGCGCGCGTCGAGACGAACCTGCTCAAGCGCTCGCCGCTCGACTTCGCGCTCTGGAAGAACGCGAAGTTCGGCGAGCCAAGCTGGGCCTCGCCCTTCGGGCCGGGCCGGCCGGGCTGGCACACCGAGTGCGTCGTGATGTCCCTCGGGCTGCTCGGGGACGGCTTTGACATCCACGGCGGGGGGCTCGACCTCAAGTTCCCCCACCACGAGAACGAGCGGGCCCAGGCCGTCGCCCTCGGGCGGCACTTCGCGAGCCACTGGGTGCACCACGGCTGGGTGATGGTCGGCGAGGAGAAGATGAGCAAGTCGCTGGGTAATTTCACCTCGCTCACCGATCTACTCGCCCAGACCGACGCGCGCGCTTACCGACTGCTCGTCTTGCGCTCGCACTACCGCAGCCCCATCGAGGTCTCGCCGGCGACGATGAAGGACGCCGAGCGGGCCCTCGCGCGCCTCGACGCGCTGGCACGGCGCTTCGAACTGGCCCCACTCGCCGGGGCGACCCTCGAGGTCGCCGCGAGCGTCGAGTGGAGCGAGGAGGGCCGTGCCCTCTATGACGTCGTGGCGGCGGCCATGGAGAACGACCTCGACACCCCGGCCGCGGTCGCGGTCCTCTTTGAGGCGCTGACGCGCGCGAACGCGCTCGCCGACGAGGGCGACGAACACCGCGCTCGCTCACTCGCCGAGGCGGTCGCCGCCTGCTTCGCGGGGCTGGGGCTGCGCCTCGTGGCCGCCGAGGCCGCCCTTGACGACGAGTCGGCGGATCTGGTTGCTCGCCGCGACCAGGCGCGCAGCGCGCGCGACTGGGCGAGTGCCGACCGCTATCGCGACGAGTTGGTGACCCTTGGCTGGATCGTCGAAGACGGGCCGACGGGCACGGTGGTGCGTAGGGGCTGAACTGACCGGGGCTGTACGGTCGCGCGGTGGATGCGGGCTCTTCTCGTTCATCTCGCTGGTCGGGGATCGACGCCAGGTGTTTCGAGCAAGTTTACATAATTACATAAATCACGTACTTTGACCTATTGAGTAATTATGTAAACTTATGTGCGACGCCGCACGCACACACCTACACACGATCGGAGTCGAACGTGTCACATCATTCCAGGGAGTCGAACAGGTCCGAGCCAGGTGCGAAGGTGATCGAGCGTCTGTTCGCCACCCGTACGTACGTGACTTCGACGGAGGTTGCCACTGCCGCTGGCGTCTCGCGTCAGGCGACCCATCGGTGGCTAACCCGAATGGTGGCTGACGGGCTCTTGATCCACGAGGGGGCGAGGCGTTCGAGTCGCTACCGACTCAAC
>JAKAFH010000096.1 GCA_021818025.1 Actinomycetes bacterium | reverse complement strand
CGATGACTGGAGCAGGCGACGCGCAGCCCACTCCGGGCGCCGCGAGTCGCGAATGGCCCACGTCACGCGGGACGGGCACATATACCGGGACGATGAGGGAACGCGGACAGAGGAGCCGCCCTGGCACTTGCGGACCCGCTCGCTTCGCTCGCGGGCATTGAGGGCTTGCAAGTGTACAATTCCTAGCCGCCTCCGAATGCGTTCAGCTTCCAGATCTCCCCGCGCTCCGTCTCCGCGACCATCCGGTTGTAACCCTTCATCGTGCGGAGGAGCTCGACTCTCTGGCGGAATACTGGTGTGCGTCCGGTGAACCCCTTCTTGCAGGCCATGCTACGATCGCGGCATGGCCGAAAGGGGGTGAACCATGGCCAAATCCGTACACGGGCGACCGAGCCGCGAGCCGTACTGGCGGCAGGTCATCGCCCGCTGGAAGCGAAGTGGTCTGTCCGTCCGGGCGTTCTGCGGGGCCGAGGGCCTCAACCCGATGACCTTCTACTGGTGGCGTAGGGAACTGGGGCGACGTGACCAGCCCCCGCCCGCCTTCCTCCCGGTGCATGTCGTCGCCGAGGCGACCGAGCCGCCCACCGTCGGCATCGAGGTCGTCCTCGCCAACGGACGATCGGTGCGCGTCTCAGCCGGGTTCGATCCCCGGACCCTCGTGCGCGTCGTCGAGACGCTCGAGCAAGGAGGCCCGTCATGCTGAGCCTGCCACCGGCCGTCCGCATCTGGCTCTCGACCCGACCGGCCGACCTCCGCAGATCGTTCGACGGCCTGGCCGCCCTCGTGCGGGACGGGCTCCGCGGCGATCCGCTCTCGGGCGACATCTTCGTCTTCCGCAACAAGTCCGCCGACCGGATCAAGCTGCTGCTCTGGGAGGAAGATGGATATGCGATCTGGTACAAGCGACTTGAGAAGGGGAGCTACCGCTTCCCCGTCGCGGCCGACGGCGACGCGCAGATCGAGGTCCGCGCCGCGGACCTGATCATGCTCCTGGCCGGGGTCGATCTCGCCAGCGTGAGGCGCTCGAGCCGCTATCATCGCCCGGTGCCCCGGCGCACAGCCTGATACCGAGTAGATCCTCTCGAATTCCTCCAAAAGACATCGAATCATTTGATCGGTCCGTGCGTCTAAGGGGGTATGAGCACGGACCTCCCTCCCACCTCCACCCCAGCCCTCCCCGACGCCACGGCGCCGCTGCCCGACGACCCCGTCATCCTCCAGCACATGATCCGCGAGTTGCTCGACGTGCTGCAACGGACCCGGCACGAGAACGAGGAGCTCCAGCATCGGCTCGATCTCCTGCTCCGCCGCCTCTACGGCCCGCGGACCGAGCGATTCGACCCCAATCAGCCGCTGTTGATCCCCGACGCCTTCGACGACCCGTCGGCGACCGCCGCGCAGCAGGCCCCACCCGCCGCCGATCCGCGACCCGAAGAGAAAGCCGGCACCAAGAAGAAGCAGCGCGGCCACGGCCGCAAGGCACTGCCCAAGGATCTCCCTCGGATCCCGGTCCTCTACGAGTTGACCGAGGCCGAACGCCGCTGCCCCGAGTGTGGCGAGTCACGGGTCCAGATCGGCGCCGAGTGTAGCGAGCAGCTCGATTACAAGCCGGCGTCCCTGTTCGTCGTCGAGCACCGGCGCTGTACTTACGCCTGCCCGCATTGCCAGGGCCATGTCACCACCGCGGAGAAGCCGGCGCAGCCCATCCCCAAGGGGTTGCCCGGGCCGGGACTGTTGGCTCACGTGATCACCGAGAAGTATGCCGATCACATCCCGCTCTACCGCCAGGAGCGCCGGCTGGCCAGGCAGGGTGTCGAGATCACGCGCTCGACGCTCTGCGACTGGATGGGCGGCGCGGCCAAGGTACTCGAGCCGCTGTACGACTTGATGAAGACGTTGATCCTCCTCTGCGGCACGATCCACACCGACGACACTTCGGTGAAGGTGCGGGACTCGGAGCGCAAGATCAAGGCCACGGGCCGGCTCTGGATCTACTGGGGCGACTTCCGGCACCCGTACAACGTCTTCGACTTCACGATGAGTCGATCGCGCGACGGCCCGAGTCAGTTCCTCGAGGGTTATCGCGGCTTCCTCCAGGCCGATGCGTTCGGCGGCTACGACGGCATCTACGCCGGCGGCCGCGTGATCGAGGTCGGGTGCAACGCGCACGCGCGGCGAAAGTTCGTCGAGGCGCAGACGACGGATCTGTCGCGCGCCGCCGCGGCGTTGGCGTTCTATCGCGAGCTCTATGCCATCGAGAAGGCGATCAGGAAGGAGATCGCCGAGGCCGTGCCCGAGGATGAGACCGACGAATCGTTGCGGGCCGCGATTCGACTGCGAATCCGCCAGGAACGGGCCGTGCCGGTCCTGGAGCGCTTCGGCAAGTGGCTCGAGGAGCAGAAGAAGGACGTGCTGCCCAAGAGTCCGATCAACGCCGCGATCGGCTACGTCCAGAACCACTGGGAGGCGCTGATACGTTACGCGAGTTCGGGGTATCTGGCGATCGACAACAACGTGTCTGAGCAACACATGAAGACGATCGCAACTGGGCGCAAGAACTGGCTGTTCACGGGGAGCGAGGACGGCGGCAAGACGATGGCGATCCTCTTCAGCATGGTCTCGAGCTGCCAGCGTCACGGCCATGACCCATTCGTGTACTTGCGCGACGTGCTCGGGCGATTGCCCGGCCTTCCGAAGGATCGCCTGGCGGGGCTCCTCCCGGACCGTTGGTCGGCACCGCCGGCAGGCGAAGCGGCGGCGGTCCCCGTCGAGCCGGCCCCGCTTCTCGGCTGAATGGTCGTCGGTCGTCATGTCGGCGGTGTGGCCCTGGTGATGTGCGACGACGAGCGCGTCCCGGGGCCAGCGTCACTTCCGGGCAGACGGGCGACGCGTAGGTCCGGGCACCTGATGACTGGCGGAAGTCAGCCCGCCATCCCCAAGGCGGCGGGCGGAGCCGGGCCGCCGAGGGGACCGGGGTTCAGCGGATACACACGTCAGCCCCTCGACTCCGGTCAGCTCATGCCGGATGCTGGTGGTATGGAAACACCCCGCAACCGGCCCTGGTGGCGTTACCTGCGTCTCAGCGTGAGGGGACTGATCCTCGTGGTCCTGGCGGTCGGGGGCTGCCTGGGCTGGTGGCTGGAGCGTGCACTCGTCCAGCGGAAGGCGGTGAAGGCCATCCGGGCGGCGGGGGGCTGGACCACCTACGAGTGGGATGTTCCCGGCGCTCCCCGTACCCCCGGGTGGCGCCGATGGGTGGCGGAGCATGTCGACGTCGATCTCACCAGCAACGTCATTCAGGTGTCGCTCCGTCCGAGCTGCGGCGACTCGGAGCTGGCCCTGGTCGCCCTGTTCGACCGCCTGGAGTCTCTGGATGTTGGCGGAGCGAACGTGACCGTCGCCGGCATGGCGTCACTGAGGAGGCTGACCCGGCTCCGGAGCCTGTACCTGGAGGATAGCCCAATCACGGATGCCGCGCTGGTTCACCTCGAAGCGCTGACCGGCCTCGAGAGACTGTCGCTGAATCGCACGCCGGTGACCGATGCGGGGCTGGTCCACCTGAAGGGTATGGCCAGGCTCCGAATGCTGGAACTCGCGAGTACGCAGGTCGGCGACGCCGGCATGGCCTCTCTCGGGGGGCTCCCGAGGCTGGGGTCGCTGTGGCTGCAGCGCACGAAGGTCGGCGACGCCGGCCTGGCGCACCTGAGTCGCCTACCTCGGCTCGTGCAGCTCGAGCTCGACAGTACGTGGGTCACCGATGCCGGACTCGCTCACGTGGGAAGGATGACGAACCTGAGGGTGCTGAATCTCTCCCACACCCAGGTCAAGGGTCCGGGACTCGCCCACCTGCGTTCCCTGGTCGGGCTTACTAGCCTGTACCTGACACGGGCGCCCGTGACCGACGACGGACTCGCGCACCTGCCGCGCTTGACCGGGCTGAGCAGTCTGTATGTCGGCAAGACCCGGATCACCGACGCGGGTCTGGCCCACCTGGCGGGTTTGATCGGCCTGAAAGAACTGTATATCGACGGTACCAACGTCAGCGATGCCGGCCTGCGGCACCTCGAGGGACTCCCACGGCTCAGCCAGGTGGTGTCCCACCATACCCGGGTCACCGATGCGGGCAAGTCGCGGATCCTCAAGGCGCTGCCGAATCTCAACATCTGCATCTCCTCTCCTGACGAGGCGGACGCCGCGGCGAAGGCGGAGAAGCCGGCGGAGGCCGGGCGTGACGGCGGCGTCGGGAGCGAGCGCCGGCTCTTCACGCCGGACGGCAAGCTGGTTTATGTGAACGTCTACTCGACTGCCCCCGGCGCCGACCGGAACGACGTCGTCAAGTTCGCGAACGACGTCGTCATGCCCCGCCTCGGGCGTATCAAGGGCTTCGATTTGCCCAGGGAGCTCGCCAACCGCCACCCCGCCCTGCGGGTCCGGCTGAACCCCGACCAGATGCGGGCCCACAACCTGTCGTCCGAGGACATCATCGAGGAGCTCGACGTCCCGTCGTCGGGAGAGGTCCACCCGGGCGACGAGCTCGACGAGGCCATGGGGAAGGTGTATTCGGGGCAGGTGTTTCCGCTCAAGGCGTACGAGCTGATTGTGATCTGGCCATCCAAGCAGATGGAAAACTATGCATTCATCCCTGTGACGTCGAGTCCCGACGGCAAGCTCGTGCAACTCAAGGACGTCGGCCGAGCGGAGCTGGCCCCTCCGTTCCTGGATATTTCCTCGGACGTCGACGGGCATCCCGCAACGTCGATCGTCCTGAAGTCCCTCCCGGGCTGGAGCGCCGCCATCGCCATCGAAGCGATTGAGAAGGACCTCGAGGAGCTGAAGGCGGCGGCGTTCCCTCCCGGCATGAGCGTCGAGGTCATTCCGCTCGATAGCCGGGACATAATCTATGCGGTGATCGAGTCTCCTCCGCGCTCGAAGCTCGAGTCCACGAGCGCCCGGTGCCGCGAGCTGGGCTCGATCGCCAGGGGCATCGATGGGATCACCTCGGTCTCCTCGCTGACGGGTTACCAGATCCGGACGGAGGGCCACGGCCTGGCCGTGGGGACGTGCCTCATCCGCTTGAAGGATCGGTCGGGCCGCAAGCTGACTTCGCGCCAGATCATCGAGACGCTCGAGGAAAAAAGCCGGACGTTGAGGGCCCATCTCGAGTTCTTCGAGCCGCCCGCGGTTTCGGTCTTCGTCGCGGCCGGGGGTTTCTCCGTACGCGTCCTGGACAGGACGCACTCGCACGGTGACGGGCGGCCCGCCGGAAGTGGGGCCGAGACGTTCATGGACGACCTGTTGAAACGCAAGAGCCTGGAAGGCCTGCTCAACTACCTGGCCGGCCACTACCCGCGACATGAGCTAACCATCAACAACGACGTCGCCAGGCAGAGAGGGGTGTCGATCGCGGATGCGCTGGAGAGCCTGGTCGTCATGATGGGCGACGATGTCCAGGCCGATGGGACATTCGAGAGGGTTGTTGAGGACTACTGGAATCGGTTCGCCAAGAACGGCCGCGGGGAGATGGTGCCGTACCGCTCGTTCCTGCTGCTCAGGATGAAGCAGCGATTGAAAGAGAGCGACCGCTAGAACCCATTTCCCTCCGCCGCCATTCAAGGTATGCCGGGTCGCCCCCCGAGGCCAGCCCGAACCCCCGAATGGGGTTGGCCGGACGCACACCGAAGGTCCACATGGCCGTCGACACGCTGGGGCACCTGCTGGCCCTGCACGTCACGCCGGCCGACGAGCAGGAGCGGGCGCAGGTCGCGGCCCTCTCCGAGGCGGTCCAGGAGGCGACG
>JAKAFH010000021.1 GCA_021818025.1 Actinomycetes bacterium | reverse complement strand
CGCGTGCAGCTCGCGTCCTCGCTGAGTGCCATCATCGCCCAACGGCTGCTGCCCAAGTTCGGCGGGGGGATGGTCGCTGCCTACGAAGTGCTCGTGGCGACCCATCCGGTGCGCAACCTCATCCGAGAGGGTCGCTCGAACCAGTTGACGAACGTCATGTTCACCGGCGCCAAGGACGGAATGCAGATCCTGGAGGCCAGTCTGGCCAAACTCATCGTTGATGCGACCGTCTCCTACGAGGACGCAATGGCCGTGACCACGCACCCCAAGGAATTAGTGCGTATCTTGGAGCAGATGGGATACACCGCCGAGAGCGCGTAGCGCCGTGCCGATTCACCGCGGGCCAGAGTTGCCCTACACCGTCGTGGCGGGGGTGACACCGTGGGCGCGCCGCTGGCTGGTCGCGACCGCCAAGGTTCACACGGCCACGTTCGTTCCGGAATCTCCCCAAGTGTTCGATTCCTTCGTCGACGTTCTGGGACAGTACCCGGCGTACACCGTCGTGATCGTGAACGCGCCCATCGGCTCCGTGGACGAAGGGACGCGCACCTGTGACGTCGAGGCGCGCCGTCTGCTCGGTGGCCGGCGCGCCGCGCTGCAGTATGCGCCGCTGCGCTCAACGCTCGCCGAATCAAACCCCGGCCCCTACCGGGGGCTCAACGTCATGGCGACCGCGTTGCTGGCTCGATATCGCGAAGTGGCCGCCGAGATGTCACCGTATCGTCAGCGGGTGGTCTACGAGGGTCACCCCGAGTTGAGCTTCTACCAACTGAACAATGAGGCGCCACTCCGCTGGTCGAAGCTGCGAGAAGAGGGACGCGAAGAGCGTCGGGCGCTGCTCGAGCGACGCATCCAGGGGGTCGGAAAGATTATCGACGCCGACATGCCGGGTGTGCCGGTCAAGCACCTGTTGGATGCCGCCGCGCTCGTCTGGACGGCGCGGCGGGTGATGGGCCGAGCCGCGAAACGGATCCCGTCAGACGCGCAGTGGGACGTCGACGGACTGCGCATGGAGTACGTCTACTGATCCTGCGAGGCGCGTCCAGACGAAAAAGCGATGGCGTTTGCCTCGTAGGCCCGAATGGTTTCGCTCGTCGGTGGGGAGTGGGCGATTAGAGATGCACGTGCCATTGCAGGTGTTGCAGTGGTGTGAGCAGCGGTTCACCGGCGTAGACGGCGACGGCGGCGCCGAGAGCGAGGAAGACGCCGTAGGGGATGGGTTGACGGCGAGCGATGCGTTTGGTCGCGATGAGGAGCACTCCGATGACGGCGCCGATGAGATTCGCGGCGAAGAAACCGAGCACCGCGTACCACGGCCCGAGCCAACCGAGGCCGAAACCGAGGGGCAGTGCGAGGCGTACGTCGCCGAAACCGAGCGACCTCGGACTCGCCAGATTGATGAGGAAGAACACGGTGTACCACGAGGCACCCGCGATGGCGGCGACCAGGAGCCGGTGCCAGTCATTGTCCACTGCGCTGGCCCCAGCCAGCGCGACCACGAGCATCACCGTCATCGGGTAGACGACCCGCCGGGGGAGCAGCAACTGCTCGGCGTCGATGACGGCGAGGGCGAGAAGTCCCGCGAGCAAGATCAGCATGGCGGGCAGCTCAGCGTGGTAGCCGAAACGCGCGGCCGCACCAGCGAAGAGCAGGGCGGTCGAGACCTCCACGAGCGGGTAACGGATAGAGATCGACGTGGCGCAGTGCCGGCAGCGCCCGTGCAGCACGAGCCACGAGACCAGCGGCACGTTGTCTCGTGGCGCTATCGGGGCCGCGCAGGTGGGACACGCCGACCGGGGACGCACGACGGAGAGCTGGCGAGGTACCCGATAGATGACGACGTTGAGGAACGACCCGACGATGAGTCCGAGTAACGCGCAGTAGATGATGAGCACGCTCAGCACAGATATCATTCGCCGAGATCAATCTCGAATCGCACTGGTCGCGAAGCGCAACCGCGCCGAACGTCTTCGAACAGTCGCCGCGCGCAACGGTAACGGGTTTCGAACACGCCGCGCCTTTCCACTGATGGTGGATACACCAATTTTGAGAGCCGCCTCACTATAGTTCGAGTAGTGGCGGACCCACGAGAGACGCCGACTCGTCGTTCGCCAGTACCCCGACCTGCGATGGAGAGGAACAGATGTGGCCAACGTGGTGAACCGCCGGTATCGATACGGCGCGACTTACGTTGATCCACTCACCGGTGTCCGATTCGAGGGCCACCATCCGCTCGAACGACCCGACCTCTGGCAGATCTATCTGGACGAGGGCGAGGGACGGTATCGTCACCACGGCTTCGAAGGGACGCTGCGACGAAAGGACCTCGAACAGGGCCGTGACGTGTCACTGTTCATCCTCGGCTTCGGTCCCGATGGCGATGCGGTGTGCGGCGTCCGGTTCCACGGCCCCCTCGAGAGCACCTTCAAGGCTGCCCTGTTAGAGGAGATGGCTGACTCCTCGGAGATCGGCGAACTCGAACGACTGATCAGCGACCATATCCGCGGTGGCGTGCTGGAAGTGAAGGGTGCGTGGTCCAAGGGGGAGGCAGCGACGGGGTACCGCCAGGTATCTGCCATCTCACGGTCGGTCACCCATGCGATGAACTGGCTCGGCGCGGAATTCGCGATCGCGGCGGTCTCGGACAGCCTGGTGCCCATCGGCTCACAGGCGGGCGGCCGCCAGTTCGGCGAGCAGTGGGTGCCCTTCCCCGACGACCGGTACCGAACGGTGGCGGTCTGCTGGTATCGCTGGAACTCGCACGATCTCAGCACGCCCGACCACCAACGGGCGATGCGCATCGAGGCAGAACAACTGTCGCGCGGCCCGGTAGCGGGTGCGCCGTCAGACTTGAACGTTGCTTCCACGCGCACGCGTTCCTGGCAGCCGCTCGTACTGGACATCACGTCGAGACCGCATCGCGAGATGCTCCAAGTTCTGCGCGGCAATGACGCCGTCCAGTTCGTGGACCGTCTCGAAGCCCAAAGAGAGCAATTACGCGGCGTGGTCCCAGCACCGTCCGAATCGCTTACTCGCGAGGGCCCGCGATGGGTGTACTACCCGTGGCGTCGCGCGGTCGTTCGCTTGCTCGGACCTCGGTCGTTCGCCTCACTTCGCCTCGACCGGAACCGCAACAAGTTGACCCGCGAGGAGCAGTCGAAACTTCGCACGTTGCGCGTGGGAATCGTTGGAGTGAGCACCGGTAGCGCGATTGCGCACATCCTCGCCATGGAGGGCCTCGCCGGCGAATTGCGCCTCGCCGACTTCGATACCATCGACGTCTCCAACCTAAACCGAGTGTCGGCGAGTGTGCTCGATCTCGGGGTCAACAAGGCCGTCGTCGCCGCGCGTCGGATCACTGAGACCGATCCGTACTTGCGCGTCGTGGCATTCACCGATGGCGTTCGCCCCGACAACCTCGCCGAGTTCCTCGAAGGATTGGACGTCGTCATCGAGGAGTGCGACTCCATCGACATGAAGTTCCTCATCCGCGAGGCCGCCCGCGAGCGTCATATCCCGGTCATCATGGAGACGAGCGATCGCGGGATCCTCGATGTCGAGCGATTCGACCTCGAACCACAGCGACCCATCTTCCACGGACTCTTCGGCGAACTCGACTCAACGAAGCTGGCGGGTCTGACGATGGCCCAGAAAGGTCCCTACGTCGCACGCCTCATCGGTCCGAGCGAGGCGTCGTCTCGCGGCGCGGCATCGTTCCTTGAGGTCGGATTCTCGATCACCGGCTGGCCGCAGTTGGCGAGCGAGGTGTCACTCGGCGCGGCCGCCGTCGCGACGGCGGTACGTCGACTCGGCACGACCGGCGACCTGACTTCCGGGCGCGTGCGCATCGATGTCGACGAGATCATCTCAACGCTCGCCGAGATCGAGATCGACTCTCAGATCCCTGTCGACCTCGCGAGTCCTGCGCCCCAGGACGGCCCGCTGGATCAGAGTGAGGTGATGACCTTTATCGTCGACGCCGCGCGCCGCGCGCCCTCAGGCGGCAACATGCAGCCCTGGCGTTTCGAAGCCGACGACGACGAGGTCCGCTTCTACCTCGTGCCTGAACGTTCCTCGATCTGGGACGTGCAATTTCGGGGTAGTTACATCGCGCTCGGCGCGGCGCTCTTCAACGCCCGAGTCGCCGCCGCGTCGATCAAGCAGTTGGGACAGGTCCGTTTATTTCCCGACGGTCGTCCGACCAACCACGTCGCCACCCTCTATCGCGGTCGCTCTCTCGACGCCGACGTCGCCAAATTGCTGCCCTACGTTGCGACTCGTGCCACGAATCGCAGGCCGGGCCAACCGGTGCCGCTTGACGACACATCGGTCGAGATACTCCAGCGCGTGGTCGATCGCGAAGGCGCGAAGCTCGTGGTCGTAAGTGACCGGGCGAAATTGGAGGCCGGTGCCGAGTTGATTGCGGCAGCGGATCGGCTTCGGTACCTGATCCCCGAGGTGCACGACGCGATGTACGAGGAGTTGCGCTGGCCGGGCCGCGATGCGCTCGACGAGGGCCTCGACGTTCGCACCCTCGAGCTCGACGCCGGTGGTTTCGCCGCCATCGATCTCCTGGTTCGCAAAGACGTGATGGGTCATCTCGCCGAGTGGCGAGGCGGCGAAGTCCTTGGCGTTCCATCGAAATTCGCGGTGCAATCGAGTTCCGCACTCGCGGCGATCACGGTGCCGCGCGACGAGCCGGCGTGGTACATCCGTGCCGGCGCGGCGTTCGAGCGATTCTGGTTGAATGCCGAACGTCTCGGGATCGCCGTGCAGCCCATGGTGCCACTCACGTTGTACGCCACCAGCGAGGCCGATCTCTTGAGATTCGGCGGGGAACGACACCTCGACGAGTTGTCGCGCCAGTCAGAACGACTCCGCAATTACTGGGATCTGGCGGACGGCGAAACCGCCGTCATGGTCGTTCGACTCTTTCACGCGCCTTCGCCCAGCGTGCACAGCAGCCGTTTCTCTCTGGCGGAGGTGTTTAGCCGCGAGAGCAAGACCAGTGAAACTTCACGCGAATCCACGCCAATAATCGACCCGAAATTTTGAGCAGTTCACTGTATTTTTACTCTAACCACGTTGTATCACCCAGTCCCCTTTACTCGGAACGTTTGGCCTGGTAGTTTGGGTCTCTAGCCCACCGAAGGCGGAACCGGCGTGCCAGTTAACAATCCACTGCATCGGTTGAGCGCTCGCGGCGAATCGCGCCTCGTTTTCGACACCTTGCGACAAGTCGTGGCGGGTAGCGAAATCATCTCTATCGAGATGAACGTGCCGGGCGACGGCGACATCGCGGCACTCGAGTCGTTCACCACGCCCACTGGTGACCTCGCCGTGGCGGACATCCGTGAGCGGGTCCGAACGTGGTTTAGCGACACGGCCGCCAAGTCGTCATTTACGTGCGTGGTCGATGGCGTCGAATGGGGCATCCTCGCCGAACTGATCCGCGTCGATGCCGACAGCCCCGTCGGGGCCCTGGTGATCGCCCGTCAGGGGCGCACGTGGTCCAAGCGCGAACGGGCGCTGCTGAAGACATTTGCCGATCTGCTCAGTCACGTCAGTTCGCTCAACGTTCGAGAAGGCAAACTGCTCCATCAGCAGCGGCTCGACGAATTGGTAAGCAACGTGGCGGTCAAGTTGATGTCCGGATCGGCCCAGAATCGAAAGGAACTACTGGACTGGACGACTCGCGAGCTCGCCCAGTTCTTGGGCAGCGACGTGGCCTTCATGCGCCGCCACGACCACGCGCGGGGCCTGAGCATCTTCGAGGCGTCCTGGCCAGTCCGCGAGGATGTGCCGGACCCCGACCCGCTCGGCGAGGTTCCCTACAACGCCGATCCCATTTTCGAGGCGCTGTGGAACCTCAAGGAGCCCTACCTCACGGGCGTCCAGGACGTTACCGACGAGTTCGTCGATCGAGTTGAGCGCGCTACCGACGGACTGACGCCCATCACCGGTGCGGCAGTGCCGTTGATGATGGGAGACATCACCTGGGGCGTCATTGGCTTCCTCTATAACGAGCCTCAGCAATGGTCCCAAGCTGAGGTGAACGCACTCCAAGCAGTAGCCGCGATGGTAGTGCACCTCCAGGCGCGAATCGACGCCGAGCAGCGCATCGTCCACAACGCCAATCACGACGAATTGACGGGGCTGCCCAACCGGCGAGCTCTCATCGAGGAACTGAATGAGCGACTGCGCCAGCGTCGCGACGTGGCGGTGATGCTCATCGACCTGGACCGTTTCAAGGTGATGAACGACTTCCTCGGCCACGCCAACGGTGATCGGCTCCTCGTGACCATGGCCGACCGGATCCGTACGAGCATTCGTTCCGGGGACTTCGCAGCCCGCTTGGGCGGAGACGAATTCGTATTCCTGGTCGATCGCGCTCGCAGTGAGCTCGAGGCGCTCGCGAGCGCCTACCGCATCCTCGAGGTCATCGCCCAGCCCGTGGAGATCATGGGCCAGATGATGAATCACACGGCGAGCATCGGCATCACGCTCGCTCAGCCGGGCCTGAGCGCGGTGGAGATGCTTGGGCGCTCGGACGTGGCCATGTACGCCGCGAAGTCGCGGGGACGCAACCGGGCCGTCGTCTTTGACGCCGACATGCACTCCGCGGTCGACGAGCGCAGCCAGATGGAGCTGATGCTGCGCGACGCGATCGACACGGGCGGACTTCGGCTCTACTTCCAGCCGGAGGTGGACCTCAATACTGGCAAACTGCTCGCCGTCGAGTCGCTCGTTCGCTGGCAACACCCGACGCGGGGTCTGCTGAATGCGTCGGAGTTCATCACCGTCGCCGAAGAGACCGGCCTGGTCACGAATCTTGGTCGTTGGGTATTCGCCGAGGCCTGCCGCCAGTTGAGTGTCTGGCGCCGCGACTACCCGGACTTGAACTTCGCGGTGCGGGTCAACATGTCGCCGGCCGACTTCAAGATGGGCGATCTCGTGGACTTCGTCGCGAACTGCCTCGTGCGTTATGACGTGCCAGGGGACCGACTCTGCGTTGAGATCACCGAGTACGCCGTGGTCGACGACCCCGAACAGGCAGTTCGAATCCTGCGGGGATTCCAAGCCCTGGGCGTAGAGATCGCGCTCGACGACTTTGGAACGGGTTTTGCCTCCATGACCGAACTGAAGAACCTGCCGGTCGACTTCTTAAAACTTGACATGAGCTTCGTGCGTGGTGTCGCGAAGGACCCCTTTGACCGGGCCATCGTCGAGGCGATCATTCGCCTCGGTCGGGCGCTCGGCAAGGAGATCATCGCAGAAGGTGTCGAGTCGACGAACATCATCGACGAGCTTCTGGCGCTGGGCTGCCATCGTGGCCAGGGCTATTTGATCTCCAAGGCCGTCGTATCCCGCGATCTCGGGCGTCTGCTTAGCACCGGAGCGGCACCGCAGTCGCTCCTGCGGGTCGGCATTGCGACCGATGAGGCGTGGGAGGAAATCCTCCGGTGACAGCCGTGACTGGCCCACGCGTGGATGACATCTTGGACGGGTCGTCGTATGAGCCGTGGTTGTTCAAGACCATGCTCGCCGAACTCGCAGAGGGCGAGCTCGGCATCGGATTCATCTATTCGCTGCTCGACCAGCTCGCCGAGCGCCATGGACTACGCGACATTGTGGTGGTATTGAGTCACGAGTCCTTCGGAACGCAGAGTTTCCGTCTGGGTGGAAAGTCGGTCACTGCGGACATGGCGGCGCGCCTGGGCGAGAGCGTGGGCGTGCACTGTGAGCCTGACGTCGTGCCGGCGTTCGAGGCTGACGCCGTGCGCACCGCTTGCCAGTTGGCACTGTCGCTGCACCTCGCGCGATTCAGCGCCGGACACGACCCGCTCACCAAGATCGCCAACCGGCGCAGTTTCGACACCGCCCTGCAGGTCGGCGCGGCGCGCAGCGCTCGCTACGGCTGGCCGTTCACCCTGGTGCTGCTCGACCTGAATGACTTCAAGTCGGTAAACGACCGCGGCGGACACGTCTTTGGCGACTATGTGTTGCGCGAGTTCGGCTACGCACTGCGCCGCGCGGTTCGACACGGCGACACCGCGGCGCGTCTGGGTGGCGACGAGTTCGCGGTCATCCTTTCCAGCGCCGAGGGGGTCGAGGCCGCGGGGTTCATCGATCGGCTGCGGCTGCAGATGAAGTCGACGGAGAACGTCGTCGACTTCACGATGGGCGTGGCGTCCTCGCCACGTGACTCGACGGACCCCGACGAGTTGTATCGCATCGCCGACGGCCGCATGTACGAAAACAAGGGGGTGCGCCACTCATGACATCGCGAATTGAGGAAGACTTCGAGCTCGAGCTGCGAAGCCTGCCCGGCGTACTCAATGTTGCGGTGGCACGTCGCGAGGACGGATCGGTCGACGCGGTGACCCTGCTCGTGTATGGGCTCAACGTCAAAGAGACCGAAGGGGTCGCCTCGCAGATTGCGAGCCTCTACTTCCCTGACGCCACCATCGTCGTCGAGGACGCCAACAACGTTCTCACTCCAGCGACCGCCGAGAGCTCCCGCGTCGTCCTCAATCGTGCAACGTGCAACGGTGATGCCGGGGTCTGCGAAGTCGAGTTGAATTTTCGCGGCCGCAGCGCGACCGGGCATTCCCGCAGCGGCCCACTGATTGGAGGTGCGGAGTCGACGCTCATGGCACTGCGTGACCTCGGTTTTGACGTCCCCTTCTCCTTGGCAGCGGTTTCGAGTCTGCCGGCGTCAAAGAGTTGGCCCGTCATCGTCACGATGCGCGCGATCACTGATGGGAGCGAGCGCTACGGGATCGCTCAGGCCGACGACGACGTGGTGGCGGCTGCCAAGGCGACGCTGGACGCGCTCAACCGCTTTCCCATGAGTCAGCGAACCAGGTAGCAAACACGCTTGTGAATCTCCAATCGGGGGTTTCGTCGCGTCCCGAGGAGTCGACCCGAGTTCGGTAGGGGTGGCTCGATCGTCCGTTGAGCCCGCTCGAGAGCCTTGCGGGTTGGTCGATCGCCGAGACGGCCTTCGTCGGGTTGCTCGCGCTTTTGGCGGCGTCGCTGAGGGCGACGCGGCCGTCGGGATCCACTCGACGTGGGCCATTGCTCGCGGTCACTTGGCCCGCGCCTATCCACCGTCTCGCTATTTTCACGGGCCACCCATCGTGCGCCCCGACACCTCGATCACGCCGTTCTACTCGATCTTCGCCGGCCCGCTGGTGGCGATGTTACGCGTGGGGCACGCCGTGCCCTTTCCGACGACCGCGCAACTGGGCTACCACTGCGCGAACGCCTACGACGCCATCTACCACTGGTCGGTCGCATCGATCTCGGCCATGGACACGATGCGCGTCCGATACGCCAGTGGCGCTGCGCTACTCGCGGGCGTCTGGGCGAGCCTGTCAGTAGCCGGTCACGGCCAACGACTCCGTGAACCAGTGACGATGCTGGCCGTCGTTAGCGCCCCGGTCGTCGCCTGTCTGCTCGAGTTCTACCATTGCCAAGATCTTGTCGCGATGGGACTCAGCCTGCTCGCCGTCGCAGTGTCGCTGCGCCAGCGCTGGGTGTGGTCTGGCGTTGCCGTTGGCCTCGCCATCACGACGCGCCAGTTCGCGCTGCTCGTAGCCGCCCCGCTGTTCTCCGTCGCACCGGCGCAGCGACGGTGGTGGTTCGCTGCTGCGATCACGGTGGCGGGAGCGGCGGTCGACTTGCCATTCCTGCTCGCCAGGTCCGGTCGGGCTTTCCGGGCCGTTGTTGTTGGATTGGGCTTGACCCTCTCGTATGGTGGAACGGTCATGTGGGAGCTCGGACTCCACGGCGCGACGTCATTTCTCGCGATGCGTGTCGCCAATCGTGGTGGCCCTCTGGCTCTCGTGGTGGGCGCAGCGGCGCCTCGGTGTCGGTATCCTCGAGCCGACGATGCTGGTCTCACTGGTCGGGACATGCCTGGCGCTACGACTCGTCTTCGAAGAGAACCTCTGGGGCTATATTTTCATGGCCCACGCGGTGATGCTGAACCTGCTCGAGTCGGTTCGTGCGCACCTGCCCCGACGGTCGTCGCGTGGCTGCTCACCGTGTTACTCGCATTCGATCCGTTACCGTCGGGATTCCAGTCGAACTGAACAGTGTGGGTCATCTACGCACGTCTGGACCTACCGACGGTCTTGGTCGGACTCGCCGCGCTCTACGTTGTCTTCTCGTTCCTTCGACCACACCGCTGGTTTTGGCTCGGCTGGACCGTCTTTGCCTCCGCCGCTTTCGTGCACTATCCGATCGTCGACCACCTCGCTCGTCACGCCTGGCCGACGTGGTTGTGGTAGGCCGCTCTCGTGACGAGTGGGCTCGTGCTCTTCAGAATACCGGTCTACGAGGGGTATACGCAGGCGACTCGAGGCGGCCGACAGGATGTTTCGGCGTAGACCGTCGGAACAGCATCGCGACATCACAAATCAAAATCCCTGATACTGCGGTATTAACCATTGTGGCTTGCCACACTCGCCAGTACGCTGAGGACACGGTGAACGAAGTGGGGGGTGGTCGTGTCCGAAGCCGATGTGCCGTTGACGCTCGAGTCCGCGTTGCTCGAAAGCGACTTCCTGGGCGCGACCGGCACTGCGTTTGTGCTGCGCGATGGGACTGGCCGGGTCATTGACTGCAACGAGCGCGCTGAGCGACTCTTCCAATCTTCGCGCGAGGATCTGTTGAGCGACGACCCGCTACGCGTCACGTGGAATCCGGTGCACGAGGATGGCACGCCTTTCGCACGCGAGGAGCTGCCATCGGTCGCGGCGCTGCGCACCGGCGACTCGATCTACGGCGTCGTCCAGGGCATCGAGGTCGCCAACGGGGAGCAGCGGTGGTTTACGGTCAACGCCTATCCGATCATCCGCCGGGGCGCGGTGCGCGGTGTCTTGCTCGCGTACATCGACGCGACCGACCGCGTGCGACGCGGCCACGTGGTCACGATGCTGCTCGACTTGCACAAGTTGGGCACGGAGGTCATCAGTACTTCGGCCGCGCTTGGCCACCTCTGCTCGGCGTTGGTCGCGAACGCCCAGTTCGCGCTCGTCTGGGTGGGAATCGCGCGCGATGAGCCTGAAGGGCAGGTGGACATCGTGGAGTCCGCGGGCGCCCAGACCTACGTCACGGCGAACATGGTGTCGTGGTCGAGCTCGTCGGCGACGGGTAAAGGTCCGGTCGGTACGGCCTTTCGCAGCGGGTCCGCGGTGGTGGTCGGAGATCTGCTCGCCGCGGCGCAGATGTCGCCGTGGCGTGACCGCGTGGTGCGCCATGGCCTGCGCTCGATGGCCGTGATCCCTTTCAGTCCGGGTGGCGAACGCGCCGTGCTCGCGGTCTATTCGAGGCATCGCAACGCCTTTGACGAGCTGACCGTGTCGGGCCTCGAGAGCGTCGTGCGCGAGGTGGAACGGGTCATCGCGCACGGCGCATCGGTGATCGAGCTTGCCGCGGCGCTGTCAGGGACCCTCACCGCACTCGCCCGCATCACCGAGGCCCGCGATCCCTATACCGCGGGTCACCAGTCACGGGTCGGCTCACTCGCGGCGGCGATCGCTGGGCGCATGGGGCTCGAGTCGACGTTGGTCGATCGGATCCTGGGGGCGGGTGCCGTGCACGACGTCGGCAAGGTTGCGCTGTCGTCGGAGATCCTGGTCAAACCTGGTCGGCTGACGGACCTCGAATACCGCATGATCCAGCGACACGCCCTCATCGGCTACGAGATCCTCTCAGAGGCGTCACTGCCGTGGCCGATTCCCGAGGTTGCGCTGCAGCATCACGAGCGGCTCAACGGTTCGGGTTACCCGCACGCACTCGTCGGCGATGACATCATCCTGCCCGCGCGGATCGTCGCCGTCGCGGACGTCGTCGAGGCAATGTCGAACCACCGCCCCTATCGACCGGCGATCGGCCTCGAGCAGGCGCTTGACCAGGTCGCCTCGAACGCCGGCGTGCTCTATGACGCCGAGGCCGTTCGCCACTGTCTGGCCATCTTCGAAGACGGGTACGAGTTCCCCGACAACGGACCCGCCTCGATGTTGCGTCCCTGAAGCCTTGACCGGTGCGGGTCGGCCCGCTAGGTTAGCCGAGACGTCGGCCGAACGCGGGCGTCATCGATACACGGGTCGGAGTGGGTATGACATACTCAGGGGAATGGTCGAGCCCACTGCGCTCCTTGCACTACCTCGACGCCTTCCTCACCTCGACGGTCGTGGGCTTCGCCTATTTCGAGGACGGGGTCGTGCGTGACTGCAACGACGCAATCGCCCGGCTAGTGCACTCGACGCCCGAGCAGCTGATCGGCTTGGACCTCAATAACGATGATCTCGGCGTGGCCACGAGCAGCCGGCCGTTCTACGTCGAGAATCCTGAGACGATCGCGATCTTGGACGCCGCCACGGCCCACCGGGACCTGATCGTGGGCGTCAACTTTGCTGACGCGCCGCGGCGCTGGTTCTCGGTAGACACCTTTCCGGTGCCCGAAGCCGCGGAGCGCGCCGGGGTGATCGCGTCGTTCTACGACGTGACCCGTGACGTGCGCCGCGAGCGGATGTTGCGGCTGTATTACCAGGTCAGCAGCACCATCGCTGTCGCCAGGAGCGTCGACGAGGCGCTGGACGGTCTCGTGACCAACCTCTGTGACGTCGGTGGCTACCGGGCGGCGTGGATCTCCTTTGAGATCGAGGACCTCGGCGGCCGTCTCGAGATCGCGCACCGTAGCGGCGCCGTCGGGTACCTCGACGGGCTCGAGCTCACCTCGGACGCGGCGACGGGTCGCGGGCCGACGGGGCGCGCCGTGCGCGAACAGGCGGTTCACGTGGTCCAGCACGTCGCTCGCGACGAGGACCTCGCGCCCTGGCACGAGCGAGCCCGGGCGTACGGGATTGACTCGATCGTCGCGCTGCCGATCACGATCGCCAATCGTCGCGCTGTCGTGAGCGTCGCGGACCACGACATCTTCGTCTTCGACGACGAGACAGTTCTCGAACTGCGTAGCCTGCTCGCCGAGGTCGAGCTGCTCATCGCGCACGTCCAGACGGTCGCCGACGTACGCCGGTCCCTCGCGGGCACGGTGGCGGCGATGACTCGCATCACCGAGATCCGCGACCCCTACACCGCCGGTCACCAGCTGCGCGTCAGCCTGCTGAGCCGTCGCATCGCGACCTGGCTCGGTGTGCAGGACGAGCAGGTGGAAGTCATCACCCAGAGTGCCGCGCTGCACGATCTTGGTAAGATCGCCGTGCCCGCGGAGATCCTGGGTCGGCCCGGCAAGCTCAGTCCCATCGAGATGGAAGCCGTGCAGATGCACTGCATCGTTGGGGCCGAGGTGCTCGAGCAGTCGTCGCTCTCGAGCGTGTTCGTGGACGTGGCGCGCCACCACCATGAGCGCCTCGACGGCTCGGGCTACCCCGACGGCCTCGTGGGCGACGAGATGTCCCTGCCGGCGCGCATCGTCGCGGTGGCCGACGTCTTTGAGGCCATGACGCACCACCGGCCCCACCGTCCGGGCTACAGCGTCGACGAGGCCCTCGCGGAACTGGTCTCGGGCGCTGGGACCCGCTACGACGCGGGCGTGGTCGAGGCCTGCGGCGCGGTGCTCGCCGCGGGGTACTCGCCGGACTGATCCGGCCAGGTTCCCCCGTTTAGCATCGAGGTGGCGTCGCGCGCGGGGACGGCCCGGGAGAACAGGAAGCCCTGACTGAGCGTGCAGCCAGCCTCGCGAAGCCGGTTCAGCTGGTCGATCGTCTCGACCCCCTCTGCCACGACCGTCACGCCGTGTAGGGCACCCAGGGCGACGATAAAGCCGACCAGGGCGTCGCTGTCGGCGAGACCCTGCCTCGGACGGACGAAGGACTGGTCGATCTTGACGAACTGGAGCTGCAGGTTCATGAGGTAGGCGAGCGAAGCCAGCCCCGAGCCGAACTGGTCGATCGCAACGCCGACGCCCAGTTCGCTCAGCGCGACGAAGATCGCGGCCGAGCGAGCCGGGTCCTGGAGCGCTACGTGCTCAGCCACCTCGAGCACCAGCCGGCTGGCGTCAAGGCCGCTCGATGCGAGGGCAGCCCCGACGAGCGCGGTGAGGTCGTCGGCGTAGAACTGGCGCGCCGAGAGGTTCACCGAGACGCACGGGGCGTCCGGGTCAGTCCAGGTGGCCGCGGTGCGGGCCGCCTCGGCGAGGGCGAAGGCCCCGAGGTCGCCGATGAGGTCGCTCGTCTCGGCCAGTCCGAGGAACTCGGTCGGCTCGACCCAGCCGCGCGTTGGGTGGTCCCAGCGCATCAACGCTTCGAAGCCGACGACGTGGTTGCCCGAGGCGTCCACGATGGGCTGATAGTGCATGACGATCTGGCCCGCTTCGAGGGCTCGTCGCAGCTCCTGGAGCTCTTCGATGCGACCCAGGGAGCGCTGGCCCAGGTCGTTCGAGAAGACGACGTAGCGGCCGCGCCCGAGGCGTTTGGCCTCGTACAGCGCGAGGTCGGCCTCTTCAATGACCGGCGCATCGACGGGGGTGTCGGCATCCCAGACGGCGACCCCGACACTCGCTCGCTGCGTGATTGAGAGCCCGAGGATCAAGAACGGCTCCTCGAGCGCCGCCAGCAGGCGCTCGGCGACGTGGTCGATCTGTTCGGCCTGGTGCACGCCCTCGACGAGATAGAGGAACTCGTCGCCCCCGAAGCGGCTCAGGGTGTCGGCGGTGCGCGAGACGTCGTCGAGGCGACGAGCCACGCCGATGAGCAACTGGTCACCGATGACGTGGCCGTGGGTGTCGTTGACCGCCTTGAAGTCGTCGAGGTCGAGCATCAGGACCGCGCCGTAGCCGCCCTGACGGGCGACCTTCGCGCGGGCTTGACTGAGCCGGTCCTCGATAAGGGTGCGATTGGCGAGCCCGGTGAGCGGGTCGTGCAGTGCCTGATGGGCGAGCTGGGAGGTGAGCAGGCGCTCCTCGGTGATGTCGCGCTCGCTGATCACGCTGTAGAGCAGGTCGCCGTTAGTGTCGTAGGTCGCCGCGCGCGAGACCTCGACGACGATGATGTGACCGTCGCGGTGCAAGTAGCGCTTCACGTAGCGGTCGCGACTCGCCTCGTGGCCCCGGACGCGCTCGTGCGAGCGTTCCGTGACGCCGAGGTCGGAGGAATAGGTGAAATGCTTCGAGTCGCGCCCGACGAGTTCGTCGATTGAGCGGCCGAGCATCTCGCAGAACGCGGGATTCGCGGCGACGATGCGGTCCTCGGCGTCGGTGAAGGTCATGGGCGACATGGCGGTCTCGAAGGCCAGCTGGAACTTGCGAGCTGAGTCGTCGCGTTCGGCTTCGAGCCGTCGCAGTGCGCTGAGGTCGCGGATCGCAGCCAGCGCGAAGCGCTGGTCGTCCCAGACGATCGTCGAGAGCGCGACGTCAACGTCGAGGCGGACGCCGTCGCGGCGAACGAGTGCGACGTCGAGGTGCTCGGAGTTGAGCCGGTGGGCCCCACGCTGTAGGAACTCCGCCGCGAGGTCCGTGTGCCGGGCCTGCGCGCTGGCGGGCACCAGCATGCTCATCGGTGAGCCGACGACTTCGTGGGCGTCGTAACCGGCCATGTCGCAGAACGCGTCGTTCACCGCCCAGATGTGACCCGCCTCGTCGATCACGAGTACACCGTCGGGCATCGCGTCCAGGATGTACTGCCACGAAGTTGTCGCGTCCACGAAGTGGTTCACTACCTGCCCTTGTCGGTCGCCGCTCCACTGGCGTAAACCTGTACAAAGTATCGTAGTCCCATCCCTGGTCGGGCCGGAGGTTCAGCGCCGCGAATCAGCGGAAATTCGCGCGAGGCGCTCTTTGGGTCGGGTGGCCAGCTGTACGAAGACTTCGTCGGAGGGCACGGGAGGCGCGATCAGGTTGCCCTGGACGAGGGGACAGCCCATCGCGCGCAGGTGCTCGAGTTGCTCACGAGTCTCGACGCCCTCGGCGAGCATCGGCACACCCAAGTCGTGGCCCAGGTCGAAGATGGCGTCGAGGACGACGTCCGTTCCACTGCGCTCGTCGAGCGAGTGGATGAACGAACAGTCGACCTTGACCATCTGGGGATGAAGTTCGGCCAGGCGCGCGAGCGAGGAGTGTCCGGCGCCGAAGTCGTCCAGCGCGACGCCCACCCCGATCGCGCGCAGTCGGTCGACCGCCGCGACCGTCTCGTCGAGGTCGGTGACCGCCGCGGTCTCGGTGATCTCGATGACCAGTCGCGTCGGGGGCAGTCCGCCTTCGTCGAGCACGTCGCGCACGAAGGCGACGAGCTCGGGACTTTGGAACTGGGCCGCGGAGAGATTGACCGAGACGTAGCACTGGTCGCCGAAGGAGCCGTCGGCTCCCCAGGCGACCGCGGCGCGAATGGCCTCTCGGATCGCGAAGTCCCCGAGACCGAAGATCAGGTCGCTCTGCTCGGCGATGGGGATGAAGACCGACGGAGGGATCGAGCCCTCGCGCGACGAGTTCCAGCGCATCAGCGCCTCGAACCCGACGATCTGCAGGGTCGGTAGCGAGACGATCGGCTGGTAGTGCATCTCGAGCTCGCTCGAGCGCAAGGCGTGGCTGAGCGACTGGGCGAGGGTGAAGCGGTGCACCGAGGAGGTGAGCATCGTCGGCTCGAAGAGCTCGTAGTGGCCCCGCCGGCGGCGCTTGGCGTCGTACATGGCGGCGTCGGCGCGCTTGATGAACTCAGCACCGTCGATGACGCCGTCGTTGTAGATCGCGACGCCGATGGTGGCGTGCTGCTCGATCGCGAGTCCGTCCAGCGAGAAGGGCTCGGCGAGCACGTGCAGGAGCCGCTCGGCGATGGCCACTGCCTCCTCGGGCCCGCTGAGCCCCTCGGCGAGGTAGAGGAACTCGTCGCCGCCGACACGGCCGAGAGTGTCGATTGAGCGTGACACGAGCTCGAATCGTCGCGCCACGCCGACCAGCAGTCGATCGCCGACGTGGTGGCCGTAGGTGTCGTTCACGCCCTTGAAGTCGTCGAGGTCGATGAGCAAGACCGCGCCGTAGCCGCCGCTTCGCACGATCCGCTCGCGGGCCTGGCCGAGCCGGTCCTCAAAGAGTGCCCGATTGGCGAGGCCCGTCAACGGGTCGTGCAGCGCCCGGTGTAGGAGCTGCTCGGAAAGTTGACGCTCCTCGGTGATGTCGCGGTTCGACGCAATGAAGTAGAGGATCCGTCCGTCGTCGGCGCGCACGGGCGTCTTCAAGATCTCGACGACCACGGTACGACCCGTGCGGTTGATGAATCGCTTGGTGTACTTGATCTGCTCGACCTCGCCGTTGACCAGGCGCTTTCGGGCGTCTTCGGTGGTGTCGAGGTCGTCGGGGTGTGTGAACCACCGCGTGTTGCGCCCGAGCAACTCGTCGCGGCTTCGTCCGACCATCTCGACGAAGGCGTTATTCACGTCGAGCAGCGCATCGTCGAGGTTGACGAAGGCCATGGGCGCCATGTTCTCACTGAAAGCCAGTCGGAAACGCCGCTCGGACTTGGCGAGGGCCGCCTCGGCACTCGCGAGTGCGTCGTAGGCGACACGAGCGGCGTCGAGCGCGTCATGGGTCTCGCGGACCGCGCGAACGTGGGCGAGGCCAAGTTCGAGTTCGTGGACCAGTTCCTCGAGGTCGATCAGGCTGGTCTGGTTGAGGACCTCGGGCCGGTCGTGGAAGGCCGTGATCGCCCAGAAGACGCCGTTGATGCTCAGTGGCACGGCCGCGGCACTCGCGAGACCACGGTCCGCGGCGAATCGGCGCCACGCGGTGCTGCCGTTCGCGGCGGACCCGTAGAGGACGGCCGCCCTCGTGGCGATGGCCTCGGAACCCGGTCCGTCGTCCAAGCGCGGTAGTGGTTCGTCGCCCCACGCCGGCGACACCACCGTGGTCTGGTCTGCGGTGGCGTACGTGACGAGGCGGAAGCCGCCGACCTCGACGAGCAAGTCGCAAAACGTGCTCAACAACTCCTTCTCGGCGGAGGCGACGATTGCCAGGCGGCGCACCTGGCTAAGCAGCGCAGCGGCGCGTTCGCGCCGCCGCCGGTCGGTGCTATCAAGCACCGAGACGATGAGTCGGCGCACAGTGCCGTTGCGCGCGCGAACGGCCGACTTGGACACCTCGACGTCGAGCACTCGTCCGCTCACGTGCACGAAACGCATTGAGTAGCGCACGGTGTCCTGCTCATTGGACACCAAATGCGACGTGGCTCGCTCAGCGACGGCGATGTCGTCGGGGTGTGCCACAATGTTCGCGTTCTGGCCGACGAGTTCGCTCAGCGGCCGCCCGACGAGCCGTGCGTAGGCGTCGTTCGCGACGGTCATCGTGTCATCGGGCATCGCAAAGAACATCGGTGCTGGCGTGTGCTCGAAGGCCGTTCGGTAGTCCGCCTCTCGTTCGGCGAGCAGCGCAGCCGCGGCGAGCTTGATCGCCTGACCGGGGGAGGGTGCGAGCGCGTCGGCGTCGACCGGCTTCACCGAGGCGACGACGTACGTGCTCGCCTCGACGGTGAGTGGTGACAGCGCGATCGCTACGTCGATCGTCGTGCTGTCGCTTCGACGCAGCGGGTGGCGGTGGTCGCTCATGAGACGAGGTGTCGGGGCGCGCTGGTATCGGGTTCGCTCGGTGACGTGCGTCTGACCGTGCCTATCGGGAACGAGCCGTTCGATCGGCGAGCCAACGAGTTCCTCGGGAGCGTACCCGGCCAAATCGCTCACTGCGTCGCTTACGTAGACGATCACGCCACTGGCGTCGACAATGATGACGTCATCGGGAAGCACGTCGCGCACGTGCTGCCACTCGTTGGCCTCGTTTAGCCCGTCCACCACGGCTTTTGTCCCCGTTCACCCAGGCTTGCGCAGCCTACACCTGGTCCGGCGAAGTGTCTTTAGAACGGGGTTTCTAAATTGTCATGGCGATCGTCAAGCCAGCCGAGGAAGTTGTCGACGGCGTAGTTCCAGTGGTGCGGCTTTTCGAAGTACGGCGAGTGGCCGGCGCCGACGATCTCGACGACGCGGGCGTCGGGTAAGAGGTCGGCGACAGCGCGAATCGCTGACGGCGCGAAGAGTTGGTCGTGATCGCCGACGATCAACATCGTCGGCATCGTGAGCCGTCTGGCTTCGTCTGCGTCGTGGGTGACCGCAAGGAGCCGCCCGATCACGACCTCGCTGTCGGCGCTGCCCATCCGGCTGAGCGATTGATAGAGGTGGGCGAGCTCAGGGAACTTCGCGCTGAAAGCCTCGCCGAGCGCGGGGTGGGACCCGAGCACCTCGCGCTCGGGTCCGCGTGGCCGGGCGCGGGCGAGGCCGGCCAGTACCGCCTCGGTGGCAAAGCCCCCGATAGTGTCGCTCAACACGATCGAGCGCGCAAGGCCGGGCCGTGCGAGGGTGGCCCCGACCACGGACCAACCGCCCATCGACTGGCCGACGAGATCGGCGCGTGCGATGCCGAGCTCGTCAAGAATCGCGAGCAGGTCCGTGCTCGCGACCAGCGGTCCCGTGCGGTCGCCGTGGTCACTCGAGCGGCCGTAGCCGCGGTGATCCCAGGTGACGACGGGTCTCGTCGAGGCGAAGTGGGCCACCTGCTGGAACCAGCTCGCGTGGTTGCCGCCGGCGCCGTGCGAGAGCACGAGTGGCGTCGCGTCACTCGACTCGTCGCCGACGACCTCGTAGTACAGCTGCTCGCCGTCGTGCTCCACGTAGCCCGTTCGACGGGCCGGCGCGGCGGCGGTGCCGGCACCAGAGGGCGAGGTGCGCGGCCCCGCGGCGTAGGCCACGCACTGCATCTCGACCCGCGCGCCAAGCGCCAGGTCGACACCGCCCACGGTGATTCGCGCCGGCGGCGTCGTGCCGACGTAGCGCTCGTAGACCTCGTTCATCGCCGCGAAGTCGCCGAGGTCCGCGAGGTGGACCGACACCGAGGCGACGTCTGGCCACCCACAGCCCGCTTCGGCGAGGATCGACGTGAGATTCGCGAGTGTCCGCTCGACCTCGGCAACGATCCCACCGGGCACGATCCGGCCGTCGCCGTCGGTGCCGAGGGTTCCCGAGACGAAGAGGTACTCGCCCGCGCGTGCCGCGTGGGCGAACTGGGCAAGACGATGGACGCCGGGAACGACCAGTTGTTGCACGTGGGCCATGGCTCATCCTGTCACGCGCGCTACTGGTCGTGGGACAGTAAGTTCCGAGCGTGGCCGGAAATGCGGTGGTAGGGAGGTCGCGATGACGAGGATGCGTTGGATGTTCGCCGTGGCGTTACTGGGTGGCGGTCTCACGACGTTGGGGTTGAGCGGGCCGTCCGGCGCCACCACGACCGCGCGCGCGGCGAGTGCGAACTGCCGGCCCGCCCAGTTGCGCGTCTCGATCGGGCAGCCCAACGGGGCGGCGGGCACCATCTATTACCCCATCGTCTTTACCAACCGCGGCGGCGCGTGCTGGCTGTGGGGTGTGCCGAGCGTCCAGCCCGTGGTCGGCGCCGGCCATCACCCCCTCGGTCCACCGGCGGCCAATGCGAGTATCGGCGAGATGCCGGCCCGTCACCAACTGCTGCACGGTGGCGCGGTGAGCGACGGGTTCGGGGTCGCCGAGACCGGCAACTACCCACCGGCGCGTTGCCGCGCTCGGAATGCGAGCGGGGTGCTCGTCTCGCTGTCGCCCTTCGTCCGCCCGACGTACCTCGCGCTGCGGATCTCGGTCTGCACGCGACTCGAGAGTACCCACACCCAGCTACTCGTCGCCGGTCGCACCGGGGCCTGACCGACGTGGCCGCGCGACGTACCATCAGATCAGGCTTCGATTCGGTCGAAAGGTGGGGCAATGACGACTCCGACAGAAGAGTTCCGCGCGGCGCGCGACACCCTGTTAGCACTGCGGCGCGACTATGACGAGGCGAGGAGCCGGTTCACGTGGCCGCGGCCGGCGACCTTCAACTTCGCGATCGACTGGTTCGACGCGGTGCTCGCCGCCGAGAACCCCGACGTCGAAGCGCTGCGCATCATCGAAGACGACGGCTCGATCGGCGCCTACAGCTTTGCGACGATGGCGCGACGTTCGAGCCAGGTGGCGAACTGGCTGGCCGGGCTCGGCGTTGGCCGTGGGACGCGGGTCCTCGCGCTGCTCGGCAACCAGGTCGAGTTGTGGGAGGTCACCCTCGCGGTGATGAAGCTCGGCGCAGTGCTGATCCCGGCGACCACGCTGCTCACGGCTGATGACCTGCGCGACCGGATCAACCGCGCCGACGCGGGCGCGGTGATCGCGCGCAGCGAGATCACGCCGCGATTCGCCGAGATCCCCGGGGACTACGTGCGCGTGTGCGTCGGCGAGCCGGCCACGGGCTGGCGCGACTACGCCGACAGCGGCGCCGCCAGTGCGGTGTTCACCCCCGACGGTCCGACGGGTGCCGACGACCCGCTGCTCATCTACTTCACGTCGGGCACGACGGCCCTGCCGAAGATGGTCCAGCACACTCAGACGAGCTACCCGATCGGGCACCTCTCGACCATGTACTGGATCGGCATCCAGCCCGGTGATGTGCACCTCAACGTGTCGAGCCCCGGCTGGGCCAAGCACGCCTGGTCGTGCGTGTTCGCGCCCTGGATCGCCGGCGCGACGATCTGCATCTTCAACTACACGCGCTTTGACGCGCGCACCATGCTCGACGTGCTGCGCGACTCCAAGGTCACGACCTTCTGCGCGCCGCCGACGGTCTGGCGCATGCTGATCCAGCAGGACCTCAGTGCGTGGTCGACGTCGCTGCGCGAGCTCGCGAGCGCCGGCGAGCCACTCAACGCCGAGGTCATCGAGTCGGTCGAACGCGCCTGGGGGATCACGATCCGCGACGGGTTCGGTCAGACCGAGACCACCGTCCAGGTCGGCAACCCGCCCGGGCAGCGACTGAAGGCCGGCTCGATGGGCCGCCCGATCCCCGGCTATCGCATCGAGCTCGTCGATCCGCTGACCGGCGAGGTCGGCGACGACGGCGAGATCTGCGTGGCGCTGGACGCGGAGCGCCCCGTCGGGCTGATGGCGGGCTATCAGAACTCGTCGGGACCCGACGAGGAGCGCAACGCCGCCGCCTTTTCCGGCGGGCGCTATCACACCGGGGACATCGCGCACCGCGACGAGGACGGCTACATCACCTACGTCGGGCGCGCCGACGACGTCTTCAAGGCGAGCGACTACCGCATCAGCCCCTTCGAGCTCGAGAGCGTGCTGATCGAGCACCCGGCGGTCGCCGAGGCCGCGGTCGTGCCCGCGCCCGACGCGCTGCGCCTCGCCGTGCCGAAGGCCTACGTGAGCCTGGTCGCGGGCTACGAGCCGAGCCGCGCGCTCGCCGGTGAGATCCTCGCCTACGCCAAAGAGCACCTCGCGCCCTACAAGCGCGTGCGACGCCTCGAGTTCGCCGAACTGCCCAAGACCATCAGCGGCAAGATCCGTCGCGTCGACCTGCGAAACGCCGAGAGCGCTCGCGGCGCCGATCGAGCCGATGACGAGTACCGCGAGGAGGACTTCGCCTGACCGGTCGCCACGAGGACGCGGCGACGACGTTGGTTACTCGCTTTACCTCCTGGTAAGCGAAGGGCCCATTGACACGTCGTGACTTGACGTGTCACTGACGCAGTGGCCGAGGCTGCGGCCGACCCTGAAACGGGTGTCGCGTGCCATAATGGACTCCCATGTCGGTCACCCCTGAGCCCGACGGCTCCTCTCCGTTCGACGAGCTCGACGCCACCCTCTACGGTGAGGGCTATCCGATGGGCCTGCCGATCTTCGAGGCGCCCGTCGAGGCGCACCTGCGCAACCGCCGCACGGTGAACAGCCCGTCCGAGCTGCTGCTGCTCCAAGAGTTGGTGCACTTCAAGGCCAGCCACGGCCGCTGGCACCTCGCCAAGGACCTCGTCGGGCTGGTTCGCCGTGGTCACGGCAACGAGAAGGACGAGTCGTACTTCGACAAGCTGGGTCGCGAGACCAAGCGCGGCAAGAGCGAGTCGTCGACCTACGGGCTCGGCACGATCGACGGCCGGTCCGTGGTGCTCTACGCGATGAACTGGGACTTCTTCGCCGGGTCGCTCGGGGTGATCTCCGGCGAGGCCTTCCAGGCCGCCGCCGACCTCGCGATCGCCAAGCACCTTCCGCTCGTCTCGGTCTACGCCTCGAGCGGCGTGCGCCAGCACGAGAACTTCGCCGGACTGACCCAGATGACCCGCATGGTCGAGGCCATCCGGCTCTACAAGGAGAAGGTCGATCTGCCCCACGTGGCGGTGCTGCTCGGCAACGTGTGGGGCGGTGTCTCGGCGAGCGCCGTGCCCAACGCCGACCTCATCCTCGCCACCTCGGGCACGAACTTCGGCTTCGCCGGTCCCAACGTGATCGAGGCCTTCGAGGGCATCGCGGTGCCGAGCGACTCCCAGAGCGCCGAGACGAACCTGCTGGATCGCAACATCGACGTCGTGCTCGCCGACGTCGCCGAGCTGGTCTGGTACCTCGGGGCGGTCTATGCCACCACCGCGCCGCCCGAGCGCCACAAGGAGCTCACCAAGGAGACCGAGCCCCTCGTGCGCAACCTCACCGCGCTCAACCAGCGCCGGGTCTATACCTTCGGCGCGGCCGGTATCCACGGCCCGCGCTTTGACGACCTCACGGGAACGCCCGACCTCGTGCCGGCCGCCACGCGCCCACCGACCTCCAGTGATCGCGCGGACGCGCTGCTCGAGCAGTACCAGGACCTGATCGCCGACGCGAACCGGGTCGACCTGGAGTTCATCGCGCAGTACGGCTTCACCGACGCCATCGCGCTCTACAACCACATCCAAGAGCCTGACGTGCGCCGCTACCCGGCGATCGTCGCCGCCTTCGCCAAGCTCGGCCCCCAGCCGTTCGTGATCCTGGGCACCCAGCCCTCCTACCAGCGCTACGGCGACTCGGTCATGAAGCGCCCGGCGAACCCCGGACCCGAGGACTTCGCGCACCTCGCGCGCGTGCTCGAAGTTGGTGCGCGCCTCGGCCTGCCCGCTCTCTTCGTCACCGACACCCTGGGCGCCAAGCCCACCCTCGAGAGCGAGCGGCGCGGCCAGTCCCGACTCATCGCCCGGTCGATACTGCGCGGCATCGACTACCCGCGGCCCGTCATCTCACTCGTGGCCGGGGCGCTCGGCAGCGGTGGCGGGCTCGCGACGACGCCGATGGCCGACCACGTCGTGATGCTCGACAAGGCGATGGCCTACGTCGCCGAGCCGCGATCGGCCGCCTCGATCCTCTACAAGACGCCCGAGCCCACGCGCGAACAGGTGAAGATGACCCTCGCCACGATGCGCTCGACGGCCCAGGACCAGCTCGAACTCGGGCTGATCGACGAGGTGATCCCCGAGGACGCCAACCCCTTCATCACCGTCGAGCGGATCCACCACTCGCTGCTGAAGGCCTACGTCGAGCTGTCCGCGCTCTCGGAGCGAAAGCTGCGCGCCCGGCGCCACGAGCGGATTCGCGGCCTGCGGGCCTTTGACATCGTCCAAGAGGTCCCGCCGGGCGCCGAGGACGAGTAGTTAGCCGGCCGGCGCCGGTGACGACACCGGAGTCACGACCATCGGCGCACCATCGGGGTAGATCTCGACCCACGTGCGACCCGGCGCGAGATCGATCGGCTGGCCACCGGTGGTGAGAAAAACCGTCGGCGTCCCCGCGGGACCCGCCGACCACGTGCCGCTGATCATCCGGCCGTTGCGCAGCACGTAGGCGGTGCCGTGGTTGTCGATGATGTGTGACTCGGCCTCGAGCCCGCCCTGGCTGTTCTCGACCCAGGGGCCGTAGGTGATCGAGACGTCCTGGATGATGACGTTCTGGGCCTGGTTCTGCACGCCGTCGGTGAGCAGGTCGGGCTGGATGTTCGGGGCGCTCGCGCTGCCCACGTTGTAGAAGCGCAGCCACGTACCCGTGGTGGGGTCCCAGCGCCAGTAGATGTCTGACGTGGCGGACCAGTCCAGGTGGACCTGACTCACGGGCTGGCCGGCGGCGGGGAACTTCGAGTACGTGAAGATCGGCGCGGGTGGAGTCGTTGCGGTGCTGAACGCCGACCAGATCGCCTGGGTCGTGGTGTAGGTGTCATAGGGGGCGTAGCGGCCGGGCGGATTCTCCTCGAGGCTCGGGTGGCCGCCGAGGTCGACGTTCACCAACGATGACGCGGCGACCACCTGGAGGACGGGGATGATCCCGCCGACGTGGACGAAGAGCGGGTGGCCGAGCTGGCTGAGCATCTGGACGTCGGTCCAGCGGGCCGAGCGGATGGGGCCGACGAGTGAGGGCGCGTTGTGACACTGGAAGACCGCGGCGTAGCGGGTGATCGAGCCCTCGACCTGTTCTTCGAAGATGATGTCGGCGTAGTCGAGGCCGCTCTGGGGCCGGGCCTCGGCGGGGGCCGGCCCGAGCGAGTAGTTGTCGACCTTCATGGCGATCGCCGGACGCTCGGGCACGACGTTGCCCGGGGCCGGCGTGCCGGTGAGCGGACAGCGCACGATGGCGACGGGTTTGACGGTGGTCGTGGTTGAGGTCGTCGTCGTGGCGTGAGGCGCGGGGTTGGAGCCACACGAACTGAGCAGTAGCCCGGCGAGGCCAGCGACAAGAGCGCTCGTGACTGTACGGTGGGCGCGGGTGCGGTTCCACCGACGGCGTGGCGACGCGGCTTGAGGCACGAACGCAGTCTCGCATGGCGACCTGCGTGAATCGGGTCATGCGAAGCGTGAAGACAGTACAGTCTCGATCAAGGGACTGAAAGGGAGGTGTTGTGCTCAAGGGGTTCAAGAATTTCCTCATGCAGGGCGAGCTGATCGTCATCGCCGTCGGCCTGGTCGTCGCGCTGGCGTTCTCGACGCTGATCAAGGCCTTCACTGACTCGATCATCACCCCGCTCGTCAACGCCATCGAATCCAAGACGGCGACGTCGCCGGGACTTGGCTGGAACGTCAACGGCCAGTTCATCAACGTCGGCGCGTTCATCTCGGCCATCGTCTACTTCGTCATCTTCATGCTGGTGATCTACTACTTCCTCGTGGTGCCCTACCGCGCGTACATGAAGAAGTCGGGCCGGGAGGTCTTCGCCGCCCCGAAGCCGGCCCCACCCGTGAAGACGTGCCCGCACTGCTTGTCGGCCGACCTGCCCGCCGCCGCGACCAAGTGCAAGTACTGCGCGAGCGACATCGCCTAGGGCGCACGTCGCAGCGACGTCTCATGACCCGATCGGTGTGAACGGGTAGGACACCGCGTCGGCGCGGGCGACGGCGCGGCGAGCCAGTCATATACTGCCGCTCATGGCGATACTTTTCTGGCTGGTCATCCTGCTGGTCTGCATCTTCGCCGAGATCCACACCCAGGCGTTCGTCGCGGTCTTCGTCGCCGTGGGCTCGATCGTCGCCTTCTTCCTCGCGCTCGCGGGCGTGCCGTTCGCCGTGGAGGCAGTCGTCTTCGTCGTGGTGACCGCCGTCACCCTGTTCACCCTGCGGCCGAGCTTCGTGCGGCGCTTCGCCCGCTCCGAGGTCGTCGATCTCACGGTTCCCGCCGCGGGCAGCCTGGTGAATCAGACGGGCTTCGTCGAGGAGGTGATCGGCGACGAGGGCCATCCGGGTCGCGTCAAGATCCGCGGCGAGTTCTGGCGTGCCGTGACCGACCGACCGACACCGATCGCGAGCGGCGTGCGAGTCGTCGTGGTCAAGTCGTACGGCACGACCCTGTGGGTCGAGCCGACGGACGGTGCCAGCGACTAGGCGGTGGTGCCCGGCACCTCGCTCATCGCGCTCTTGATTGCCTGGACCGCGCCGAGCAGGGCCGCGCTCTCGGCGGGGATGACGAGTTTGGTGTTCTCGCTGGCGGCGAACTTCGCCAGGGTGTCGAGTTGCAAGATGGCGATCAACGACGGGCTCGGGTTCTGCTGGGCGATGGCGGCGTAGACCGAGGTGATGGCCTGCGCGCGCCCTTCGGCCTCGAGGATGAGGGCCTGGCGCTGGCCCTCGGCGCGAAGGATCGCGGCCTGCTGAGCACCCTCGGCCTCTTTGATCGCCGCCTGGCGCTGGCCGTCAGCCACGTTGACCGCCGACTGCTGCGTGCCCTCGGATTCGAGGATTCGGGCTCGCTTCTCCTGGTCCGCCTGCTTCTGGAGCGCCATCGCCTGGAGGATCTGCTCGGGTGGTGTGATCTCGAGCACCTCGACCCGGTTGATCCGCACGCCCCACTTGTCGGTGGCCTCTTCCATCTGCGTCTGGAGCATCGAGCCGATTCGCTCGCGCTGGGAGAAGGCCTCGTCCAGGGTGATGCTGCCAAAGACCGCGCGCACCGACGTGCGCGCGAGGTTGTCGACGCTGACCAGATAGTCCGAGTTCGTGAACAGGGCGAGTCGAACGTCGACGACCTGGCTGAAGATCGTCGCGTTCACGATCACCGCGACGTTGTCGCGGGTGATCACCTGTTGGCGGTCACCTGTTCGCGGGGTCTCGCGCACGTCGACGATGCGCATCTGCTCGATGAAGGGGAAGATGAAGGCCAGGCCGGGGCTCTTGATGTCTTTGAACTCGCCAAAGCGAGTCACGACGCCCTCATAGCCCTGTTGGACGATCCGCACTGACTTGACGATCGCGGCGATGATCAGTAGCACGATGATCGCCGCGACAATCGCGAGGACGACACCCATGGTCATAAGACCTCCCAGGCGGAACTGCCGCTGGGCAGTGCCGCTATGGCGGAGTGTATCGTTCCGTTGCCGGGTGATCGAACTGGTTGGGGAGCGAGATGATCGCTACTTGGCTCCGACCGTCTTTGGCGCCTCAGTGAGGTGATGCGCCTCGATGGAGACCCGTCCGCGCCCCCCGGAAAGTCGCCGAAGGTCGAGGCCGTAGCGCACCAGCTCGGCCTCGGGCACGTGGGCGACGATGACGGCGTCGCCGTCTGCTGACTGATCGGTGCCGATGACCCGACCCCGTCGGCTCGACAGGTCGGTGAGCACGTCGCCGAGGTACTCGGGCGGCACCGTCGCGGTGACCGCCATGATCCGCTCGAGCAGTGCGCAGCCCGCCTGCTCGAGGGCGGCGCGCAGCGCCAGCGAGCCGGCCGTCTCGAAAGCGGCCTCGGAGGAGTCGACGCTGTGAGCCTTGCCGTCAAAGAGTGTCGCGCGCACGCCCACGACCGGCTGGCCGTTCGGCCCGCCGTGGGCCATCGCCCTCTCTATACCGTTGCGTACCGCGCCGATGTACTGGCGCGGGACCGATCCGCCGACGACGGCGTCGACGAACTCGAAGGTCGTCATCGGGTCCAGCGGCTCGAAGGTGACATTGACGACGGCGTACTGGCCGTGGCCGCCGGTCTGCTTCTTCAGCCGTCCCTCGACCGTCGCCGGCGCGAGCATCGTCTCGTAGAGCGGCACGGGTGGCGGCGAGGTCGTGAGCTCGAGGTTGAAGCGTCGGCGCAGGCGTTCGAGGGTGACCTGCAGATGCATCTCACCCATGACGTCGGCTACGAGGTGGCGCGAGATCGGGTCGTGGCGCACGCG
>JAKAFH010000020.1 GCA_021818025.1 Actinomycetes bacterium | reverse complement strand
CGTCCAGGCTAACGCCGCCGAGTTGCCCTTTGCGACCGGCGCCTTTGACGGCGTGACCTGTGGCTACGCGCTTCGCAACTTCACCGACCTGCGCGCCACCCTGGTCGAGATGGGCCGGGTCGTGCGCCCCGGCGGGCGCATCTCGCTGCTCGAGGTCGCCGAGCCGACGAGCGCCGTATTGCGCGCCGGGTTCCGCATCTGGTTCCGCGGCATCGTGCCCCTGGTGGGCTCGCTGGTCTCTGATCGCAACGCCTATCGCTACCTGCCCAAGTCGACGGCCTACCTGCCCCCGACCGACGAACTCGTCGCCATGCTGCGCGACGCCGGATTCAGTTCGGTCAATCACTGGTTCGTGATGGGGGGTCTCAGCCAGCAGTTCCTCGCCACGAGGTCGGCGTGAAGTTCCGTCGAACTCGCATCGCCGCTCAGCCCACCCAGGTGCTGCGCGCGCTGAGCGCCCGGACCGGCTGGCTCGTCGAGTCCCCGGACGTCCTGCGCTGCGGCTTCGGCGGCGCCGTCGACGAGATCACCCTCGCGGCGGGCATCGACGGGCGCGACGTCGGCGCCCTGCTCGGGGACCACGAGCTCTCCGGCGACGACGGCCCGATCGGCTCGGGCGTCGTCGCCTTCGCGAGCCTGCCCTTCGAGCGCCACGAGCCGGGCCAGCTGGTCGTGCCGCGCTTCACCGTCACCCAGGACCGCGCCGGTGCGGCGTGGCTCACCGAGCGCGTCGACTCGCCCGCCTGGGAGCCGCTGCTTGACGAAGTCTCCCTGCCCACCCAAGAGCCCCAGTCGATCCGCTCGGTCGCCTACCAGCCCACCCCCGAGGAGTACGCCCACCAGGTGGCCCTGGCTGTGGAGATCCTGCGACGCAAAGAACTCGACAAGGTCGTGCTCGCCCGGGCGGTGTCGGGCAGCGTGCCCGAGCCGATCGATCCCGCCGCCATCGCCCAGCGCCTGCGCACGCGCGAGCCGCACTGCACGATCTACAGCCTCCCGCTTCCCGACGGTCGGCGCTTCGTCGGGGCGAGTCCCGAGCTCCTCGCGCGCCGTACGGGACCCTCGATCGAGCTGCACCCCCTCGCGGGCACCATCGCGCTACCCGCCAACGTCGCACCCGACGACTACGAGAACTGGCTGCTCGGCTCCACCAAGAATCTGCGCGAGCACGAACTGCTCGTGAACGACCTGGTCAGCCGCCTACGTGACGACTACGACGACCTCGTCGCCGACGCCTCACCCTCGATCGTGGCGCTGCGCACCGTGGCCCACCTCGGCACCTGGATCACTGGTGAGCACCAGGGCCCGGGCAGCGCGCCCGACGCCCTCTCGATCCTGCGCCTCCTGCACCCGACTGCTGCCGTGGGCGGGATCCCGCGCGAGGCGGCGGCGGCGCTGATCGCACGCCTCGAGCCCCACGCCCGCGGCCACTACGCCGGGCCGGTGGGCTGGCTCGACGCCGAGGGCGACGGCGAGTGGTGGATCGGCATCCGCGGGGTCATGGTCGGCGCCACGAATTTCGAGGCCTGGGCGGGTGCGGGGATCGTCAGCGAGTCCGACCCGATCGCCGAGCGCGAGGAGACCCGCGACAAGCTCGCGAGCGTCCTGTCCTCGGTGCTAGCCGACCGGGTGTGAGCGGCGCTTCGCGAAGGGGCGCTCGACGGCCCACTTGGTGACCAGCAGCAGCGCCTCGACGACGATGGCGCTGGACATCTTGGACTCGCCGCGCGTGCGGTCGGTGAAGGAGATCGGCACCTCCACGATCGTGGCCCCGGCCCGGCGGGCCCGGAAGGTCATCTCGATCTGGAAGCCGTAGCCGTCGGCGGTGACCGTGCGGTAGTCGATCAGGCGCAGCGCGCGGTCCGAGTAGACGCGATAGCCCGCGGTCGAGTCCTTCACCCCGAGCCCGAGCATCAGCGACGCGTACTGGTTCCCCCCGCGCGAGAGCAGCAGGCGTACGAGTGACCACTTGGGGATGGTCCCGCCGCGCACGTAGCGCGAGCCGATGACAACGTCGTGTTCGGCCGCGGCCGCGAGCAGCGCCGGCAGGGCGTGGGGGTCGTGGGAGAAGTCGCAGTCGATCTCCACGAAGTGGTCAAAGCCCCGCTCGATCCCCCAGGCGAAACCCGCCCGGTAGGCCCCGCCGAGCCCGCTCTTGGCGGGACGCTCCAGGATCGAGACCGATCCGAGCTCCTCGGCGAGCTGGCGGGCCCGCGCGGCCGTGCCGTCAGGGCTGCCGTCATCCACGACCAGGATCGACGCCTCGGGCACGACGTCGCGCAACGTACGCAGCATCGGCTCGATGTTCAGGATTTCGTTGTAGGTCGGCAGTACGACGAGCGTGCGCACCGATCGATTCTACTCGGCCGACCAGGGCGGCCGAAGTGCTGAAGTACCGGCCCCGAACGTGTAAGGCTGGTAGCGATGTCGCCCGACTCGCCAAAGCCCCGCTTCGCGATACCCCGCGAGATCCGCATCACGGTCAGCTTTGGCCTGATCATCTTCGTGCTCGCCTACTTCGTCGTGCCCCAGTTCGCCTCGGGGCGCAAGTCCCTGCACCTGCTCGCCACGATCAACCCGGTGCTCGTGGCCGTGGCGGTGGTGTGCGAGATGGCAGCCATCTACGCCTACGTCGAACTGACCCGCACGGTGCTCTATCCCTACTCCCCGCACCGCTTCGACACCCTGCGGGTCAACCTCGCGGGCCTCGCGATCAGCCACGTCATCCCCGGGGGCACCGCGCCCGCGGGCGCGCTCTCCTACCGGATCTTCAACCAGCTCGGGGTGCCCAAGGAGACCAACGCCTTTGGCCTGGCGACCCAGGGCACCGGCTCGGCGGTGGTGCTCAACATCATCTTCTGGTGTGCGCTCGTGGTCTCGATCCCCCTGCGGGGCTTTAACCCCGCCTACGGCTTCGCCGCGCTGGCGGGCGTGTTCTTGCTGCTCGCGTTTTTCGGCACGCTGATCCTGCTCACGCGCGGCCAGCGCCACGCCGACAACTGGATGCGCGCGATCGTCGCCCACATCCCGCGGATCGACCCCGACAAGGTCTCGGCCCTGCTCGGGAAGGTCGCCGACCGGATCAACGTCCTGATCAACAACCGGCGCACCCTCTGGTGGGCCTTCACCTGGGCCGGACTCAACTGGCTGTTCGACGCGGCGTGCCTCTGGGTCTTCATCTGGTCCTTCGGCCACGTCATCTCGCCCATCGACCTGCTCGTCGCCTACGGGCTCGCCAACGTGCTCGCGGCGATCCCGATCACACCGGCGGGACTGGGCGTCGTCGAGGGCGTGCTCATCCCGACCCTCGTCGGCTTCGGCGTGCCCCACAGCCAGGCGATCCTCGCGGTGCTCGCCTATCGCTTGATCAACTTCTGGATCCCGATCCCCATCGGCGGAGCCGCCTACGCCAGCCTCGAGTGGCGCAAGGCGCCCCCTAATGGGTCGACAGGGGCCGCGCCCGTGCCAGCGCCCGACGCTTGAACTCGGCCTGGGCCGAGAACTCCGTGACCGGCTGGACCCGGCGCCAGCGCCGGTCGGTGCCGAGCACCCAGGTGAACTCGTCGTCACGCCAGGTGACCTCGAAGGCGTCGCGCAGCTCCTCGCGCAGCCCGTCGTCCTCGATCGGCACCAGCACCTCGACGCGGCGGTCCAGGTTGCGCTCCATCAAGTCCGCCGAGCCCATGTAGACCGACGAGCCCTCCTCGCCGGGATTGCCGAAGATGAAGACCCGCGAGTGCTCGAGGAACTCACCCACCAGGCTGCGCACCACGATCGTGCTCGACAGGCCGGTGACCCCCGGGCGCAGGCAGCACAGCGTCCGCACGGCCAGGCGGATCGGCACCCGCGCGTCGCTCGCCTCGTAGAGGGCGTCGATGATCGCGGGGTCGGTGAGCCCGTTCACCTTCATGTCGATGCGCCCCGCCATCCCTCGGTCGCGCTGGCCGTTGATCAGCTCGATGATCCGCGTACGGGTCATGGTCGGGCTGACGATGATCTTCTCGTAGTCGGCGTTGCGCGCGAAGCCGGTGAGGAAGTTGAAGAGCTCGCCCACGTCGTGGGTGATGGCGGGATCCGCGGTGAGCAGCCCGAAGTCCTCGTAATTGCGCGCGGTCTTGGAGTTGTAGTTGCCCGTGGCGACGTGGGCGTAGCGCACCGTCCGGTCGCCTTCGGCGCGAACGACGAGGGCCGTCTTGGAGTGGGTCTTCAGGCCGACGACGCCGTAGACCACGTGCACCCCGGCGTCCTCGAGGGCCTTGGCCCACTCGATGTTGGCCGCCTCGTCAAAGCGCGCCTTCAGCTCGACGAGCGCGACGACCTGCTTGCCTCGTTCGGCGGCGCGGATGAGCGAGCCCACGACGGGTGAGTCGCCCGAGGTGCGATAGAGGGTCTGCTTGATCGCGACCACCTTGGGGTCGTCGGCCGCCTGGGCGATGAACATCTCGACCGAGTCACTGAAGGATTCGTAGGGGTGGTGCAGCAGCAGGTCGCCCTCGCGGATCACCGCGAAGACGTCCCCGACGTGGTCCCCGGCGAGCAGGCGCGGCGGGGTGAGCGGCGACCAGCCCTCGCCCTTCAGGTCGGGGCGGTCGAACTCATAGAGGCTCCACAGGTCGTGCAGGCCCAGGGGGGCGTCTGAGACGTAGACGTTCTCGTGGTTGAGCTCGAGCTGCTCGACGAGCAGGTCGAGGAACTCCGCGGACATCCCGCGCAGGATCTCCACGCGCAGCGCCTCGCCGAAGCGTCGCCGGCGCAGCTCCACCTCGAGGGCGACGAGCAGGTCGTCGGCCTCGTCCTCTTCGAGCGTGAGGTCCGCGTTGCGCGTGACCCGGAACAGGTCGGCCCGTCCGATGGACATCCCCGGGAAGAGCCGGCCCAGGTTGGCCACGATCAGCTCCTCGAGCAGGCACCAACGGCCCGGCCCAGCGGGCAAGAAGCGCGGCAGCGAGCTCGGGACCTTCACGCGGGCGCTGCGCTCCTCGCCCGTCTCGGCGTCGCGCACCGCGACGGCGATGTTGAGCGACAGGTTCGAGATCATCGGGAACGGGTGGCCGGGATCGACGGCGAGGGGCGTCAGGACCGGGTAGACGTTCTGTTCGAAGTACCGGTTGAGCCGCGCGTGCTCCTCGACGTCCAAGTCGACGTAGCGGATGATGGTGATGCCGCTGCGCGCCAGCTCGGGCAGCAGGCCATCGAGCACGATGCGGTCCTGGCGCTCGATCAGGGCCAGCACGCGCTCGCGGATCGCGTTCAGCTGCTGGCGCGGGCGCACGCCGTCGACCGAGGGCGTCTGGACGCCCGCCGCGACCTTGTCCTGGAGACTGACCACGCGGACCTGGAAGAACTCGTCGACCATGTCCGCGAAGATCGCGACGAACTTGCAGCGCTCCAGGATCGGCAGGCGCTGCTCCTCGGCGAGGTCGAGCAGCCGGGCGCCGAACTCGAGACGCGAGAGCTCGCGGCTGGAGAAGCGTTCGGGGCCGAAGGCCTGAACGTCGAAACTCACCTCACCCCTCTCGGCTCGTACGCCAACCCTACGACTACTCTAAGAGCGTGGCGAAGCACTCGCGCGCGCTGGCGCCCCCGACGCTTCCAGACGCCGACGAGGCCACGCCCGCGCGGCGCTCAACCGAACTCGGCCTCATGGTGCTGGCGTGGATCATCACGTCGGCCTTCTACGTGCTCGCCTGGCTCGGCGCCGTCGGCCACCTGCCGCCCGACCTCTGGCTCTTCCTCGTGGCGATGGTGGCGATCTCGCTGTCGATGCACGTCGCGATTCGCCACTACGCGCCCCAAGCATCCCAGGTGCTGCTGCCGATCGCGACACTGCTCAACGGGATCGGCTACGTCGAGATCGCGCGCTGGGACCCTCACCAGGCCGCCTACCAGTCGCTCTGGTTCCTCGTGAGCGCCGTCGGGCTCGTGATCACCCTGGCGCTGGTTCGCCACGTGCGCGACCTGGACCGTTACCGCTACACCTCGCTGCTCGGGGCGATCGGCCTGCTGCTCTTGCCCCTGGTGCCCGGCCTTGGCATCAGCGTCGGCGGTGCGCGTCTGTGGATCGGCCTCGGACCGATCACCTTCCAGCCGGTCGAGGTCGCCAAGATTCTCCTCGCCTTCTTCTTTGCGTCCTACTTCGCGGCCAACCGGGATTTGCTCTCCACCCCCACCCAGCGCATCGGACGCCGCCAGATCGTCCCGCCGCGGACCCTGCTGCCGATCCTCGCGGCGTGGGGCTTCGCGCTGGTGATCCTCGGCGCGGAGAACGACATCGGCTTTGCGATGCTGCTGTTCGCGCTCTTCGTCGCGATGCTCTGGGTGACGACGGGCCTGAAGACCTACGTCTTGATCAGCGTCGGGCTCTTCGCGGGCGGGGCCCTCGTCGCCGCCAAGTTCTTCAGCCAGGTCCACCAGCGCGTCAGTCTCTGGATCGACCCGTGGTCGGCAACGAACTTCGCCTTCTCCCACCAGCTCGCCTACGGCTGGTTCTCGCTCGCGGCCGGTGGCATCACGGGTACGGGCCTCGGGCTCGGCCAGTCCGGAACGATCCCCGAGATCACCTCGGACATGATCATCGCCGCGGTCGGCGAGGAGCTCGGCCTCCTCGGCATCGTCGTCGTCTTAAGTCTCTTCGTGCTCTTTGTCGGCGAGGGGTTCCGCATCGCCCAGCGCGCCCACTCGGACTACGTGCGCCTCGCGAGCACCGCGCTGACCGCCGTCGTCGGGCTCCAGGCCTTCTTCATCATGGCCGGGGTCCTGCGCCTGCTGCCCTTCACGGGGATCACCCTGCCCTTCATGGCCTACGGCGGCAGCTCGCTCGTGGCCAACTACATCATCGTGGCGCTGCTGCTGCGGATCTCGCACGAGAACAGCCTCGATTTGCGCGGCGGGGCGATCCGCCGCGTCGAGTTCAAGCGTCGCTAAATGGCTCGAGGATGCTCTCGAGGCATAGGATCGGCGCTACGACGGGCTGGCGCAGCGCGAGGATCAGCGCGTCACTCGTTCGACAGTCGAGCACCTCGCGCCCGCGCGGGGTCATCAGATCCAGTTCGCCGTAGAAGATGCCGGCCTCGTAGCGCACGACCTTGGCGGCGATGACGTCGGCTTGCAAGCGCGTCAGGACCGTCGAGAAGAGCTCGTGGGTGCTTGGACGCCGACCCGCGCGGTTAAAGAGCGCCGCGTGCAGCGCCGTCGCGTCCGCGAGGGCCATGGGGATCGAGACGTTGCGGTAGGGGGCCTCGGCCTCCATCAGGTGCACCGCCGGCGAGGTGTCGGCCAAGTCGAAGGTCACCGACTCCACGTGCACGACCCGGAAGGTCTCCACGAGCCGGTCGGCGGGCTTCACGTAGGGGACTGGGCCGTCGCCGACCGCTTCGACCTCGTCGCTCACGACCCACCCCTTCGCCTCGAGACCGACAGCACGAGCCCGCCGGCGCTGTAAAAGACCAGGACCGCCGAGCCGCCGTAACTCAGCAGCGGCAAGGGAATCCCCGTCACGGGCATGATACCCATGGTCATCCCGATGTTCTCGAAGCAGCTGAAGGCGAAGAAGATGAAGACCCCGAGCCCGAGCACCCGGCCCATGGTGTCCTTGGCCGTGCGACCGATGCGGAACATGCGAAAGGCCACGAAGGCGAGCAGCAGCACGATCAGCACCGAGCCAATGAAGCCGAGCTGCTCGCCGATCGCGGTGAAGATGAAGTCGGTGCGCTGCTCGGGGACGTAGCCGAGCACGGTCTGAAGCCCCTGGAAGAGCCCAGCGCCGCGCAGCCCGCCCGAGCCGATGGCACTCTTGGCGTTGGAGACTTCGTAGATCAGTGGCGCGAGGGCCGGGTTGGTCGAGTTCTGGTTGAGGAACGAGACGAAGCGGTCCACCTGGTACTTGTGCAGTAGGTCGAAGTAGACCGACCCGGCCACCCCAGCCGAGCCGACGATCGCGAGGAAGGTCATGAACCGCGGCGGCACCCCGGCGATCACCATCATGGCCGCGACCACGAGCACGATGATGATCGCGGTCCCGAGGTCGGGCTGGAGCACGATCAATAGCAGCGGCGTGGCGCCCATGACGAGGATGCGCACCACGTCGTACATCGTCAGCCCGTCGGCGCGGCGCTGGGTATAGGTCGAGACCGCGAGGATGATCACGAGCACGGTGAACTCACTCGGCTGGACCTGGATGAAGCCCAGGTTGTACCACCGCTGCGCGCCGAGCGCGCTCTGACCAGCGACGAAGACCCCCGCGAGGGCGAACAGCGCGACCACGTAGAGCGGGGTCGCGAGGATCTCGAGGCGCCGGTAGTCGATGCGCGAGATGCCGTACATGATCACGATGCCCGCCACGACGAAGATGCCCTGGCGCTCGAGGTAGTAGTGGGGGTTGTAGCCGGCGTTGACGAGCGCGGTGCGCGTCGCGGAGTAGATCATCACCACCCCGACCAGCCCCAGCAGCACGAGCCCGACGAAGAGGCTGCGGTCCATCGACTCGCGCCCGCGCATGCGCGAGGTGATCGCGCGCGCCTCGCTCACCGGATCGCCTCGAGCAGCGCGGCCCCGTCGATGGGCGTCTCGAACCACCACGAGAGCTGGCGCGCGGCTTGGTACGCCAGCATCGCAAGACCATTCACCACTCGACAATCGCTCTCTTCGTACTGCGCCAACCAGGGGGACACCCGCGGCTCATACGTTATATCGACCGCCACCGCGCCGGGCTTCGTGGGAATCGTCGGCACCGCCACGCGGCCCTCGACGGGCGTCGCGTTCACGATCAGATCGGCCCGATCATCACCGTCGACGCCTTCGGCGACGACGTCGTAGGCCAACGCCAGGGCCCGCACCGACGCCGCGGAACGTCCGAGCACCCTGACCCGGGTCGCGCCCGCGAGGGCCAGGGCGTCGACGATTGCGCGCGCGGCCCCGCCGGCGCCGAGCAGCACGACCGTTCGACCCGCGACGTCAAAACCGAGCTCACCGCGCAACGAGTCGACGAAGCCCGCGCCGTCGGTGTTGGCCCCCTCGATGCGCCCCTGACGCACGAGGAGCGAGTTCACGGCGCCGATGCGCGCCGCCGCCTCGTCGAGGTGCGCACAGAGCGCCAGCACCTGGGTCTTCAGGGGCATCGTCACCGAGAGGGCATCGTAGGGACCCGCGAGCAGCGCCGCCACGGTGTCGACGTCGCCGCTCGCGACCTCGATGCGCGTCGATGTCCCCGTCACCCCCGCGAGTGCCATGCCCGCCTCGTGCAGTTGGGGCGAGAGCGAATGGGCGATCGGCGAGCCGATGACCCCGACGCGCCAGTTCACCGGACCCCGTTCGCGGCGCCGATGCGCTCGTTGGCGAGCTGCTGGGCGAAGGTGGTGGCGAAGGCCTCGGTGCCCGAGCGGTTCACGACCGTGAAGTACAGCCAGGGCCCCGGCGGCGGGTTCAGGACCGCACGCAGGGCGTCACGCGAGACCGTGCAGATCGGCGTCGGGGTGAGACCAGCGACCAGGTACGTGTTGTAGGGCGATTTGGTCGTGAGCATCGCGTGGGTGACCGTGCCGCCGTCCATGCCCAGCGCGTAGAGCACCGTCGCGTCCATCTGCAGTGGACCGCCCCGCGCGAGGCGGTTGTAGATCACCCGAGCGACCTTGGGCATGTTCCGAGGGTAGTAGCCCTCCTTGTCGACGATCGACGCCGCCGTGATCAGCTGATACGCGCTCAGGCCCGCGCGGGTCGTGCTCGGGTCGAGTCCGAGCGAGGCGGCCTGGGCGTCAAAGGCTGCGACCATCTCGCCGAGCAGTCGTCGCGGCGTCAGCTGGGGCGTGATGCGGTACTGCCCGACGCCAATCAGTCCCTCGAGCGATCCCGCCGGGTGAAAGGGGCTCGAGGTGGCGAGGGAGGCCGCGTCGGCTAGGAAGTGGTCGGCGTAGGTCGCACCCTCGCGCGCGGCGACCTGCAGGGCGACCTCGTGCAGGGTGAGCCCGGGGGTGACCGTCACGAGCGGTGCGGCGAGCACGCCCTTCACGACGGCGAAAGACGAGCGCTGGTGGAACTGGTAGGTCCCGGGATAGACCGTCGGCGCACCGAGCAACAAGTCGATGCGAAAGGCGAGGGGGCTCGCGATCACCCCGGCGCGGTGCAGCTCGCCGGCGATGACCGAGAGCGAGTCGCCCGGGTGCACGGTGATCCGCACCAGGCGTCCCTCGCCGCCGAGTGGGTAGGCCTGCAGGAAGAACCACGCGAGCACGAGCGCCATCGCGCCGAGCGCACCGCCGAGGATCCACCCCACCGCCTTAGGGCGCACGAAGACCGTCAAGGTAGTGCTCGAGCAAGATGACGGCCGCCGCGCTGTCGACCCGATCGCGGTGATCGGCCGCGCGGTGCCCCGCCGCGTGCAGTCCCCTCGTCGCCTCGCGCGTGGTCAGGCGCTCGTCCCACTGGATAACCGTCGAGTGGTGCAGCGCGGCGCGCAACTGGTGAAAGAGCCCGTCGGCCATCAGCGTGCTCGCCGTCTCGCGACCCGACAGGGCGACCGGTCGGCCCACGACCACGAGGTCGACGAACTCCTCGTCGACCATCTGGCCGATGCGCACGAGCAGCGAGTCGTCCACGCTGATCGCCGGGCGCGGAAAGGCCATCGTGCGCGCGGAGTCGCTGATGGCCACGCCACACCGCTTGGATCCAGGATCGAGCCCGAGTATGCGTCCCACGGTCCTACATCGCCGACGCCGCGGCGACCACGCGGTCCACGCCGGCCGCGTCACGACCCCCGGCGAGTGCCACGCGGCTCGAACCACCGCCACCACCGCCAACCAGTGGCGCGAGCTGCTTGACGACCTGGACCGCGTCGAGGGATTCGTCGGTCGCCACGGCGATCGCCACCTTGCCGTCAGCGACGCCGGCGATGACGCTCAATCGATGTCCCCGGCGCTGCACCTCCTGGGCCAGCGAGCGCAGCTGCTCGCCGGGCCAGCCGTCGACGCGCGCGGCCACGACGGGCGAGGGCGAACTCGCGTGCAGCTGATCGGCGATCGCCACGAGCTGGGCCTGGCGCAGGCTCGCCACCTCGCGCTCGAGGTCGCGCTGGCGATCGAGCAGGCGCGACAGCGCCGGCAGGACGTCGTCCTGGGCCGTCTTCAAGACACCGGCCACGCTCGAGACCACCCGTTCGAGCTCGCGGCTGCGCTCGAGCGCGCCGAGCCCGCTCACCGCCTCGATCCGGCGGGTGTTCGCGCCGATCGAGGACTCGCCGAGGACCTGGACCTGGCCGATGTCGCCCAGGCGGTCCACGTGCGTGCCACCGCAGAACTCCAGGCTGTGCGCGCCCGCGCGCACGACGCGGACCTGATCGCCGTACTTGTCGCCGAAGAAGGCGATGGCGCCCATCGTCTCGGCTTCGTGCTTGCTCGTCTGGATGGTGTCGACGCCCTCGTTGTGCACGACGTCGCCGTTCACCATCGTCAGGATCGCCGCCAGCTCCTCGTCGGCGACCGGCGCCCCGTGGGCGAAGTCGAAGCGCAGCCGGTCCGGGCCCACGTAGGAGCCCTGCTGGCGGACGTGGTCGCCGAGCACCGTGCGCAGCCCGGCGTGCAAGAGGTGCGTCGCCGTGTGGTTGCGCCGCGTCGCGTTGCGCCGGTGCGGGTCGATGGTCGCCACGGCCAGCTGACCGGGCAGGATTTCGCCGTGCAGCCGGCCGCGGTGCGCGATCAGGCCCCCGGCGACGGACTGGGTGTCCGCGACGTCAAAACGTCCCGTCTCGGTGACGATCACCCCGGTGTCGCCCACCTGGCCCCCCGACTCGGCGTAGAAGGGCGTCACGTCGAGGAAGAGCTCGCTGAACTCCTCGCCATTCAACAGGGCCACGATCTCGGACTCGACGCTGTAGCGCGAGACGTCGCGTCCGACGAACTCGCTCGCGCCGTAGCGCTCGACGAGGTCGCGGTACTGGGTGTCGTCGGCCAGACGAAGGGCCTTGGCCGACGCGCGGGCGCGCTCGCGCTGGGCGGTCATCGCGGCGCTGAAGGCGTCGTGGTCGACGGTCAGCCCTGACTCGGCGGCGATCTCTTCGGTGAGCTCGATCGGGAACCCGTGGGTGTCGTGCAGGCGGAACGCGACGTCACCCGAGATGACCGTGCCGCCCTCGGCGCGCACCGCCGCCTCGGCCTCATCGAGCAGCGACATGCCCGTGCGCAGCGTGCGCCCGAAGCCCACCTCCTCGCGCTCGAGGATCTCGACGATCAGGTCGCGGTCCTTCACCAGGATCGGGTAGGCCGTGCCCATCTTCTCGATCGTCGCGTCGACCAGGGATTCCACCAGGGCAGCGTCCGAACCCGACCGGCGCGCTGCCAAGATGGCGCGGCGGATGATCCGGCGCAGCACGTAGCCGCGGCCCTCGTTGGTGGGTAGCACGCCGTCAGCCACGAGCATGGTCATGGCCCGGCCGTGCTCGGCGATCCGCCGGATCGCCACGTCGGTCGCGTCCGCTCGACCGAGCGGCACGCCCACCGCGCGCGACGCCGTCTCGAGCAGCGGGGCGAAGAGGTCGGTCGCAAAGACCGACTCGACGCCGTTGAGGATCGACAGCACGCGCTCGAAGCCCGCGCCGGTGTCGATGTTCTTGGTCGGCAGCTCGGTGAGCGAACCGTCGGCGCCGCGCTCGTACTGCATGAACACCAGGTTCCAGAACTCGACGAAGCGGTCGTCGCCCCCGAAGGCCGGGCCGCCGTCAGCCCCGAAGGACGGACCCTTGTCGTAGAAGATCTCCGAGCACGGTCCGCACGGTCCGCTGTCGCCCATCCCCCAGAAGTTGTCCTCGTCGAGGCGCTGGATCCGCTCGGGTCGCACGCCGACGCTGTCGCGCCAGATCGCCTCGGCCTCGTCGTCCGAGAGGTGCACCGTCACCCAGAGCCGGTCGGGGTCAAGCCCGAAGCCTTCGGTGACCAAACCCCAGGCGAGCTCGATGGCGCGCTGCTTGAAGTAGTCCCCGAAGGAGAAATTGCCCATCATCTCGAAGAACGTGAGGTGGCGCCGCGTCGTGCCGATGATATCGATGTCCGGGACCCGGAAGCACTTCTGGATCGAGACGGCCCGGTCGTAGGGCGGCGTCTCCTCTTCGAGGAAGTACGACTTGAACGGGACCATGCCGGCGATCGTGAACAGCAGCGTGGGGTCGTGGGGGATCAGGCTCGCCGATGGCACCAGGGTATGGCCCCGGTCAGCGAAATAAGACGAAAAGATGGTTCGGAGTTCGGCGGCTTCCACGGCCCTTACTCTACTGGCGACCCCGTCGTTCCCGGGTCCTGACGGTTCGTGCGCGCCCGCCAGTCGCGCACCGTCGCGAGCTCCGCGCCGTGGACCGACGGCTCGAAGAAGGTGGCGCCGACCAGGGGGTCGGGCAAGTACTGCTGGGCGACCCACCCCGCCGGGTCGTCGTGGGGGTAGCGATACTCGAGCCCGAAGCCCTCGCTCGCGGCGCTCGCGTAGTGCGCGTCGCGCAGGTGATCGGGCACGTCGGCCCCGCCGTCGCGCACCGCGGCGCTCACCGCGCCAAGCGCCCGGGTCACGCTATTGCTCTTGGGCGCAAGGGCGAGGGCGATCGTGACGTGCGCGAGGGTGAGGCGAGCCTCGGGCAGGCCCACGAGCTCGATCGCCCTCGCGCCCGCCTCAGCCGTGACGAGCGCCATCGGATCGGCGAGTCCCACGTCCTCGCTCGCGAGGATCACGAGGCGCCGCGCGAGGAAGCGCGCGCTCTCGCCACTCTCGAGCAAGGTGACGAGCCAGTACAGCGCGGCGTCGGGATCCGAGCCCCGCACCGACTTGATGAGGGCGCTCACCTGGTCGTAGTGGGTATCGCGCGACTGGTGGTAGACCCGGCCGTCGCGCGCGCGCACGACGTGCCCGACCTCGACCGCGCGGCCAGGTCCAGCCAGCACGACCGCGGTGTCCAACGTCGTGAGCACGCTTCGCGCGTCGCCGTCGCCCGACCCGACGAGTGCCTCCTCGGCCGCCTCGCTCACCGTCACGCCGCGCAGCTGCGCCCCGCGCTCGATCAGGGCCCGCAGGTCGCCCTCGCCGAGACGCACGAGGCGCCAGAGGGTGGAGCGGCTGAGCAGCGCCGCGTTCACCTCGAAGTAGGGGTTCTCGGTCGTCGCGCCGATCAGGACGACGTCACCGGCCTCGGTCGCGGGCAGCAAGAGGTCCTGTTGGGCCTTGTTGAAGCGGTGCACCTCGTCGATGAACAAGACCGTGGCACGGCCCTGCTCGCCGAGCCGGGCCCGCGCGCGCTCGAGTGCCTCGCGCACGTCGCGCACGCCACTGGAGACCGCGGACAGGCTCTCCATCTCGTAGCCCGCGCCGCGCGCGACGAGGCGCGCGATGGTCGTCTTGCCGGTGCCGGCGGGCCCCCAGAGGATCATCGAGGTCAGTCGCTTGGCCGCCACCATCGCCCGGATCGGTCCGTCGGGACCGACCAGGTGCGCCTGACCGACGACCTCGTCGAGCGAGTTCGGCCGCAGGAGTTCAGCGAGGGGCGCCGATTGCTTGCGGCGCTCGTTCGCGGCGTCGTCGAACAGCGACGTCACGAACCCTTCGGAGCCAGGCGCAGGTGCAGTTCGCGCAGCTGGCGCTCGCCGATCGCCTTGGGCGCGCCGGTCATGAGGTCCGCGCCCGACTGGGTCTTGGGGTAGGCGATCACCTCGCGGATGTTCTCCTCGCCCGCGAAGATCGCCACCAGCCGGTCGACGCCGAAGGCGAAGCCCGCGTGGGGCGGCGCGCCGTACTTGAAGGCGCCCAGCAGGAAGCCGAATCGACTCGCCGCCTCCTCGTCGGTGATGCCCAGTGCCGTGAAGATCCGCGACTGGATGTCGGCGCGGTGGATGCGGACCGATCCGCTGCCGAGCTCCCAGCCGTTGAGCACCAGGTCGTAGGCCTGGGAGCGCACGTGCAGTGGGTCGGTCTCGATCAGATCGAGGTCGTCGGCGTGGGGCATGGTGAAGGGGTGGTGCGCGGCCATGAGGTGGCCGTCCTCGTCCACGCCCTCGAACATCGGGAACTCGGTCACCCACAGGTAGCGGTGGGGCCCCTCGCTCACCGGCGGTGCGCCGATGGCGACGCGCAGCGCGCCGAGCACCCGGCAGGCCAGGTCGTGCTCGTCGGCGACCACGAGGATCAGGTCGCCCTCGCCCGCCCCGTCGGCGTTCCTGATCGCGAGGCGCTCCTCGTCAGCGAGGAACCGGTCGAGCGGCGAGTCGAGCCCGTCGGCGCTGACCCGGAACCACGCCAGGCCCTGTGCGCCGAGGGACTTCGCGTGCTCGGTGAGCTGGTCGAGTCGGCTGCGCGCGAAGCTGGCGCCGCCGGTGACCTTGATTGCCTTGACCGTCGGGGCGGCGAGGGCCTTCACCGTCGTTTTCGCGAAGGCCGCTGAGAGGTCCTGGAGGGTCATCGCGAAGCGCAGGTCGGGCTTGTCGGTGCCGTAGCGATCGAGCGCCTCGGCCCAGGTCATCGTGTCGATCCTCGTCGGGCGCTCGCCGGTGGCGACCTCGGCCGCGTCGAGCACCGCGCGCGAGACGAAGCCCATGATGTCCTCTTGAGTCACGAAGCTCGCCTCGATGTCGAGCTGGGTGAACTCGAACTGGCGGTCGGCGCGCAGGTCCTCGTCGCGCAGGCAGCGCGCGATCTGGTAATAGCGGTCAAAGCCGCCGACCATCAGGAGCTGCTTGGCGATCTGGGGGCTCTGGGGCAGCACGTAAAACTCGCCGCCGTGCAGGCGCGACGGCACGACGAACTCGCGCGCACCCTCGGGGGTCGGCGCCCACAGCAGTGGCGTCTCGACCTCGCAGAAGTCCTGGTCGTCCATGGCGGCGCGCAACGCACGGTTCACCCGCGCGCGCAGGCGCAGGTTGCGCTGCATCGCCTCGCGGCGCAGGTCGAGGAAGCGGAACCGCAGGCGGACCTGCTCGTCGATGGTCGCGCGGTCGTCGAGCTGGAAGGGCGGCGGCTCAGCGGCCGACAGGATCACTACGACACAGTCGCTCAGCTCCACCTGTCCGGTGGCGAGGCGCTCGTTGACCGTCCCCTCGGGACGGCGCGTCACGGTGCCCGTGACGCGAACGACGTACTCGCTTCGCACGTCGACCGATCCCTCCACGACCGCCTGGAGCACGCCCGAGCGGTCGCGCACGTCCACGAAGGCCAGGTGCTCGCCGTGCTCGCGGCGCTTGGCGACCCAGCCGCACACGGTGACGCGCTCGCCGATCATGGTCTCGTCGACCGAGGCGCACAGGGCGTCACGCATACTCGTGGCTTGGCTACCGGTCACAGTCATGTTCACTTCTTCACTAGTTCGAGCATCGTCGCCACGAGCTGGTCGTGCGCCACGCTGCGCTGGGTCTGGTCATGGTCCCCGCTACGCAGGTCTCTAATCGTAACCTGGCCCGCGGCGAGCTCCGTGGGCCCCACGAGCACCGCGAAGCGCGCGCCCGAGCGGTCGGCCGCCTTCATCTGGGCCTTCATCGAGCGCTGGTCGTAGGCGCGGTGCACGGCGAGCCCGGCCCGGCGAAGCCGGTCGGCGTAGGGTGTGGCGACGTCGGCCGAGGTCGTGTCGACGACGAACACGTCGGGTGAACGCTCCAGCAGCGTCGCCGTCACCCCTTCGGCCTCGCGCGCGAGCAAGAGGCGCTCGATGCCGCTGCCGAAGCCGATGCCGCTCGTCGCGCGCCCGCCCAGCTGTTCGGCGAGCTTGTCGTAGCGCCCGCCGCCGCCGATCGCGTTCTGAGCACTGTCGAGGGCGTCGGCGGCGAACTCGAAGGTGGTGCGCGTGTAGTAGTCAAAGCCGCGCACGAGGCGCGGCGCGAGCGTCGACTCGATCCCGAGCGCGCCCAGCCCGGCCACCACCCGCTCGAAGTGGGCCCGACAGTCCTCACAGAGGTGATCGGGCAGCATCGGCCCGCGCTCGGTGACCGCGCGGCAGGCCTCGCGCTTGCAGTCGAGCACTCGCAGCGGGTTACTCGCCCAGGTCTCGCGGTGTTCGTCACAGAGCGACGACGCGTTCGCCGCCAGGTGGGCCGCCAGGAGTTCGACGTAGCGTCCGCGGCACTCGTCGTGGCCCATCGAGTTGAGCAACAGTCGGACCCGGCGCAGCCCGATCGCCTCGTAGAACCGCCACGCGAGTGCGATCACCTCGACGTCGACGGCGGGGTCGTCAGTGCCGAGCACCTCGACCCCGAGCTGGTGATGCTGACGGTACCGGCCGGCCTGGGGCCGTTCGTAGCGGAAGGCCGGCGTGACGTACCACGCCTTCCAGGGCGTGGGTGGCTGGTGCTGGACGAAGGCCCGCACCACTGACGCGGTCCCCTCGGGCCGCAACGCCAGGGTCCGGTTGCCCCGGTCGGTGAAGACGTACATCTCCTTGGTGGCTACCTCGCTCGCCTCGCCGATGCCTCGGTTGAAGACCCCCACGTCCTCGAAGAGCGGCGAGAGGATGAGCGAGAAGCCGTATCGATAGGCCAGGGTCGAGAAGGTGCCGATCAGGCCCTCCCAGACTGCGGACTCGGGGGCGAGGACGTCGTGGGTGCCCACGGGGGCACGAAACTGCGCTGGCGAGTCGTTCATGTTCCTTTATTCTGTCCGGGAATCTGGCGGAAGGCGTCAAAGACCCCGTCGACGGCCTTTAAGGCACTCAGCAGGCTCGACAGGTGCGTCGGGTCGGCGAGCTCGACGTCAAAGACCATGCGCACGATGCGCGAGCCTGACGTGGTCGAGCTGCTCGAGATGATGTTGAGGTGGTACTCGGCGACGACCTTGGACACGTCCAGCAGCAGTCGCGAGCGGTCAAAGGCGAGGACCTCGAGCACCGCGCGGTACTGCCCGCCGACCGAGCCGTCCCACTCGACGTCGATGATCCGCTCCCCCAGGCGGTGCGCGAGCGCCACGGCGTTCGAGCAGTCGTCGCGGTGCACCGACACCCCGCGGCCCTGGGTGATGAAGCCCATGATGGCGTCCCCGGGCACGGGCGAGCAGCACCGGGCGAGGTGGACCATCACGTCGTCGAGACCCTCGACGTAGACCCCCGCGGTGCGCCGCGCCGAGCGGTTGGTACGCGGCATCTTGGTCACCGTGGTCGGCAGCTGCTCGGCCTCACCGCCGTGCAGCTCGCGCTCGAGTCGCTGGACGACCGCGAGCGCCGAGATCTGCCCGCTGTCGATGGACATGAACAGCGCGTCCAGGTCCTCGAGGTTGAGCGAGGCGATCACTGCGTCGAGCGCGCTCGAGGCGAGCGAGGTCGCGATCGGCAGCCCCTCGCGCCGCAGCGCCTTGGTCAGCTCTTCGCGACCGCCCTCGATCGCGTCCTCGCGGCGCTCGCGCTGGAACCACTGGCGGATTTTGGACTTGGCGCGCGAGGACTTGGCGATCTTGAGCCAGTCGCGCGAGGGACCCGCCGACTGGTGCTTGCTCGTGACGATCTCGACCACGTCGGCCGAGTGCAGCACCGTGTCCAGGGGCACCAGGCGACCGTTGACCTTCGCGCCGACGCAGTGGTGGCCGACCTCGGTGTGCACCGCGTAGGCGAAGTCGATCGGCGTCGCCCCCTCCACCAGGGCGATGACGCGGCCCTTGGGGGTGAAGACGTAGACCTCGTCGTTGCCCAGGTCGAGTTTCAGCGCCTCGAGGAAGGCGATGGGGTCGTCCTCCTCCTGCTCGACGTCGGCCAGGCGCTGCATCCAGGCGATCTCCTTGGTGGAGGCGCCCTCCTTGTAGCCCCAGTGCGCGGCGATGCCGAACTCCGCGCGCCGGTGCATCTCCTGGGTGCGCACCTGCACCTCGACCGACTTGCCCCGCGGCCCGATCACCGTGGTGTGCAGCGACTGGTACAGGTTGAACTTCGGCGAGTTGATGTAGTCCTTGAAGCGGCCCTGAACGGGCGACCAGAGCGCGTGGATCGCGCCGAGCACCGCCCAGCAGTCACGCTCCTCCTCGACGATGACCCGAAGGCCCACGAGATCGAAGATCTCGTCGAACTCCTTGCCGCCGACCACCATCTTCTCGTAGATGCTCCACAGGTGCTTCGGTCGGCCCCGGACGTCGGCGCGGATGCCGAATCCCTCGACCTTGGCGACCAGGGCGTCCATCACCTCGTGCAGGTAGGCCTCGCGCTCGGGCTGGCGCGCGGCGACCATCTGCTCGATCTCGGCGTAGCGCTTGGGGTGCAGCGTGGCGAAGCTCAGGTCCTCGAGCTGCCACTTGACCTGCTGGACACCGAAGCGGTGCGCGAGGGGCGCATAGACGTCGAGGGTCTCCTGGGCGATCGCGCGCTGGCGGTGCATGGGCATCACCGAGATCGTGCGCATGTTGTGCAGCCGGTCCGCCAGCTTGATGATCAAGACCCGCCAGTCCCGGGCCATCGCGATAAACATCTTGCGAATCGTCGCGGCCTGCTGGGCTTCCTTGGAGTCGAATTCCAGGCGGTCGAGCTTGGTCACGCCGTCCACGACCGCCGCCACCTGCTCGCCGAACTCGCGCGAGAGCCAGCTCGTGGTCATGCCCGTGTCCTCGACGGCGTCGTGCAAGAGCGCCGCCGCGATCGTCGGGGCGTCCAGGCCCAGGTCGGCGACGATCCCCGCCACCGCGATCGGGTGGGTGACGTAGGGCTCGCCGGTGCGCCGCAGCTGGCCCTCGTGGGCGGCGATCGCCGCCAGTCCGGCCCGGCGGATGATCTCGACGTCGCCGTCAGCGTGGTGTTCGCGGTAGCGCGCCACGATGCGATCGACGGAACTGACCAGCGCAGCGTCGGCCCGCGGTCGTGACGTCAAGCTCACCATGGCGTCAGCCTACCGGTCGACTATCGCCGTTTCTGCTTGCGCGCACGGGCCTGCACACCCGCGGACTTGGTGGCGCTCGCCGCGCGAGCACTGCGCTGGGCGCCGTCGCTCGAGAGCTTGGCGGCCTCGGCCGGGCTGAACGCGTGGTGGTCCGATCGAGCCATGACGCGCGCCGCGAGGTCGATGTAGCGTGGCTCGCGCTCCTTCAGGATCGCGAGCAACGGGCTCGCGATGAAGATCGAGGAGTACGCACCACTCACCAGACCGACCGTCAGGGCGAGACCGTAGTTCTGCAGCGTCGTCGCGCCCAGGATGTACGCACCGACGATCAGCACCGACAGCACCGGCAGGATCGCGACCAGCGAGGTGTTGATCGAGCGGGCCAGGGTCTGGTTCATCGAGAGGTTCACCATGTCGCTGTAGGTGAGCTCGCCACCCTTGAGCACGGTGCCGGTGTTGTCACGCACGCGGTCAAAGACGACCACCGTGTCATAAAGCGAGTACCCGAGGATGGTCAGCACGGCGATCACCGTGTCGGGCGTGATCTGGAAGCCGAAGAGCGAGTACACCCCGATCGTGATCAAGAGGTCGTGAATCATCGCGACGAAGGCCGCGAGGGCCATCTTGGGCTCGAAGCGCGCGCTGATGTAGACGATCACCGCGATGAAGAACACCAGCAGGGCCTCGAGGGCTCGACGGGTGATCTGACCGCCCCAGGTAGGACCGACGTTGCTCGTCGACACCTGGTTCGCGCTCACGTTGGCGAGCTTGGCCATCGCGTTGATGACCTCGTTGGTCACGGCGAGCTGCTGGGTGCTCGAGAGCGAGTTGATGTCGGCGGACACCTGGTAGGTGTCCGCGCCCAGCTTCTCAACGACCGGCTGGGAGAGCCCCGCGTGCTCCACCGCCGAGGTCACAGCGCTGATCGAGGTGTTGGGCGCCAGCACCTCCCACGAGCTCCCGCCCTTGAAGTCGATGCCGAGGTTGAAGCCGCGGATCGAGAGCGAGGCGATGCCGAGCACGATGATCGCGATCGAGACGCTGAACCAGATCTTGCGCCGACCGACGAAGTCGAACCTCGTGAGGCCGCGGTAGACCCGGCCGAGCACGCCCGGCGTCGGGGTCGTCGTCACTGTCGCGCTACTCATTGGCTGCTCCCATTGCGAGTCCGGCGGCCATCGACAGCGCGCTCGACTGGTCGGCACTGCGCCGGCCCAGCAGGATCACGAGCGGGCGGGTGAAGAACCACGTGATCCCGATGTCGAGCACCGTCGAGAGCCCGAGGAAGAAGGCGAAGCCTCGCACGTCACCGACGGCGATCAGGTAGAGCAAGACCGCCGCGAGCAGGCTGACCGTGTCCGCGGCGAGCACCGTGCGCCACGCCGAGCGGAATCCCCGGTCCACCGAGGTTCGTATCGACCGGCCGGCCCGCGCTTCGTCTTTTAATCGTTCGAAGTACACGATGTAACTGTCCACCGTGATACCGATGGACACAATCAATCCGGTGACACCAGCCAACGTGAAGCTGGGCGCGAAGGCCGTGTGGCCGAGCGCGGAGATGATGGCCCACAGCAGCGCGGCGGTGACCCCGAGGCCGAGCACGATGACCAGTCCGAGCAGGCGGTAGTAGACGATCGTGTAGAGCAGCACCAGGCCGAGACCGACGAGACCCGCGCCGAGACCCGCGATGAGGGCACTGTGGCCCAGGGTCGGCGAGACGGTCTGGGTGGTCAAAGCGGTGAGGCGCACCGGCAGGGCACCGAACTGCATCGCCAGCGCCAGGTTCTTCGCCGAGGACTCGGTGAAGGAACCCGAGATCTGACCCTGGCCGTTAAAGGAGCTGAAGCTCGTCTGATTGGGCTGGATCAAGGGTGCCGACTGGACGACGCCGTCGAGCTCGATGGCGAGCTCGGCGTGGAAGTTGGCCTGGGCGACCTTGTCCCACGCGGGGCTGCCCGCGCCGGTCAGCGAGTAGTTGACGACCCACGCGCCGACCTGGTCCTGCTGGGCGATGGCGGTCTTGACGGCTTGGCCGGTCAGCTCGGCCGGTCCGAGCACGTAGCGCACGCTGTTGGTGCCGAGCGCCGGCAGGATCACCGTCTGGTTCTTGTTGTCGTTCTGGGGCTGCGTCGAGGCGATGTTGGTGTACTGGGGGTCCAGGCCGATGTTGTTCGTTGGCGACCCCGTGCTGGTGTTCACGGCGAGGTTGGCCGCGGTCATGAGGTAGTTGGCGCCACAGCTCGGCACCGTCTTGACCGCCTTGGCGTGCTTGGCGGCTGGGCCGGTCTCACACAGGACGGGCCGAAAGAGCAGCTGAGCCGTCTGGCCAACGGCCGCGAGGACGGTGCGCGCGTCTGAGACGCCGGGCACGCTCACGACGACGTCCTTGCCCTGGAGGTTCACCGTCGCGCCCGAAACGCCCAGTCCGTTCACCCGGTTGTTGAGGATCGTGACGACCTCTTGCATGTTGGCCGTCGACGTCGGGGTCGCTGGCTTGTAGACGACCGAGAGCCCGCCGGCCAGGTCGAGGCCCAGTTTGGGCCCCCACCCGAAGGACAGCGTGGTGATCAGCGCCCCGAAGGCAACCACGATCGTCAGCAACAGGCTGACGATCAGTGACCGGCGAGAACCGACGGTTCCCGCCATTACTGCTCGTCGCCTTCGGCGGTGGGCTCGTCGCTCGAGTCAGTCGTCGGCGCGGGGGCCGGGTCGAAGCGCCGCGCGATGGCCGAGGGCACGAACTCCAGTTCCACGCCGCTCGCGCTACGCAGCACGATGATGTCGGCGTCGTTGCGCACCACGGTGCCGACGAAGCCGCCGATCGTCTGGGCGCGCTCGCCCACCTCGACCTTGCGCGCGGCCAGGCGGGCCTGCTTCTGCTTCTTGTTACGCGGACGGAGGTAGAAGAAATACAGCGCCCCGAAGACCACCAAGTAGATAATCAAAATCGACGAGCTGCCGCTCGAAGCTGCAAACATGTGGCTTCCCTCCGGAACTAGACCAGAGAAACCCTAGCCCACGCCGGGCTCGTGGCTAGACCAATCCGCCCCCGGGCGCCCTCAGGTTGAGGTGCGCGTAGGCCCGGTCGGTGGCGAGGCGCCCGCGGGGCGTCCGGATCAAAAGACCGGCTCGCAAGAGGTACGGCTCGTAGGCGTCTTCGATGGTGGTCGCCTCCTCGCCACAGGCGTGGCTCAGGGTCACCAGGCCCACGGGCATCCCGCTGAACTGACGACAGAGCAGGCCCAGGATCCGCCGGTCGAGCTTGTCAAGTCCCAGCTCATCGATGCCGAACAGCGCCAGCGCCTCGGCCGCGACGTCAGCATCGATCCCGACCAGGTCATTTACCGCCGCGACGTCGCGGACCCGGCGAAGCAGCCGGTTGGCGATCCTCGGTGTGCCGCGGCTGCGCGAGGCGATCGTGGACGCCGCCTCGGGACTGATCGCGACGCCGAGCAGCCCCGCCGATCGCTCCACGATGCTCGTCAGCTCCTCGTCGTCGTAGAGGTCGAGCTGGCCGACGAACCCGAATCGATCCCGCAGGGGTGCCGCCACGAGGCCGATGCGCGTCGTCGCGCCGATGAGCGTGAAACTCGGCAGGTCGATGCGGATCGTCCGAGCCGACGGCCCGCGCCCGATCAGGACGTCGAGGCGCCGGTCCTCCATCGCCGGGTAGAGCACCTCCTCGACGGACCGGCTCAATCGGTGGATCTCGTCGATGAACAGGACGTCGCCGTCGTGCAGGTCGGTCATCAGCGCGGCCAGGTCGCCCGGGCGCGTCAGCACCGGCCCCGAAGTGATTCGCAGTCCCGAGCCCATCTCGTTGGCCACGATCGAGGCCAACGAGGTCTTGCCGAGCCCCGGTGGACCGGCGAAGAGGAGGTGGTCGACGATCTGGCCGCGCGATCGCGCCGAGCCGAGCACGATGTCCAGGTGTCCGACGAGGTCGCGCTGGCCCACGAAGCTCGCGAGCGAGGTGGGTCGAAGCGACGCCTCGCTGCGTCGTTCGGGCTCGTCGGCCGCGCCGCTGACGAGCGGCTCGGCCCCGAGGTCGATGTCGCGGCGACTCACGAGCGCCCCAGGTAACCCAGCGCGACGCGCAGCGCGGCACTCTCGTCGTCGGGCAACTCGACGTCGCGCAGCTCGCGGATCTCCGCGGCGCCGTAGCCGAGTCGGCGCAGGGCCTCGTCGACGGCGCCCGCGACCGTATGCTGTGGCGCGCTCGTCGGGGCGTCCACCGTCACCTTGCCGGCCAGCTCGAGCACGATCCGGTTCGCCGTCTTCGTGCCAATGCCCGGAATCGACGCGATGGTCTTGTAGTCACCGCCCTCGATGGCCTCGGCCAGGGTGGCCATGGGCATCGTGCGCAGCGCGGCGAGCGCCGTCGACGGCCCGACGCCCGGCGTCGCGAGCAACTGGGCGAAGAACGCGCGCTCGTCGAAGGTGTCAAAGCCGTACAGCATGATCGCGTCGGCGCGAACGACCGTGTACACCGCGAGGTCAACCGAGCTGTCGACGATCGGTGGCTGGCTCGACGCGACGTGCACTTCGTAGCCGACGCCGTTCACGTCCACGATGCTCGCCCCCGATGCGAGATTCGCGACGATCCGGCCGCTGACGAAGCCGATCATGACGCCGACCTCCCCAGTCGGCGCTCGGTGCGTGACGTGGTGAAGTAGGTGATGGCGAGGGCCAGCGCGTCCGCGGCGTCGGCCGGCTGGGGAATCGCGCGCAGCGAACAGAGTCGCGCGACCATGCCCTGGACCTGGAGTTTGTCCGCCGCGCCGTAGCCCGTGACGGCGAGCTTGGCTTCCTGGGCGGTGAACTGGCGGACCTCGAGGTGGCGCGCGCTCGCGATCGCGACGGCGAGCCCGCTCGCCTGGGCGACGGGGATCGCCGTTCGGGCGTTGCGTTGGAAGAACACGCGCTCCACCGCCACCGCGTCGGGCGTCACCTCATCGAACAGAGCGGTGAGCTCGACGAGCAGCTGACCGAGGCGCCGTTCGACCGGTTCGGACACGGTCGTCTCGATGACGCCCGCTCGAATGGCCCGGAAGGCCTCGGGACCCTCGAGGGAGCCCTCGACGAGGCCGAAGCCGCATCGCGTAAGCCCCGGGTCGATGCCTAATACGAACATATGTTCGATTGTATCGATTGACTCGGCCCGAATGCGGAACCTCGGGGCGACTACTCCTCGAAGCTCGCGAGGATCTCGTCGGGGATATCGAAGTTCGCGTAGACGTTCTGGACGTCGTCGTGGTCGTCGATGGCGTCCACGAGGCGCAGGATCTTCTTCGCCTCGGACTCCTCGGCGACCTCGATCATCGTCTGGGGCACCAGGGTCAGATCAGCACTCGTAACCGTCACGCCGAAACCCTCGAGTGCGTCGCGCACCCGTCCCACGTCCTGGGGCTCGGTCGTCACCGACACCGAGTCCGCCGAGGTCGTGAAGTTCTCACCACCGGCTTCGAGGACCCACTCGAGCATCTGATCCTCATCAACCGGGCCCTTCACCTCGATGATGCCCTTGCGGTCGAACTGCCAGGAGACGGCACCCGGTTCGGCGATCGAGCCGCCGTTCTTGGAGAAGAGGTGCTTGATCTCGGCGCTGGTGCGGTTGCGGTTGTCGGTCAGGGTCTCGACGATGACGGCGATACCCCCCGGCGCGTACCCCTCGTAGGTCACGGCCTCGTAGCGCGCACCTTCGAGTTCGCCGGTGCCTCGCTTGATCGCGCGCTCAATGGTGTCGATCGGAACTGACGCCTCGCGCGCCTTCTGGTACATCGTGCGAAGGCTCGCGTTGGCGGACGGGTCGCCGCCGCCCTCGCGCGCCGCGACTTCCACCTGTCGGATCAATTTGGCGAAGACTTTGGCGCGAGCGCTGTCCTTGGCGCCCTTGCGGTGTTTGGTCGTCGCCCACTTCGAATGGCCGGACATAGTTCCTCCTGCCCCATTGGGCGTTGCAATGCTACCGGAGAACCGGCGAAGTCAAGGTCAGCGCACCGCGGCCCCGGCGAGCGGGACTTTCAGAGCGACGCGAGAAACAACTCGTGAATGGCGCTGCTGTCGGTCAGTTCGGGGTGGAACGAGCAGCCCCACGCGGCGCCCTGACGCACCAGGACCGGTGTGGGCCCCGTGCCGTGGTCGTGGGTCGCGAGCACGGTGACCCGCTCGGACCACGACTCGATCTTGGGCGCTCGAATGAAGACACCGGGAACCTCGCCCACGCCCTCGACGCGCACGACGGTCTCGAAGCTCGCGATCTGGCGTCCGAAGCCGTTGCGGCGCACGTCGACGTCAATGGTCGCGAAACTCCACTGGTCGTCGCGACCGTCCACGACCGAGCGGCTCAGCAGGATCAGCCCCGCGCAGGTGCCGAGCACGGGCAGGCCGTCGCGCAACCGCTCGGCGAGCGGGGTGCGCATGCCCGAAGTCTCGAGCAGCCTCGCGATCGTCGTCGACTCGCCGCCGGGGATGACGAGGCCCCGCACCGAGCGCAACTGGTCCGCCGTGCGCACCGCCACGACCTCGACGTCAAGTCCCGCCAACACCGCGACGTGCTCGCGCACGTCGCCCTGGAGCGCCAAGACGCCGAGGGGCGCTGCTACCACCCGCGTTCGGCCAGGCGCTGCTCGAGCGACGCGAGCTCGGCGCCGCGCATCGCCGCGCCGAGGCCAGTGGAGACCTTGGCCACGACCGACGGGTCCTGGTAGTGGGTCGTCGCCTCGACGATGGCGCGCGCCATCCGGTCCGGATCCTCGCTCTTGAAGATGCCCGAGCCCACGAAGACGGCCTGGGCGCCGAGCTGCATCACGAGCGATGCGTCCGCGGGGGTCGAGATGCCCCCGGCACAGAACATCGGCACCGGGAGCGATCCCGTCGCCGCGACTTCGAGCACGAGCGGCAGCGGTGCCTGGAGGTCCTTGGCGAGCCGGTAGATCTCCGCCTCGTCGGCTGAGGTCAATCGGCGCATCTGAGCGTTGATGGTGCGCAGGTGGCGTACCGCCTCGACGACGTTGCCGGTACCTGCCTCGCCCTTGGAGCGAATGAGGCAGGCGCCCTCGCCGATGCGGCGCAACGCCTCGCCGAGGTTGGTCGCCCCGCACACGAAGGGAACGGTGAATCCCCACTTGTCGATGTGGTTGTCCTCGTCGGCCGGCGTGAGGACTTCGGACTCGTCGATGTAGTCCACGTCGAGCGCCTGGAGTATCTGGGCCTCGGCGAAGTGGCCGATGCGGGCCTTAGCCATCACCGGGATGGTCACCGTCGCCTGGATCTCCTGGATCATCTGCGGGTCGCTCATTCGCGCCACGCCGCCGTCACGTCGAATGTCCGAGGGCACGCGCTCGAGGGCCATGACCGCCACCGCACCAGCGTCCTCGGCGACCTTGGCCTGTTCGGGGTTGACCACGTCCATGATCACCCCGCCACGCAGCATGTCCGCCAATCCCCGCTTCACGCGAGCCGAACCGACGACTGAACTGTCAGATGAAAGAGTCATGCCCCCAGCCTACCGGGCGTGCTCACCACTCTTCGAGGGCGAGGGCGCGCAGCAGCGGGTCGTCGAGATCACCGAGGTCAGACGCCGTGGCATCGGCGAAGGGATCGAACCACGACCAGCGAGTCAGCGCAAAGGCCGGCGAGACGAAGTACGAACCCGCCTGCGGTCCCTGGTCAGCGCAGCGGCGCAGCGCGCTCGCCAGGCCCAGTGGGTAACGAATGGCCGCGGCGGCCACCTCGTCGGCTCGGTAGCACTGCCCAACGCCGGCCAGCGCGCGTCGGGCCGTGACGTCCATCGACGACGAAGCCGCGATGCACTGGCGCTCGACCAGGCCGAGGCGCTGACGCGCCAGACAGTGCGCGACGACGCCCTCGAGCTCGATCAGTTCGAAGTCGGCCAGTAGCGAGCTCGTCACGAAAAGCGCTAGTCCGCCGTGGCGTCGCATCAGCGTGGCGTTGTAGCCCTGGTCGTCGATGATCTCGGCCACGACCCCATCGACGCCGAAGGTCGCGCTCAGCCGGTCCACGACCGTCGCGAGGCGCTGGCGATCGTGGGTGGTGCCGCCTTCGCGCACCAGCGCCGCGACGCTGTCGCCCGCGCCGGTGCCGATCCGCTCGAGGCGCCCGAACGACCGGTACAGCTCCCAGCCGTAGGCCGCGCCGATCACGACGCCCAGGACCGCGAGCCACACCGAGACGATCGCGCCCACGAGCAGCGCCACCACGAGGACCGCGACGGCGATGGTCACGGGGATCCGCCGGCGCCAGGCGAAACGGCGCACGGCGGCGCCGTTGGCCTCGCGCTCCTCGGCCGAGGGAAGGTACGGACTCTGCCAGGTCGGGTCGAGGACGGGCTCTACGTAGCGTGGTCCGCGATCACGCGTCGAGGGACGCCGGTTGCGCGACTTTTGCTTCGTGGCCATGTTCCCAGGCTACCGTGCGACCCCGAAGCGACGGCGAGCCTCGTCGTAGCGCTCCTCGTAGCGGTCCACCAGACGCTGCATCGACCACGACGCGGCGTGGTTGCGGGCGGCCTCTATCGCAGCCGCGTCGCGACCGAGGGCCCGCGCGATACCGGCCCCGATCGCCGCGGCGTCGCCCGGCGCGACCAGTGTCGCGTGTCCGCCGGCGGCGTCACGATAGCCATCGATGTCACTCGCCACCAGCGGGACCTCGCTCGCCATCGCCTCGAGCAGCACGAGCCCGAAGCTCTCGCCGCGCAGCGCGGGGGCAACCACGACCGAGGCGCGACGCAGCCAC
>JAKAFH010000095.1 GCA_021818025.1 Actinomycetes bacterium | reverse complement strand
ACGAACCGTGCAACCAGACGCACCACAACCAGGATTCGGCGGCCGCTTCTTCGACGGCGGCATGCACCACGTCATCGGCTTTCGTGGCGGACTCTTCCTCGCCTTTCTCGTCGTCTTGCTCGCCGTGGCGATCGTGGCGTTGTTGCTGTCGATGAGACGACGCCGCGAGGATGTCGCCCAGGCGCACGCCATGGCTGGCTCGAGCAGTGGCGGCAACGCGATGCGGATACTCGACGAGCGGCTCGCGCGCGGGGATCTCGACGTGGAGGAGTACACGAAGCGCCGCGACGTTCTGTTGGGCCAGCCGTCGCCGAGTACCACCAACTAGCGACGCCGTCGGCGCTCGCGATCGTAAATGGCGCCTCGTCCTGCGTCGATCGGCCCGTTACGATGGCCCAGACGTCGTAGGAGTCCGTGAGGGCAGCGTCGAGTTCATGGGGGGCTGCCATCTGATGTGACACCGCTATACAAGACTGCGAAGCAATGAACGTGAGTGAGTGGGCAGACCGACAAGGGATACATCCCCAGACCGCCTATCGGTGGTTCCGAGAGGGGCGTTGCCGGTGCCGGTGCGTCAGGTCGGCCGCTTGATTATGGTCGGCGATCTCGCAACCTCGCCGTCGCAACGGGACTCGACCGTTATGTACGCCCGTGTCTCGTCAGCCGATCAGCATGATGACCTTGATCGCCACGTGGCTCGAGTCACCACTTGGGCTACGTCCCAGGGTCATTCGATTGACCGGGTCGTGACCGAAGTCGGCTCTGGACTCAACGGCAAGCGCCGCACGTTCCTTGGCTCTTGTCCGACTCGACTGTCACGACCATCATCGTCGAATATCGTGATCGCGTCGCCAGTTTCGGTTCTGACTACGTCGCGGCGTCGCTGCAGGCCAACGGGCGACGACCTCGTTGGCGACATGACCGAGGTGCTTTCCTCGTTCTGCGCTCGCCTCCATGGTCGTCGTGGCGCCGCGCACCGAGCGGCGAAGGCCTTGGCAGCCGTTCAGGCATCAGACGATGCCGCCTAGGTACTGCCCACCCGAGGGCCAGATCGTCCAGGCCTTCACCTTCGCGCTCGACCCCACGGACGAGCAGTCAGCCCAGATAGCGCGGTTCTTTGGCGCTCGGCGCAAGGCCTTTAACTGGACCCTCGAGCAGATCAGATGCGACCTCGAGCACTACCGCGAGACCGGCGAGTCGACGACGCCTCCCTCCTTCTACTCGATGAGAAAGCGCTGGAACGCGCAGAAGGACCGCGTCTGTGTGAACGCCGATACCGGTGCGGTCTGGTGGCGAGAGGTCTCAAAGGAGGTCTTTGCCGACGGGGTGCGCGGCGCCACCGACGCCTACTGGCGCTGGCAGCAGTCGCGCGCGGGCACGATCAAAGGTCGTAAGGTCGGCTTCCCCCGGTTCAAGAAGCGCGGAAAGGACCGGGATCGCTTCTCCTTCACTACTGGGGTAATGAGGCTCGAACCCGACCGGAGACACCTCACCCTGCCGGTGCTCGGGACCATCCGCACCCACGAGAACACCCGACGCATCGAGCGCTTGATCGCACTCAATCGAGCCAGGATCCTTGGGGTCACGCTCTCGCGCCAGGGAGCGCGCATCATCGCGGCCGTGCGCGTCGCCGTCGCTCGTCCCCAACAGAGCGGCGTTGCCCAGCCCGACTCGGTGGTCGGCGTCGACGTGGGTGTGCGCAGACTCGCGACGGTCGCTACCACCAACGAGGTGATCGGTGAGCTCGCCAACCCACACGCTCTCGAGCATCGCCTCAAAGAACTACGTCGACGCCAGCGCCAACAATCCCGTCGCACGCGTGGCTCACGACAGTATCGGGAGACCGCCGCCACGATCACGCGCCTGCACGCGCAGGTCGCCCACGTACGCCGTCACACCATCCACGTCTTCACCACCACCCTCGCCAAGACCCACGGCGTGGTGGTGGTCGAAGGGCTGGACGCGGCGTCACTGCTGTGCCAAAAGGGTCTGCCCGGCGCACGTGCGCGCCGGCGGGGGCTCGCTGACGCAGCCCTCGGCGAGATCCGCCGTCAACTTCGTTACAAGTGCCCCTGGTATGGGTCCACGTTGATCGAGGCCGACCGGTTCTTCCCGTCGTCAAAGACGTGCCACGCCTGTGGTCACGTGCAGGACATTGGCTGGTTCGAGCACTGGACCTGTGAGGGGTGTTCCTCGTCACACCAGCGCGACGACAACGCCGCCATCAATCTCGCCCGATGGGCGAGCCTGGGCTCAGTTGGAGCCCCGGTGAAGCGTGGAGCCGAACGTCAGACTGAGCCTCGCTCAGCAGTTGGCGACGACACGCGGAAGGGAAGCTCGACACCTGTCGGGCCGAACAACTCCGTGAGGAGTGCAGCATGAGTGGACTCACTAAAGTGCACTCGGTTGCAACGGCAACATGACATCAGGCAGTCGGCTATCTGCAAGAGCGATGAGGATCGGCGCAGTCGCGGCGTTGGTCGCGACGGCGGGCGTCGTACCGTTGGCGCCGGGCGCCGGAGCGGCCACCTATACGTATTCAGGCAGTGGCTACGACGCCTCGTACCCGCAGGGCGACTTCTCGCCACCGTCGGGCATGAGCTTCGCGATCATCGGTGTCACCCACGGGCGGCCGTTCACGACGAACCAGTACGCGGCGAAGCAATGGAAGAACGCCGGAACTCCCTCGAAGTCGCTGTACTTCAACACCGGTTACGCCCTTGCCTACGCCAAGTCCGACACCGCGAACTGCAAGATCTCGTCGGCGGGCTACACGCCAACCGGCGCATCGGGGCACACCCTGTCGGCCTTGCAGGCCGCGTGGGCGATCGGCTGCAGCGAGGCCGATTACGCCGTGAGCAACCAGCCAGCTACTCCAGCCATGTGGTGGGCCGACGTCGAGACCGGCAACAGCTGGTCGACGAACACGGCGCTCAACCAGGCCACGATCACCGGGATGGTCGAGGAGTTGACGACCACTCCCACCATCCCGGTCGGGATCTATTCGACGCCCTCGATGTGGGCCTCGATCACCGGGACGGACTTCGTCGTTTCGGGTGTGAGTGGTGACTGGCAGGCGGGAATGACGTCGTGTCCTTCCGCAGGGTTCACGCAAACTGGCTCGGGGATAAAAGCACCGGTGTTGATCGTTCAGAACGGTACGGCAACCTCTGGCAAGACGACCTACGACACCGACTTGGGTTGTGGCTAACGCGTCACGAGCTCGTTGCAGTGAGTTGTAAACACTGGCGTGCGAGTGTGCCCATCTTCCAGTCTCAGGGGATCAGAATGCGGCGAAAGCGGTTGGCGGCGATGCGCAGTCCCAGGAGCGAGAGCGCGACGAGGTAGGCCACGCGGCCGAGCATCACCCAGTGGAAGGCGCCAAGGGATAGACCACGCAAGAGAGCCGCGGATTGGTAGAGCGGCGAGATCGCGACGATGGCGCCGAGCCAGTGCGGGTAGAGCGAGATCGGAAAGAACGTCGCCGAGAAGAGGAAGAGTGGCAGCTGCACGAGCACGACGAGGTCGAAGTCCTGCCAGGAGCGTACGTAGGTGCACGCGGCCAGCCCGACCGCGCTGAAGGCGAGGCCCGTCAAGATCGCCGCCGGCCAGCAGAGGATGACCCAGACGCTGCCCGCGTCGCCGAGCAGCGCCATGCAGAGAATGAACGACGCGGCGTAGGCGCTGGCCCGTGCCAGGGCCCACCAGACCTCGCCCAGCGCGATGTCGGTCACGTCGAGGGGCGTGGCGAGTATCGAGTCGTAGGAGTGGGAGATCTTCAGCCGGAAGAACGTGTTGAAGATCGTGTCGATCATCGCGCCGTTCATCGCCGAGGTCGCGAGCATGCCCGGGGCGACGAAGGCCGCGTAGCTCACGAGGTGACCGCCCTCGGGTAGTGGCCCGACGAGCCGGTTGAGCCCGATGCCGATGCTGAGCAGATAGAAGAGCGGCTCGAAGAACCCCGAGAGCAGCATGATCCACTGGGACCGGTAGACCGTGAAGTTCCGCTCGAAGACGTGCACCGCCCGGCGCGAGCCGAATCGAGGCGGTGTCCGGGTGAGCACTAGTCGACCAGCCGGCGGCGCATGGCTCGCCGACCCCAGAGAACGCCCGCCACCGCCATCGCGCTGAGCACGGTCACGTGTCCGATTGTGGGCAGCAGTGGCCACTGACCGAAGGCCGCCGAGCGCGCGAGCGCGACCCCGTGGTAGAGCGGCACGAACTGCACCACGGGCCGAAGGTACCCGGGGTAGGCGGTCACGGGGTAGAAGGTCGCCGAGAAGAGGAACATCGGGACGATCGCGAACCGGTAGATCGTGATGAACGACGCGTCGGTCTGGACCGTGGCGGCGTACGCGGTCAAGGGTGCGGCGAAGGCCAGCGTGATCAGCCCGCCGACGAGCGGCAGCGCGAGGCTCGACCACGAGTGCAGCGCACCGAAGGCCCCGATGACGATGGTGTAGACGACGCCGGTCGCCAGTGCCCTCGTCACTACCCACGTGAGCTTGCCCGCCAGGACGTCGGTCGGCGTGAGCGGGGTGGCCACGGCGGCGTGGTACTGGCGGATCCATTTGACCGCGGCCAGCACCGGCCAGAGCGACTCGCTCTCGCCGAGCTGCATGGTGGTGGTGGCGAGCAGGCTCGGGGCGATGAAGTGCAGGTAGGTCTGGCCGTCGACGAGTCCCGTGTGCTTAGACACCAGGTGCCCGACGCCGACCCCGAGGGCGGCGAGGTACAAGATGGGAAACAAGACGGTGCCCGCGACCGACCCGCGCCAGGTGTGGGCGTAAGTGGTCGCGTGGTACCACCAGCTGCGCCGCCACCGCGGCCAGCCGAGTCGTGCGTCCGTCGAGGTCGACACGGTCAGTCCACCAACGTGCGCCCGGTGAGGCGCAAGAAGACGTCTTCGAGCGAGCTGCGCCGAACCAACGCGCTCAGCGGGTTGATTCGTTCTGCGTGGATTCGCCGCAGCGTCTCGTCGCCCTCCTCGACGTAGAGCAGCACCCGGTCGGGTAGGACCTCGAGCCACTGCGCGAAGGGCGCGAGTCGGTCGTGGTAGCCGTCGTGGGTGTCGGTGTCGAAACGCAGCTCGACCACCTCGCGGGTTGAGTGATGCGTGATCAACTCCCGGGGTGTGCCCGACGCGACGATCGTGCCGTGGTCCATCACGACGAGCCGGTCGCACAGTTGCTCGGCCTCGTCCATGTAGTGCGTCGTGATGATGAGGGTCACGCCCTCGCGCTTCAGCCGGTAGAGGCGATCCCAGAGGAGGTGGCGCGCCTGGGGGTCGAGCCCGGTGGTCGGCTCGTCGAGGATGAGGATCTCGGGCTGGTTGATCAGGGCCCGCGCGATCGTGAGTCGGCGCTTCATCCCTCCCGAGAGGTCGTCGACTCGATCGTTCGCGCGCTCGCTGAGCTGCGCGAACGCCAGCAGCTCGGCGGCGCGCTCGCGCAGGACCGCGCGGGGAATGTCGAAGTAGCGGCCGAACATCTCCAGGTTGAGCCGGACCGACAGCTCGAGCTCCAGCGTGTCCTCCTGGGGCACGACGCCGAGTCGACCGCGGATCTCGGGGCCGTAAGTGCGCGGGTCGAGGTCGAAGACGCTGAGCGTTCCCGCGGTCGGCTTCGAGACCGCCGAGATCATCCGCATTGTGCTCGTCTTGCCAGCCCCGTTGGGCCCGAGGAATCCGAAGCTCTCGCCGCGATCGATCGAGAAGCTCACGCCGTCAACGGCAGTGAACTCGCCGAATCGTTTGACGAGGTCACGTGCCTGCAGGATGGGATGGGTGCTCACACGGCCTCTGCGAACGTCGATCGTGGTCGCGCACGGCGCGAGGCGGTCTCGTTCATGGTCTCATTCCTTTGGTCAATCGCGGCACCCGCGGCGCCCGGCGCCGGTACCGGGAGAACGACGTCTCGCTGTCGCGGCGCCAACGCCGTGTCCATCGTAGGCAGCGGTTCGCGCAGCGTCTAGGGAGAACTGATCGGACCGTGTCGGTCGCTAAGTGTTCACTCAGTCGATGGAGCGGG
>JAKAFH010000094.1 GCA_021818025.1 Actinomycetes bacterium | reverse complement strand
GCCGACACCACCATCGTGGTGACCAACCCCGGCTGGGGCGACTCGATGCAGGCGAACAAGGCCGGGCTCCTCGAGGTCGCCGACATCTTCGTCATCAACAAGGCCGACCGCGCGGGGCTGCGCGAGACGCGTCGGGACCTCGAGCAGATGCTCGAGCTCGGCACGACCAAAGAGCCCCGGCCGCCGATCCTCGAGACGGTGGCGAGCAGCGGCGCGGGCGCCGAGGAGCTCTGGCGCGCGATCATCGAGCACCGCCGACTCGTCACGGGCACCCAGCAGGACCGCCACCGCGAGACTCAGGCGCGCGCCGAGCTGGACCGGGTGCTCTCGGTGATGCTGCGCGCGCGAATCGGCGAGCTGGCCGAGGGCGCGGCCTACGCCGAGCAGATCGCGGCCTTGATCGCCGGGCAGACCGATCCCTACCGCGCGGCCGAGGCGTTACTGTCAGAGACGTGATCGCCGCGTCAGTCGCCTTTGACCTGTTGTTCCTGGTCCACATCGTCGCGGCCCTGGCGACCATCACGGTGGTGGTGGTGATGCGAGCTGGGGCGTCGGCCGTCGCCGGGGGTGCCGACTCGGTGGTCCAGCGGCGCCGGTTCCCCGCCCACAGCAACTGGGCCGCGCGCGTCGTGCACCTCGTGGTTCTAAGTGGCCTCGCGCTGACGGCGACGGGCGGCAGTGCCGACTCGCTGCGCCGACCCTTCGTGCTCGTGGGCCTGCTCTGCTACCTGGCCATCGCCGGGCACCTCGAAGCGCGCACGCTGCCCCTGGAACGCAAGGTGGCCGACGAGATCGCCCGCAGCGGCGTGGCCGAGGCCGCGATGGGCCGCCAGCTCACGCGCTCGATCGACGTCATCGGGACCCTGCTCGCGGTGGCCCTGGTGGCGATGATCGTCCAGTTCTAGCGGCGCCCTAGAGGAAGGTCGCGCGCCCCACCATGCCCGCGGCGACCGTGGCGTTGGTGACCTCGTCGATCAGCACGAAGCTTCCCGTCACGCGGTTGTCGCGGTAGTCGTCGACGACCAGCGGGTCGGCCGTCTGGAGCTGGACCAGTCCGATGTCGTTCGTGCGCAACTCGTCGCCCTCGTCGACCGAGAGCGTCGCGACGTCCACGACGCCGTCGAGGCCCACGATGCGCGCCGGGGTGACCCGGGTCGTGTGCTTGAGGCGCAGCCTCGAGCCCGTGGTGAGCGGTCGCTCGCCGAACCAGCAGACGGTCGCGGCGATCTCGCGCGTGACCCGCGGCAGCGGCGCGCCGGCGAGCAGATCGCCGCGCCCGGCGTCGGTCTCGTCGCCGAGTGCCACGTCGATCGAGAGCCCGACCGGCGCGTCGGCCCCGGGGCCGTTGTGCAGCGTGTTGAGCGCCGAGATCGTGGTCTCGATGCCCGCGGGCAGCAGCGTCACGAGGTCGCCCTCGTGCAGGGCGTCGCCATTGACCATGCCGGCGTAGGTGCGACCGCCGCCGGGCTGGCGCAGGACCCACTGGATCGGCAGGCGGGCGCCGTTTGACGCGTTGGACCAGGCGCCGGCGTCACTCGTTTCGAGCGCCTCGAGCACGGTCGGCCCAGCGTACCAGGGGGTGTGGTCCGAGGCGTCCACGACGTTGTCGCCGAGTAGCGCCGAGGTGGGCACGCAGGTGATCGCGTCAAAGCCCAGCTCGCCGGCCACGGTCTCGACCTCGTCGACGACGCTCTGGAAGGCGGCTGGCGACCAGTGCACCGCGTCCATCTTGTTGACCGCGACCACCAGCCCGCGCACGCCCAGCAGCGCCGCGATGCACAGGTGGCGCCGGGTCTGCTCCTTGAGCCCGTGCGCGACGTCCACCACGACGAGCGCGAGGTCGGCCGTCGAGGCGCCCGTGGCCATGTTGCGGGTGTACTGCACGTGGCCGGGGCAGTCGGCGATGATGAACTTGCGCCGGGGGGTGGACGCGTAGCGGTAGGCGACGTCGATGGTGATGCCCTGCTCGCGTTCGGCGCGCAGGCCGTCGGTCACGAAGCTCAGGTCGAGGTCGCCGACGCCGCGGCGCTCGGAGGCGTTGACCACGGCGTCGAGCTGGTCGTCGAAGAGCTGGCGAGTGTCCACCAGGAGTCGGCCGATGAGCGTCGACTTGCCGTCGTCGACGGACCCGACGGTCGCGAGGCGCAAGATGTCAGTCGTGAGGTCCACTTAGAAGTAACCCTCGCGCTTGCGGTCTTCCATGGCGGTCTCGGAGAAACGGTCGTCGGCGCGGGTCGCACCGCGCTCGGAGACGTTCGCGGTCGCCACCTCGCGCACGATCGCCTCGACGGTCACCGCGTCGGACTCCACCGCGCCGGTGCAGGTCGCGTCGCCGACGGTGCGGTAGCGCACGAGGCGCCGCTCGACGCGCTCGCCGGGTCGGGGCTCGATGAACTCGTTGACGGCGAGCCACATGGCGTCGCGGCGCACCACGTCGCGCTCGTGGGCGAAGTAGATCGGCGGCAGGGCGACGTTCTCGCGTTCGATGTACTGCCAGATGTCCAGCTCGGTCCAGTCCGACAGGGGAAAGGCCCGCAGGTGCTCGCCGGCGTTCACCCGGCCCTGGTAGAGCTGCCACAGCTCGGGACGCTGCTGACGCGGGTCCCACTGGCCGAACGCGTCGCGAAACGAGAGGATCCGCTCTTTGGCGCGGGCCTTGTCCTCGTCGCGGCGCGCGCCGCCGAAGGCGGCGTCGAAGCCGTGCTCGACGATGGCGTCGAGCAGTGCGACGGTCTGGAGTCGGTTGCGCGCGCCGTGGGGGCCGGGATCGGCCACCCGGCCGCGGTCGATCGCCTCCTGGACGCTCGCGATCACCAGGCGGGCGTTCAGCCTGGCGACGGTCTGGTCGCGAAACGCGAGGACCTCGGGGAAGTTCTGGCCCGTGTCGACGTGCATGACCGGAAAGGGCAGTCGGCCCGGCGCGAAGGCCTTGACCGCCAGGTGCAACAGCACCGCCGAGTCCTTCCCGCCTGAGAAGAGCAGTACGGGGCGCTCGCACTCGGCGGCCACCTCGCGCAGAATGTAGACGGCGTGGGACTCGAGGAGCGAGAGATGATCAGCAGTCGTCTGGGGGCGCGTTGATGTCAAGGTCATGGTTCCGTTCCTCGAATAGTCTACAATATCACTAGGAAATATTAAACTTTTCGAGGTCTTTTCATGATGATACCCAGTCAGCCCGCGATTTCGGACCTGGCGGCGCTCAACGCGCGCTTCGAGACGGCCGATCCGAGCGAGGTCCTGGGGTGGGCCTTCGACGAGCTGGGCGACGTGGTGGTGGCGTGCTCGTTCGAGGACCTGGTGCTCGTACACCTCGTGCACGAGCGCTGGCCCCAGGCCGAGTTCGTCTTCTTGGACACCGGCGGCCACTTCCCCGAGACCCTCGAGTTCGTCGAGCGGATCGAGCGTGAGTGGGCCCTGCGGATCACCCGCCCCGAGCTGGGCGCCGACGCGGCGGCGTGGCCCTGTGGCACCGCGCAGTGCTGCGCGCTACGAAAGGTTGAGCCCCTGGCGCGAACGCTCGCCGGGCGCGCCGGCTGGGTGACCGCGTTGAAGCGCGTCGACGCGCCGACGCGCGCCACGACGCCCGTGGTCTCGATGGACGAGAAGTTCGGCCTCGTCAAGGTGAACCCCCTCGCGACGTGGACCGACGACGACATCGCGTACTACATCGGCCAGCACGGACTCGCCTCGCATCCGCTCTGGGCGCAGGGCTACGCCTCGATCGGCTGTGCCGCGGTGACGACCAAGCCCCTCGACCCGGGCGACCGTCGCAGCGGACGATGGGCCGGCGGCGACAAAGTCGAATGCGGACTGCACGAGGGATAACATCCACCAATTTCACGTGATGGCCTTGTACATTTAACGGCAATGTCGAGTGAGATCCAGCACATGCGAGCCGGATGCTACTGATCATCCTGCTGCTGCTCTGGGGAGCGTTCCTCGTTCCCATGATGGTGCGGCGGATCCGCGACTACCGAAACGATCGGTCGATCGAGCACTTCCACGAGGAGCACGACGTCATCGGACGCCGAGCGGTCGTCGAGCCGGTGCACCGCCTCGACGAGTACGACGGCATGGGCACCTACGAGCCCGGGTATCGCGAGCCCGAGTACCACGAGCCGCCACGGCGCCCGCACCTCACGGTCGTTCACGACGGCGACACGTACCAGTCACTCGAGTCACGCAGTTCGTGGGATGAGTGGAGCAACGACTACGAGTTCGATGAGCCGCACGCGCCTCGTCGCTCGACCTACGAGGCGCCGGCTGCGCGTCCGGCGACCAACCACTACGCGGCGGCCTACGCGGCGACCCCGCGCGAACAAACGCGTGTGGCCGCGCCCGTGAGTCGCGCGCGCTCGATGCGCGCGCGTCGGCGGGTCATGTTCATGCGCCTGGTCCTGACGGCGCTGACGCTCAGCGTCATCGGCTTCTTCACTGGCTTCGCGCTGGCCTGGGACCTCGCGATCGTCGCGTGGATCGGCGTGGTGGGATTCATCGCCCTGGCGTTCTACGCCGTGGGCCAGGGCTACCTGCACGAGTCGTCGCTCGGACTGAGCTCGCTGAGCCGCCGACCCGCGGCGCCGGTCGAACCACTCGCCGCGCGCCGGGCGCGCTCCCCACGCCGCACCGAGCCCGTCTATGACGAGTACGAGGAGTACGACGAGTTTGCCCAGTTCACCCAGTTCGACCCGCGCACGGGTGCGCGGGTGAGCGGCCAGTGGCGCGACGAGCAATCCGACCGTTACGCGTTGGGCTAAACTGAAGTTTCCCTCGGGGGTGTAGCTCAATTGGTAGAGCGCTACGTTCGCAATGTAGAGGCAGTGGGTTCGAATCCCATCACCTCCACTCCGTGGACTGAATAAATACCGGGGGTCTGATGACACAGGCCGCTGGTACCATCTGAATTATGAAGTTCACTGTCGCAGTCACCCACGAAGCGCCTAGGTATGTTGCCAGGTGCCTTGAGGTCGATGTCGTCAGTCAAGGTGAGTCTGTAGATGAGGCTCTTGCGAATCTCGAAGAAGCGCTGGGCTTGTACTTCGAAGGAGAGGACCTACCCGACTCGATAGAACCACCGATCATCACGACGCTGCTGATTCCTGCGTGAGTCCCGCGCTACCTGTTGTTTCCGGTCAAGAGACCGTCACCGCGCTTGAGAAGAATGGCTTTGCGCAAGTCGGCCAGCGAGGTAGTCACGTGAAACTCCGAGATCAAGTGGGCAGAACCGTGATTGTCCCGATTCACCGGGAACTCGCCCGAGGGACGCTTTCGGGGATTCTCCGGCAGGCTGGCGTCACTGTGGGCGAATTCATCGACTTGCTGTAGACAACATCTACTTCTCAAGGTTGTTCGTCGTTCGTGCGAGTGCAGCGACAGGGTGGTTCTGGAATGAAATGCCCCAAGTCGCAGCCGCCTTTGGACGTGCGAGTACGTGATGGTGAAAGTTCTGACCGATGAGCTGTTGCGGAAGAACTACGCGGCCGTAGGCGCGATGTTGACTTCGAAGCCGAGAGCCTCGATCTTGCGCTGAAGTCGCTTCGCTTCAACGTGAGGATCGTGGCGTGATTCGAAGTAACCCGCTCCGGGGTCGCTGTAGAGGGTGCCGTTCATCAAAAGGTGCCACGCGACGTCCAAGATGGAGTGGGCGACGGCCACCGTGGCCTTGTTGGCTCCGCGTCGTTTGGCGAGCCGTGAGTACTGGGCCGAGCAGTACGTTCCTTTAGACCTCGAGGCGGCCTTGGCCGCTTCGACGAGCGCGATCTGTAGCGAGGTCGAACCCTGGCGCGTGCCCGCCGGGCGACGTTTGCCCGCCGACTCGTGACTCGCCGGTGCCACTCCGGCCCAGGCGCACAACTGGCCCGGTGTAGGAAAGCGCGTCATGTCCACGCCCATCTCGGCGATCATCACCTCCGCCGTGCGCCCCGACACGCCAGGGATCGAACACAAGATGGTGAAGGCCGCTTCAAAAGGGCAGAGCCGCTCGGTGATCTCCGCACTAAGCGTCGCTATGGAGTGGTCGAGGAAGTCAATATGCTCGA
>JAKAFH010000093.1 GCA_021818025.1 Actinomycetes bacterium | reverse complement strand
GCACCTCGATGGAGACGCCCTGGAGCACGTGCGAGCCCGCGATGGTGACGTGCAGGTCGGTGATCGAGACGGCGCTCGTCATAGGGGCTGTCCGAGGTAGGCGCGCTGGACGTCGTCGTTGGCGACCACGCTGTCGGGATCGCCGGTGGCGAGGACCCGGCCCGAGTCGAGCACGGTGATCGTGTCGGCCAGTCCGACGACGACCGCCATGTGGTGCTCGACCATCAAGACGGTCCGTCCCTCGCTGTGGAGCCGACCGATCAGCTCCATGAGCCGGGGCACGTCCTCGGTGTTCACGCCAGCCATGGGCTCGTCGAGCAGCAGCACGCGCGCTCGTGCGGCGAGCAGGATGGCGAGCTCGAGCTTGCGCTTGTCGCCGTGCGAGAGTGCCCCGGTCGGCCGGTCGGCGACCGCCGACAGCCCGACGTCGCCCAGGGCCTCGATGGCGACCTGACTGGCCTCGTCACTGGCTCGCGGGCGCCGCCAGAATCGGGCGCTGCCCCCGAGGCGCGCCTGGGCCGAGAGCCGGGCGTTCTCAAAGACGCTCAGCGAGTCGAATAGGCTCGAGGTCTGAAACGTCCGACCCAGGCCCAGGGCCGCGCGACCCGACGGCGCCACGCCCGCGACGTCGCGACCCTCGAGGATGATCGTCCCGGCACTGGGCGTGAGCAGCCCACTCAGCAGGTTGAGCAGCGTCGTCTTGCCGGCGCCGTTGGGGCCGATGATCCCGAGGAAGCCGCCCGCGGGGACGGCGAGGTCGATGTCGCTGAGGATGGTGGCCCCACCAACGCGGAACCCCAGCCCCGACGCCCGAAGGGCGTGGGGCTGGGGTTCGACGTCGACGCTCATGGAACCGGTGTACTACTCAGCTGCCGAAGTGCGCCGAGACGGGAGGGGCGGTCTGCGCGGCGGTCAGCGTCGCGAGGGTCACTGGCTGGTAGACCCCGGTCACCGACGAGACGAGCTGGACCTGGAACATCGGCTGGAGCATCGCGTGGTCCGCCGCGCGGATCTGCTGCATGCCCTTGGGCGCCTGGAACTTCCAACCCTCGAGTCCCTTGATCATCTTCATGACGTTCGTGCCCTGACCCGTCTGGATCGCGCGCACGACCATCTGAGCCCAGACGAAGCCGTCTGCGGTGAAGAGGTCCGGGTACTGCTTGTACTCGCGCAGCATCCCCTTGATCAGGTAGGTGTTGACCGCGTTGTGCGGCGACTGCCAGTTGTAGAGCGAGAGGTAGTAGAACTTCAGCCCGGCCGCCCCGTAGAACTGGTAGGTGGCGACGTTCGCCAGGCCCGTGACCACCTTGGAGCTCGCGAAGATCCCCTGCTGGTCGAGAGCCTGGGCCAACGGCGCCCCGGTCGCGCCCGCCCACGCCAGGAACACGATGTCCGGGTGGTCGGCTTGGACCTGCAAGGCGGTCGGCGTGAAGTCCGTCGTCGTCAGCGGCACGAGCAGACTCTTGACGGTGTCGCCCAGCGACCCGAAGGCCTGGGTCGCGTCGGTCACGTAGGACTGGCCGAAGGCGAAGTCCTGGCCGAGCACGAGCACCGTCTTGCCGGTGCCGAGGGCCTTGATGTAGGACTTAGCCGTCTGCACGTCCTGATAGGTCTGGCGACCCGAGCGGAAGGTGTAGCGGTTGGCGCCGGTGATCTGGTCGGCCGCGGCCGCGCCGGAAATGTAGAGCACCTTGTTCTGCTGGGCGAGCGGGGCGAGCTCGGTGGCGATGCTCGAGTCCACGGTCCCGCCGATGATCTTGTAGCCGGCGCCGACGTAGCTCTTGAAGTCGGCCGCCGCGGTGGTCGGGTTGTCGGCCGAATCCTCGGTCGTCAACTGGATCCGGTGGCCGTCGACCTTGTTGGTGCCCTTGGTCGCGTATTGGAAGCCGAGCTTCACGCCCTGCAGCCATTCGGTCGCGTAGGCCGAGAAGATGCCGGTCTCCTCGGTCACGATGCCTACCTTCACCGGCGCGGTGTTCTTCGTCGCCGCCGACGACTGCACCGTGCCCAGTGACACGCTCAAGGCCATGGTGGCCACTGCCAGTGGCACCACAGTCATCCGTACGTTCCTTCTCATGAATCCCTCCCAGACATCACGCCTCCCCACGACGCGCGTGAACCTGAGTTAAGCAGAACGCGTTAGAAATGTCAAGTGATTCATGTCTCATAAAATGAGGTATGTTGTGCCTGGGTCGACGCGCAGTCGACTGGTCGGGAGGGATGCGGTGATGAAGGAGCTCGAGATCCATCGAGAACCCCACGAGGTCGGTCTCGATGCCACCCACCTGGACCGAATCCGTACGCACCTCGGCCGCTACGTCGACGAGGGCCACTTCACCGGCTGGCTGATGACCGTCGCGCGCGGGGGCTCGCTCACCTGGGTCGCCAGCGGCGGCTACCGCGACCGCGAGCGCTCGCTCGCGGTCACCGACGACACGATCTGGCGTCTCTACTCGATGACCAAGCCGATCACCGCGGTCGCAGCGATGATGCTCTACGAGGCGGGCCACTTCGACCTCAACGATCCGGTGGGCCGGTGGATCGACGAGCTGCGCGCGCCGCGGGTGTACGTGAGCGGCCCGGCCCGCGCGCCCGTCACCGTCGCCGCGATCGAGCCGGTGCGCGTGCACCACCTGCTCACCCACACGAGCGGCCTGACCTACGGCTTCCAGCGCCTGACGCCGGTGGACGAGCTCTACCGGTCGATGGGCTACGACCTCGCCTACCCCGAGGACGTTGCGCTGGCTGACGCGGTGCACGACTGGTGCTCGGCGCCCCTGCTCTTCCAACCCGGGAGCGCGTGGAACTACTCGGTCGCCACCGACGTCCTCGGCCGGTTGATCGAGATCTGGAGCGGCGAGTCGCTCGATGCGTTCGTGGCGCGGCGCATCCTCGAGCCGCTCGGGATGCACGACACCGACTGGTACTGCCCCGAGGAGAAGCTCGACCGGCTCGCTCAGCTCTACGCCTACGCCGACGGCGCGGCGGTGCTCGTGCCCGAGCTCGCCGATGCCGCCACGCGCAAGCCCCGCCTGCTCGCCGGCGGCGGCGGACTGCTCTCGACGGCGCACGACTACCAGCGATTCATGTCGATGCTGCTCGGTGCGGGCGAGCTCGACGGGGTGCGGCTGCTGTCGAGTCGCACCATCGAGCTGATGACCCAGAACCACCTGCCCGAAGGGCGCGACCTGCTCAGCTTCGCGCGCGACTCCTTCAGCGAGGTCGGTCAGACCGGCGTGGGATTCGGTCTCGGGCTGTCGGTCGTGGTCGACCAGGCGCGCAACAAGAGTCTGACCTCCCAGGGCACCGTCGCCTGGGGTGGTGCCGCGTCGACCTACTTCTGGGTGGACCCGTCCGAGGAGCTCACCGTCGGGTTCTACACTCAACTTCTGCCGAGTTGGATCTACCCGGTACGCCGCGAGATCCAGCAGCTGGTCTACGCGTCGCTGGTGGACTGAGGCGGATCTTCCGTTTTCGATGGTGTCAAAGGAGGAGAAGATGGACAAGCTCGTCAGATCGGCCGCGGCCGCGGTGGCCGACATTCCCGACGGAGCCTCGATCGCGGTCGGCGGCTTCGGGCTGTGCGGCATCCCGACCACCCTGATCGGCGCGCTCTACGAGCTCGGCAGCACCAACCTGGTGACGGTCTCGAACAACTGCGGCGTCGACGGGGCGGGCCTGGGCGTGCTGCTCGGGGCCAAGCGCATCGCGCGCACGACCGGCTCCTACGTCGGGGAGAACAAGGAGTTCGAGCGCCAGTTCCTCAGCGGCGAGCTCGAGGTGGAGCTCGTGCCCCAGGGCACGCTCGCCGAGCGGCTGCGCGCGGGCGGGGCGGGCATCCCCGCCTTCTACACCCCGGCCGGCGTGGGGACCCAGGTCGCCGAGGGCGGCCTGCCCTGGCGCTACGACGGGTCGGGCGGCATCGCGATCGGCTCGCCCGCAAAGGAGGTCCGCGAGTTCGCGGGCGTCGCCTACGTGCTCGAGCACGCGATCACGACCGACTTCGCACTGGTGCACGCGCGCTACGGCGACGTGCACGGCAACCTCGTGTACCACGAGAGCGCGGCGAACTTCAACCCGCTCTGCGCGGCGGCGGGGCGCATCACGATCGCCGAGGTCGAAGAGGTGGTTGACCCGGGCGAGCTCGACCCGGCCCGCGTGCACACCCCGGGGATCTTCGTCCAGCGCGTCGTGCACGCCCCGGGCGTCGAGAAGCTCATCGAGAAGAGGACGGTGCGATCATGAGGACCCGCGAGGAGTTGGCCGCGCGCGTGGCCAAGGAGCTGGTCGACGGCCAGTACGTCAACCTGGGGATCGGACTGCCGACCCTCGTGCCCAACTACGTCGAGGCGGGCGTGCACGTCGTGCTGCACGCCGAGAACGGGATACTCGGGGTCGGGCCGTACCCGAGCGAGGACGCGGTCGACGCCGACCTCATCAACGCCGGCAAGGAGACCGTCACGGTGCTGCCCGGCGCCTCGTTCTTCGACTCGGCGGCATCCTTCGCGATGATCCGCGGTGGCCACGTCGACGTCGCGGTGCTCGGCGCCATGCAGGTGTCGGCCCGCGGCGACCTCGCCAACTGGATGATCCCCGGCAAGATGGTCAAGGGCATGGGCGGCGCGATGGACCTCGTGCACGGCGCCAAGCGCGTCATCGTCATGATGGAGCACGCGGCCAAGGACGGTGCCTTCAAGATCGTCAACGAGTGCACGCTGCCGCTCACCGGGCGCACGTGTGTGCAGCGCATCATCACCGACCTGTGCGTGATCGACGTCGAGCCCGACGGCCTGGTGCTGCGCGAGCTCGCCCCGGGGGTCACCGTGGACGAGGTGCGCGCCGCGACCGAACCCGAGCTTCGCGTCGCCCTCGACTGAGACTCGGCCCCGCACGAGGAACGTTCGGTAGTGTTCTGCTGGTGAGCACCCCAGGCACGAGCGCCTCGACGCGGCGGACCGGCCGTGGCTGAGCGGCGCCGCCCACCCGCCGGGGCCGTCGGCCCGCCCGACGCGCCGGTCAGGGCCAACGCGCGACCGGCTCGCGGCGAGCCCAAGCGCAAGGGCCAGCGCACCCGCCAGTCGCTGTTGGAGGCGGCCGAGGAGGTCTTCGGGGCCGTCGGGTACCACGACGCCTCGATCGTGAAGATCACCGAGCTCGCCGGGGTCGCCCAGGGCACCTTCTACCTGTACTTCTCGGGCAAGCAGGAGATCTTCGACGAGGTCGTCGCCGACCTCAACCAGCGCGTGCGCCACGCCATGTCCGAGGCGGCCCGCGGCGCGACGACCCGGCTCGAGGCCGAGCGGCTGGGCTTCGCGGGCTTCTTCCGCTTCACGGCCGAGCACCCCGCCCTCTACCGGGTGATCCGCCAGGCGGAGTTCGTCTCGCCCCAGGCGCTGCGCAACCACTACGAGACCATCATCGAGAACTACATCCCGTTCCTCAGCGACGCCATGGACGCCGGCGAGATCGCACCGGGTGACCCGATGGTGCTGGCCTGGTCGCTCATCGCCGTCGGCGAGGCGATCGGGATGCGCTGGATCCTCTGGAACGAGGCGCACGAAGTACCCCCGGAGGTCTTCCACGAGATGGTCTCGATCATCGCGCGGATGCTGGGCGGCCAGGCGATCGCGGCCGCTGCGAGCGAGGCCGAGCCGATCGGTGCCGAGCGTGGCGACTGATCCCGAGTCGACGGGCGACGGCGGTGCACGCCGCGAGGCGCGCGAGGTCCACGGGCGCGAGATGACGGCCTCGAACGCGAAGGACGAGCGGCTCGTTGGCGGGTGGCTCCGCGCGGGGGGCGCCCCGGACCCCGAGCGCACCGCCATCGTGTTCGATGGGCGAGCGATTACCTATCGCGAACTCGAGGACCGCTCGACGCGCCTCGCGGTCGCGCTGCTCGCGCGGGGCATCGCCCCGGGCGAGCGCGTGGCGACGATCACCGAGAACCACCCCGAACACGTCGCGCTGCTGTTCGCGTGCGCGAAGGCGGGCCTGATCCTCGCGCCGCTCAACTGGCGCCTCGCCCCCGACGAGCTGGCACTCCAGGTCGAGCTCTTCGAACCCGACCTGCTCGTCGTGTCGGCGACCCAGTGGTCGCGCGTGGCGAGCGAGCCGCGCATCGCGACTACGCCGATGGTGCCCCTCGAGTCGCTTGAGGAGCT
>JAKAFH010000092.1 GCA_021818025.1 Actinomycetes bacterium | reverse complement strand
CTTGGGCGAACTCTGCAGCAGGGCGCGCGTGTAGGGCATCTTGTGGTGGTAAAAGACGTCGCGGGTGTCGCCCATCTCGACGATACGACCGGCGTACATGACGATGATGCGCGACGCGCGCGTCGCCACCACGCCGAGATCGTGGGTGATGAGGATCACCGACATCGAGAGCTGTTGCTTGAGCGAGTCGAGCAGGTTGAGGATTTGAGCCTGGATCGTCACGTCGAGCCCGGTGGTCGGCTCGTCGGCGATGAGCAGTTTCGGCGAGCAGGCGAGGGCCGCCGCGATCACGACGCGCTGGCGCATGCCGCCCGAGAACTCAGTGGGGTAGGCGCGGTAGCGCGACTGCGCCGACGGGATCCCAACCATGGTGAGCAGTTCGATCGCGCGCGCGCGCGCCGCGCGCCGGTCCATGCCCAGGCGCACGCGCAGCGTCTCGTCGATCTGCTTGCCGATGCGCATGACGGGGTTGAGCGAGGTCATCGGGTCCTGGAAGACCATCGCGACCTCGGTCGCCCACAGGGCGCGCATCGCCCGCTCGCTCGCGCCAACCACCTCGTGGCCGTTGAGCAGGACCGATCCCGTGACCTCGACGTTCGTGCGCGGCTGCAGGCCCATGATGGTGCGCGCGAGGACGGTCTTGCCCGAGCCCGACTCGCCCACGATGCCAAGCGTCTCGTTGGCTCCGAGGTCGAAGCTGATCCCACCGACGGCCTGCACGGCGCCAGCGACCGTGCGAAAGGTGGTCCGCAGGTCGCGCACCTCGAGCAGGCGGTCGCTCATTGCTGCACCATTGTTCTCACAGCTTCACCTCGGTGACGTCGAAGTAGGTGCGCAGCCGGTCGCCGATGAAGTTGAGACAGAGCAAGAACAGACACAGCGCCAGCGAGGGGAAGAGCACGAGCCAGGGGTTCTGGGCCATGACCGTGCGCGCCTCGTTGATCATGTTGCCCCACGAGGGGGTGGGTGGGTTCACCGAGAGCCCGAGGAAGGCGAGCGCGCCCTCGAGGGTAACGACGGTGGCGACCCCGATGAGCAGGAACGACACCGCGATCGGGGCAATGTTGGGCAGGAGCTCGCGAACGAGGATCCGCCGATCGGTCGAGCCCTGGACCTTGGCGGCGATGACGTAGTCCTTGGCGGCGATGGCGAGGGTTGCGCTGCGGATGACCCGGTACACCAGGGGCACCGAGGCGAGCCCGATGACGACGATGATCTTGAGCAGGGTCCGCGGCGTCCAGAAGGAGATCACCGCGATCACCGCGATGATCGCCGGGAAGGCGAGCAGCACGTACATCACAGCGGTGAGGATCGCGTCGAGTCGGCCGCGCCGGTAGGCGGCGAGCATACCCAGTGGCATCCCGATGCCAAAGCCGATCACCATCGCCCCGCTGCCGACCGCGAGCGAGACCCGCGACCCGAAGACGACCCGAGACAAGATGTCGCGCCCGAGGTCGTCGGTGCCGAGCAGGTGGTGCAGGGAGGGGCCGGCGTTGATGACGTTGTAGTTCTGATACAGCGGGTTGACGAGCGGCAGGAGGTTGGCGAAGATCGCCGCGAGCACGTTGAGCGTGAGCCAGCCGACACAGACCCAAAAGAGCGGGCCGAGTCGCTGTGCGCGAAGGGGCTCGAGGCCCGTCCCCTCGTCGAGCCGGTCACTCACGGCTGATCCTCGGGTCGACCACGCTCGTCAGGAAGTCAAAGAAGAAGTTGATCACCACGACGCCCACCGACACAACCAGCACGATGCCCTGGACGAGCAGGTAGTCGCTGCTCGCGATCGCCGAGATCAGCGTATAGCCGAGGCCCGGGATCCCGAGGAGGTACTGGACGACGAAGCCGCCGGCGAGCAGGCCGCCGATGTTCACCCCGGCCGTGCCGAGCAGGGCGACCGACGAGGGTCGAAAGGCGTGGCGCCACATGATCCGGCGCTGGCTGAGGCCCTTGGAGCGCGCCATCGTGATGAACTCCTCCTGGAGCGTCGCGATCATGTCGCTGCGCAGGACCCGGAAGTAGAGCACGAAGCTCGCCGTCGCGAGCGTGATCGACGGCAGCGCCATGCTCGTGAGGTTGACGCGCCAGTTCGACACCAGGGGCACGAAGGACGACGGCCCGGTGTTGGCGATGCCCAGCTTGATCGAGACGATCAGGACGAGCACCACGATGATGATGAACGGGGGGATCGAGAGCAGGGTGAAGCTGCCGGCGCTCAGCAACCGGTCGAGCAGCCCGTTGGGCTTGCGCGCCGAGCGCATCGCCAGGGGGATCGCCCCCGCGAAGGCGAGCAGCTGGCTGAGCACGATCAGCTCGAGGTCGATGGGGTAGGCGGCCCGGATCGTCGAGGCCACCGAGGTCTGGGAGATGAAGGACGTGCCGAGGTTGCCGTGCAGGACGTGGCCGATCCACACGAAGTACTGCTCGACGATCGGCTTGTTGAGACCGAGCTGCTTATACAGGGCGGCGCGATTCGCCGGGCTCGCCCCGGTGCCCAAGATGACGGTCGCGGGGTCGCCCGGAAGGAGGTGGATCAGGTAAAAGCTGCCGACCGAGATGATGAAGACGATGCCGACGAGCGTGGCGAGTCGGCGCAACACGTACTTCAGCACGCCGGTCCCCCCTTCTGCTTGGTAGGACAATAGCGAACGCGCCGAGCCGGTTGGCGGCACGCGCCGGTGTCACACCCGGTGACTACCGTGGAGCGGTGGAGAGTATCGGCGTCGCCGGCGGCATCGGCGCGGGCAAGAGCACAGTCACCGAGTACCTGGCGCGGCGTGGCTATGGCGTGATCGACGCCGACGTCGTCGCACGCCACGTCGTCGAGCCGAACCGCCCCGCGTGGCGCGCGCTGCGAGACGCCTTCGGCGACGCGGTGCTCGCATCCGACGGCCGCATCGACCGGGCCTTCCTCGCCGAGGTCGTGTTCCACGACCGAAGCGCCCTCGCGCGCCTCAACCGGATCACCCACGGCCAGATCGGCGTCGAAATCCTCGCCCAGCTCGACCAGGTGACCGGTCCCGCCGCCTTCGTGGCGCTACCCCTGTTCAAGCCCGAGCACCGGGCGATCTTCCACCTGACCAGGGTCTGGGGCGTGCTCGCTTCGCCAGAGGTCGCCCTGGCTCGACTGGTGGGCGCCCGGGGGCTCGACGAGCGCGACGCGCGGGCCCGGCTGGCGAACCAGCCCTCCAACGACGAGCGGCTCGCCCTCGTCGACGACGCGATCTGGAACGACGGCACGAAGGCCGAACTGTACGAACGCGTGGACGAGCTCCTCGTGGCTCGGGGGCTCGCGTGAACGAGTTCGTCGTCGAGTCCCCGTTCAGTCCCTCGGGGGACCAGCCACGGGCCATCGAGACCCTCGCGCGCGGGGTCACCGACGGGCTCCGCTACCAGACCCTCGAGGGGATCACGGGCAGCGGCAAGACCGCGACCATCGCGTGGCTGGTCGAGCGCGTCCAGCGCCCCACCCTGATCCTCGAGCCCAACAAGTCCCTCGCCGCCCAGCTCGCCGCCGAGCTGCGCGAGATGATGCCCCAGAACCGGGTGGAGTTCTTCGTCTCCTACTACGACTACTACCAGCCCGAGGCCTACATCCCGCGCACGGACACCTTCATCGAGAAGGACAGCTCGATCAACGAGGAGATCGACCGGCTGCGCCACGCGGCGACGTCGTCGCTGCTCACGCACCGCGACACCATCGTCGTCGCCTCGGTGTCGTGCATCTACGGGCTCGGCAGCCCGCTCGAGTACCGCGAGCGCATGCTGCCCCTGGCGCGCGGCGAGGCCGTCGACCAGCGCCAGCTGCTGCGCCGACTCGTGGAGATGCAGTACCACCGTAACGAGACGGTGCTCGAGCGCGGCACGTTCCGCATGAAGGGCGACACCCTCGAGATCCAGCCGGCCTACGCCAACGAGGCGGTGCGGGTCTCCTTCTTCTTCGACGAGATCGAGGCCATCACGTTCTTCAACCCGCTCACCCAGGAGACCCGCGGCACGGTCGAGGAGATCACGCTCTTCGCCGCCACCCACTACGCGACGAGCTCGGCGACCCTGCAGCGCGCCTGCCGGGGGATCGAGGACGAGTTGCAGGTCCAGCTGGCCTCCTTCGAGGCCCAGGGCAAGCTCCTCGAGGCCCAGCGCCTTCGCTCGCGCACCGAGCACGACCTCGAGATGCTCGAGCAGACCGGCGTGTGCGCGGGCATCGAGAACTACTCGGCGCACCTGGACGGACGCCGTCCCGGCGAGCGCCCTTACACCCTGCTCGACTACTTCCCCGAGGACTACCTCGTGGTGATCGACGAGTCCCACGTGGCGGTGCCTCAGGTGCGGGGCCAGTACGCGGGGGACCGCTCGCGAAAAGAGACCCTGGTCGAGCACGGCTTCCGGCTCCCGAGCGCGCTCGACAACCGGCCGCTCAACTTCGACGAGTTCATCGACCTCGTACCCCAGATCGTCTTCGTCTCGGCGACACCGGGCCCCTACGAGCTCGAGGTGAGCGACCAGGTCGCCGAGCAGGTCATCCGCCCGACGGGACTCGTGGACCCGGTCGTGCACGTGCGACCGACGAAGAACCAGATCGATGACCTGCGCGCGCGCCTCGACGAGGTGATCGAGCGCGGCGAGCGCGCCCTCGTGACGACGCTCACCAAGCGCATGGCCGAGGACCTGACGAATTTCCTCACCCGTGCCGGCTACCGCGTGCAGTACCTGCACAGCGACATCGACACGATCCAGCGCATCGAGATCCTGCGATCGCTGCGCCTGGGCGAGTTCGACATCCTCGTGGGGATCAACCTCCTGCGCGAGGGCCTCGACCTGCCCGAGGTCTCCCTGGTGGCGATCCTCGACGCCGACAAGGAGGGCTTCCTGCGCTCGCGCAGCGCACTCATCCAGACGATCGGCCGCGCCGCGCGCAACGCCAACGGAAGTGCCGTGCTCTACGCCGACCGCTACACCGACTCGATGCGCGACGCGATCGGGCTCACCGAGCGGCGCCGTCAGCGCCAGATCGAGTACAACCTCGAGCACGGCATCGAGCCGCGCACGGTCACCAAGAACGTGGCCGACATCCTCAACCGGCTGCGCAGCGACGCCGGGCCGGCGCGCGACGTCCACGGCTCGATCACCGGCCTCGAGGGGTCACTGCCCGACGACCTGTCGCGCGAGATCGCCCGCGTGGAGGACGCCATGCTCGAAGCCGCCCGGGACCTGCGCTTCGAGGAAGCGGCGACCCTGCGCGACCTCCTGCACTCCCTCCAGCGACAGGGCATCGACCAGGGCGTCTTCGGCGGGCCCGTCGAGGCCTGACCGGTAGATTCACCTTATGTCCCAGTCGATTCGCGTCCAGGGTGCGCGCGTGCACAACCTCAAGAACCTCGCGGTCGAGATTCCCCGCGACCGGTTGGTCGTCTTCACGGGCCTGTCGGGATCAGGGAAATCGTCCCTCGCCTTCGACACGATCTACGCCGAGGGCCAGCGCCGCTACGTCGAGAGCCTCTCGGCCTACGCCCGTCAGTTCCTCGGGCAGATGGACAAGCCCGACGTCGACTTCATCGAGGGGCTCTCGCCGGCGATCTCGATCGACCAGAAGACCGCCTCGCGCAACCCGCGCTCGACGGTCGGCACCATCACCGAGATCCACGACTACCTGCGCCTGCTCTTCGCGCGCATCGGCGTGCCGCACTGCCCGAACTGCGGCCAGCCGGTGAGCCGCCAGACGCCCCAGCAGATCGTGGACCTCGTCCTCGAGCGTCCCAACGACGAGCGGTTCATGGTACTCGCGACGGTCGTAGACGGCCGCAAGGGCGAGTACAGCTCGCTGCTGGACGACCTGGCGAGTCAGGGCTTCTCACGCGTGCGCGTCGACGGGACGGTGATGGACCTCGCCGATCGCGAGTCGCTCAGCCTCGCACGCTACGAGCAGCATTGGATCGACGTCGTGCTCGATCGGCTGACGGTGAAGGCCTCGAACCGCCAGCGACTCACGGAATCGGTCGAAACCGCTCTGGCCTTGACGAAGGGGACCGTGTCGGTGCTCTTCCTCGCGAGCGACGAGGTCGTGCGCTACTCGGAGAAACTGGCCTGCGCGGACTGTGGCATCAGCTTCAGTGAGCTCGCGCCTCGGGACTTCTCCTTCAACTCGCCCTACGGCGCCTGTGCCGTCTGCACGGGGCTGGGCACGCGCTACGAGGTGGACCCGGACCTGGTCGTGCCCG
>JAKAFH010000019.1 GCA_021818025.1 Actinomycetes bacterium | reverse complement strand
AGCCCAACCCTCCACCCGAGTCCTGAACCGAAGTATCTCCTACGCCCCGACCAGAATCGGGGTTTCGGTTGACGATTCAACGAGATGTGCCGGTTCGTCGATGTTCTGACGACTCGGTCTTACCGCCCCTCCACGCCCAGCCACGGAGTGTGTCCCCGCGGCGGCGGATTGACTGGTCCACCGAGCCAGGTTGATCGCGGCGTTATGGTCGCGACCTATCACGAGGTCACACCCCTCGCAGGTGTACTCCCGCACGTCGAGGGGCAGCTTGGCTTTCACTGTCCCGCAGGTACTGCAGGTCTTGGACGACGGGTAGAACCGGTCGGCAACGACCAACTCGGACCCGTACCACGCGGTCTTGTAGGCGAGCTGGCGACGGAACTTACCCCAACTGGCGTCGGCGACATGCTTGGCGAGGGAGTGGTTCTTCACCATGCCCTTCACGTTCAGGTCCTCGATCACGATCCGGTCGTAGCGCTTCGCGAGCATCGTCGTCGTCTCGTGGATCAGGTTGCGCCGCGAATCAGCAATCTGGTGATGGATCTGCTGGACCCGGGCGTTGGCCCGCAACCACCGGTTCGACGGGGCGACTCCCTTTCGTGGTCCCTGACGTCTCGACGCCACGCGCTGGGCGCGGGCGAGGCGCGCCTCCGACTTCTGGTAGTGGCGGGGGTTGACGACCGAGAGGACGTGTTCACCGCTCGGGGTCGCCCCGGTGTAGAGGGTAGAGATTCCCACGTCGACGCCGATCACCCGTTCGGGGGGGCGGGTCACGGGAACCTGGCGCTTCACCTCGACGGTGATGGAGATCCACCACCGGCCCGAGGTCTGCGAGAGCGTCGCCGCCATGATCCGCCCGGTGCCACGCTCGAGGTGGCGGTGTAGCTTGCGCATCGACTCGTAGGTCTTCACCTCCCCGATGCGTGCGAAACGCACGTGGTGGGCGTCACTGAGACGCACCGCCGTGTTCATGAACCGCACCGAGCCACCACGACCCCGACTCTTGAAGGTGGGGAACTTCGCCGCGCCCTTCCTCCAGTTGGTGAAGGCCCGCGAGAGACGCTGGGCGGCGTCGTTGTAGGTGGACGACCCGTTCGCAGCCCACCACGGGGCCAACTCGTCGCGTTTCGTGGCCCAGAGATAGAGCAAGTCGAAGTGACTGGTGCCGAGGTAGTCCTCCTTCGTGACTTCCTCCCCCGATTCCTTGCGGGCCCGGTTCTCATCCCAGTTTGCCTTCACGAGACCGAGCAGGGCGTTGTAACAGAAGCGCGATCCACCGATGTGGCTGGCCAAGAGGTTGGCCTGTTCGGGTGAGGGGTCGATCGCGAAGCGGTAGGCCTGGGTGATTGTGGTCAGCGCTGGTGAGGAATCGACAGTGGCCACGGGTGCAGTATCGGCCCGGAGTGTGACATTGGCCCTACGCCTTCACCAACGGAGTTTGCCGAAGGGTTCTCGTCTAACAAGTCAGTGTTTCGCTTGATGGCTTCGGTCATCTCGGTGTTCTCGGTGCGGATGGCGACTTCTGAGGCGATCGAGTCGGCGCGCTTCGCGGCGATCAAGAGCGCCGCGGCCTGCACACCGGCCATCATCGACAAGAACAGGTTCAACAGGATGTACGGGCAGGGATCGAAGGCCCGATGGCGCAGGATGTGCTCCTGCAGAACCGTATTGGTTCGGGCCCAAGCGATCATCACGGCGAAGAAGGTGAAGACGAAGAGCCACGAGCCCATCGCGTTTCGCATCTTGTCCACGGCCCGTTCGCCCAGGGACAGCTGAGATCCGGATCGCACGCCCGGATGCTTGTGCCAGTGGGTCTGTCATCGAACTCACGGGTGCCATCGTGGCACACGACGGTCGTTCGCTCGGGTCGCCCGGCTAGCACCGTCCCCGACCCCCGAGTTGGGACTCAAGCCCCTTGACGGTGACGGACGACTGTGACACGCTGCACGGATCGATAACCACCTGCAACCGGTGGGGGGAGACGTCGTTGAGCGGCGTGGGGTGGCTGGCGTCCCAGAACTAGTCACCCTTGCTCAGCTGTCGTCAGGGCACCGATCGCCACGCCACCGCCGCTGGCTCATCGTGGTGGCGACGCTGATTGGTCCCGGCATGCTCGTGATGCTCGCCGACACCGACGCTGGCAGCGTCATCACCGCCGCTCAGTCCGGGGCCCTCTACCGCTTCGGGTTCGTGCTGCCCGAGCTCTTGCTCATCCCGATCCTCTACGTGGTCCAGGAAATCACTGTTCGGGTCGGTCTGACGACTGGCAAGGGCCACGGTGCGCTGATCCGCGAGTACTTCGGCGCACCCTGGGCGTACGCCGCGGCGGTGACGCTGCTCGTCGCGTGTGCCGGGGCGCTCGTCACCGAGTTCGCGGGGATCGCCGGGGTCGGGCTGCTCGTCGGACTGCCCAAGGCGGCCACCATCGGCACCGCCGCGCTCGGACTCACTGCGCTCATCATCTTTGGCCGGTACCGGCGCATCGAGGCGATCGGCATCGTCGTCGGGGCTCTCGAGCTGCTCTTCGTCGTCGCCGCCGTCGACGCCCGACCGAACGTTGCGGCGATCGCGCGCTCGCTCTCTGGAGACTGGACGTTCAGCCACGGCTACGGCACGCTGCTCGCCGCCACGGTCGGCGCGGTCATCATGCCGTGGATGATCTTCTACCAGCAAGAGGCGGTCATCGACAAGGGCTACCGCGAGCGCGGCCGGGCCGGCCTCGCGGCCGCCCGCACGAATACCTTCGTCGGCGCCGTCGTCACCCAGCTGATCATGATCGCGATCGTCATCGTGACCGGCGCGACGCTCGGGACCGTTGACGCCGGGCGTCCGCTGAACGACATCGGCTCGATCGCGACGGCGCTCACCCCGTTCCTCGGGCACCGCGACGCCATCGTGCTCTTCGGCCTGGGCATGGTCGGGGCGTCGGTGGTCGCCGCGCTCGTGGTGTCGGTCGCGGGCGCCTGGGGCATCGCCGAGGTCTTCGGGTGGCAGCACAGCCTGAACGATCCCCCGGCGGCGGCGATCCGCTTCTACGCCGTCGCAGTCGCCGGCATCGTCGTGAGTGCTGTGGCGGTCGTGGTCGCCAGGAACCTGGTGGGACTCGCCGTCGACGTCGAGGTGATGAACGCCGCGCTGCTGCCGGTCGTCTTGACGTTCCTCGTCCTGCTCGAGCGGCGCCTCCCGCCAGACGTGCGAATGCGCGGGACGCGCCGGGTCATTGCCTACTCGATGATCGTCGTCGTGGTCGCCGTCGGCTTCGTGACGATCGCCTCGGTGATCCACACCGCGCTCTAGCCGGCAGCGCCTGCGTGACGCCGGGCACGCTGGTCGTTCTCGCTACCGCGCGACAACCATCGATGGGACGCGCTCGATACCATGTGGCGTGCTCGCACTCAGTCGCGCCACGGGCGTCACCCTCGCCGAGGCCGGCTTCTTGCTCGTCGTCATCGCCGGGGTCTGGCTCGTGGCGTCCCAACTGCCGCCCTTGCGGTACCGCGTCATGCGCACGATCGTCGCGGGTGCCGCACTGGCCGCGGGCGGCGTTCTCCTGATCGTCGCGACCCACTGGGGACACTTCGGCTGAACTGCCGTCATGGCCAGCGTCGGCTGACCTTGCGTCGCGGCTACTGGGTCGCGACGTCGCGCCAGAGGTCGATGCCGCCCTCAACCGCGTGGCGATCGATGGCGGCGAGCTCGTCGTCGCTGAACTCGAGGTAGTCGAGGGCGTCGAGGTTGGCATCGAGCTGGGCGACAGAACTCGCCCCGATCAGTGCGGAGGTGACCCGCGGGTCACGCAGTGTCCACGCGATCGCCATCTGGGCGAGGGTCTGGCCGCGCGCCGCGGCGATGGCGGCCAGGCCCCGCACGTGCTCGAGGTTCGCCGCACTCAGCATCGAGGTGGGTAGCGAGCCGTGCCGGGCGGCACGCGAGCCCTCGGGCACGCCCTGGAGGTAGCGATCGGTGAGGAGGCCCTGGGCGAGGGGGGAGAAGGCGATGCAGCCGACCCCGGCGCCGCCGAGCACGTCGAGCAGGCCGCTCTCGATCCAGCGATTCAGCATCGAGTACGAGGGCTGGTGGATGCGTAGCGGTGTGCCGAGGTGTTTCAGGATCGCGATCGCCTCGAGGGTGCGCTCGGGGGAGTAGGAGGAGATCCCGACGTAGAGGGCCTTGCCCTGGCGCACCGCGTGATCCAGCGCGCCCATCGTCTCCTCGAGGGGCGTCGTCGCGTCGTAGTGGTGGTGATAGAAGATGTCCACGTAGTCGAGCCCGAGTCGCTTGAGGCTCTGGTCGAGGCTCGCGAGGAGGTACTTGCGCGAGCCGAGGTCGCCGTAGGGGCCGGGCCACATGTCCCAGCCGGCCTTGGTCGAGATCACCAGCTCGTCGCGCAGGGATGCGAAGTCGCGCGCGAGGATGCGCCCGAAGTTCGACTCGGCACTGCCGTAGGGCGGGCCGTAGTTGTTCGCGAGGTCGAAGTGGGTGACCCCGCGGTCAAAGGCCCGGCGCAGGGTCGCGCGCTGATCGTCCAGGGTTCGGTCGTCGCCGAAGTTCTGCCAGAGGCCGAGCGAGATCGCCGGCAGGGCGAGCCCGCTGGCGCCGCTGCGCCGGTAGGGCATCGTGTCGTAGCGGTTCGGGGACGGGTGATAGTCGCTCATGGGCTCAGCGTAGCGACCAGACATTGGAAACTCCGTGGTGGGAGGCGTTGCATAATACATGACTAAGTTAATAAGATTTATCGAAATTAACCGACGCGAAGGACGACATGACCGTCACCGAACCCACCGCATCGCCCGTCGAATCGATCAAGGCCGCGAGCGACCTGCTGCGCGGCCCGCTCGCCGCTGAACTCGCCGCGCCCGAGCCGAACGTCACGCACGACGCCGAGCAACTGCTCAAGTTCCACGGCGTCTACGCCCAGGACGACCGGGACCAGCGCCGGGCCCGGTCGCTCGCCGGCGAGTCGCTCGCCTACAGCTTCATGATCCGCGTGGCGATCCCCGGCGGCCGGCTCACCCCGGCCCAGTGGCTCGCCCTCGACGCCATCGCCGACGAGATCGCCGACGGCTCGATCCGGCTCACCACGCGCCAGGCCGTGCAGTTCCACGGGGTAGCCAAGCACGACCTGCGCACCGTCGCCTCGTCCCTGCACGCGCACCTGATGACGTCCTTTGGCGCGTGCGGGGACGTCGTGCGCAACACGGTCACCTGCCCGGATCTCGCCCTCGATGGGGCCGATGACCCGCGCCTCGACGTCGCGACGCGCATCGCGCGGGCCTTCAAGCCCGCGACGAGCGCGCACTGGGAGATCTTCGTGGAGGGCGCGCTCGCCGCGTCGGGCGGCGAGCTCGAGCACGACTTCTACGGCGAGACCTACCTGCCGCGCAAGTTCAAGATCGCCATCGCGCACCCCGGCGAGAACTGCGTCGACGTCTACGCCCAGGACCTCGGGCTGGTGCCGGCGACCCACCCCGGGCTCGGTGGCGGCTTCGTCGTGCTGGTGGGCGGCGGGCTCGGCCGCTCGTATGCCCAGGAGGACACCTTCGCCCGGCTCGCCGAGCCGCTCACCTTCGTCACCCACGACGAGGTCATCGAGCTCATCGGCGCGGTCGTCGCCACCTACCGCGACCTCGGGGACCGCGCCAACCGGCGTCGCGCGCGCCTGAAGTACGTCGTCGCCGACCTCGGCCTCGCGGGCTTCGCCGCGCAGGTCGCGCGCCGTTACGGCCCCCTGCGTGCACCGGTCGAGATCGCCCTCAGCGCGGCCGACGACCACCTGGGCTGGCACGAGGACCGCGGTGGGCGCTGGCGACTCGGGATCCGCGTCGGCGCGGGCCGCGTGCGCGACGCGTCACCGGGGTTGGGACTGCGCAGCGCGATTCGCGAGGTGCTCGAGGGCCGCGACCTCACCCTGGTCATCTCGGCCCAGCAGGACCTCATCGTCGCGGGCGTCGCGGCGGGCGATCGTGACGCGATCGACCAGATCCTCGCGCGCCACGGCGTGCGCGGCGTCGAGCAGCTCGGACGCGTCGAGCGCTCGGCGCTCGCCTGCCCGGCGCTGCCGACCTGCGGCCAGGCCCTCGCCGAGGCCGAGCGGGTGCTGCCCTCGGTCGTTGCGACCGTCCAGGGCGAGGTCGATCGACTGGGCGGCGCGCGAAAGCTCCAGCTGCGCATGACCGGCTGTCCCAACGGGTGTGCGCGTCCCGCGGTCGCCGAGGTCGGCGTAGTCGGGCGCACCAAGAGCACCTATGACGTGTACCTCGGCGGCGGCCCGCGCGGGGACCGCCTCGCGCGGGTCGTGGCCGAGAAGGTGAAGCTCGACGCCGTGGGCGAGGTCCTGCGCCCGCACCTCGAGCGCTGGCGCGACGAGGGTCGCGAGGGCGAGACCTTCGGCGACTTCGTCGACCGGGTCGGCGCGCCGTGACCGTCTACCTCGTCGGCGCGGGTCCCGGGGCGCTCGACCTCCTGACGGTGCGCGCGCTTCGGCTCATCGAGCGCGCCGACGTCGTCGTGCACGACCGCCTCGTTGGCGAGGACATCCTCGCCCTCGTGCCCGCAACCGCGGCGGTCTATGACGTCGGCAAGGTGCCGGGCGGCCCCGACAACCAGGACGCGATCAACGAGCTGCTCGTCCGCCACGGCCGCACCGGACGGGCCGTCGTCCGCCTGAAGGGTGGGGACCCCTTCGTCTTCGGCCGCGGCGGCGAGGAGTTGGCCGTGCTCGGTGCCGCCGGCGTCGCGTGTGAGGTCGTGCCGGGCATCACGTCGGCCTTCGCCGCGCCGCTCGCCGCAGGCATCCCCGTCACGCACCGGGGCGCCGCCTGCGGGGTCGTCGTGGTGAGCGCGAGGGGCTGTGCGCGCGACCCCGAACTCAGTCGCTTAGTGGCGGCCGGGCTGACGCTCGTGATCCTCATGGGGGTCGCGCGCCGCGCGGCGATCGCACGCGAGCTGATAGAGGGAGGCCTCGACCCGTCGACGCCGGTCGCCGTGGTCGAGCGCGCCAGCACCCCCGAGCAGCGCGTCTCGCGCGCCACGATCGAAGAGCTCGGGGCGCTGCGCGTCGACTCGCCCGCGATCATCGTGATCGGCGAGGTGGCCGCCCTCGACCTCGCCGGGGGCGGCCTCGAGCCGTGATGCTCCCGGTTGCCCTCGACCTAGCCGGTCGCCCGGTGACCGTGATCGGGGCCGGCGCGGTCGGCGCGCGCAAGGTCGCCCAACTCCTCGAGGTGGGTGCCGTCGTCACGGTGATCGCCGAGGAGGTGCGCACACCCTTGCCGAGCGGGGTGGCCTCGCTACTTGTTCGTCGCTACCGCCCAGGCGACCTCGAGGGGGCGTTCCTCGTCGTCGCCGCGACGGGCGATCCCGAGGTCGACGACGCGATCGTCGCCGAGTCGAGCGCGCGCGGCCAGCTGCTCAATGTCGTGGACGACCCGGCGCGCTGCTCGTTCTACTTCACCGCCCTGCACCGCGACGGCGACGTCGTCGTCTCGGTGTCGACCGCGGGCGCGTCACCGGCGCTCGCGGCCTGGGTGCGCGACCGGATCGCGGCGAGTCTGCCGAGCGGCCTCGGTGCGCTCGCGCGCAGCCTGTCGGCCGCGCGTGCGGCCCGGCACCGGGCCGGGACGAGCACCGAGGGGCTCGCGTGGCGCGAATGGATCGACGCGTGGGCCGCGGGCGAACCGTTAGAGCCCGGAGAGCCGCCGAATGGGACGCGCGAGCGCGGCGTTGTCGTCGGACCCGTGACCCTCGGCGATGACGCCGTCCTCGAAGGTCGCCGCGAGCGCGGCCACGGGTAGGACGGCGCCGACGGACTTGGCGAGCTCGAGGCCGATGCCGAGGTCCTTGCGGTGCAACTCGATCTTGAAGCCGAGCGGGTAGTCGTCCTCGATCATCCGTCCGGCCCGGTTGGCGAGAACCCACGAGCCCGCGGCCCCACCGGCCAGCGCGTCGATCACCTGTTGCGCGTCCAGGCCCGCCTTCAAGGCGAGCACGACGCCTTCGGCGACGCCGAGGTACGTGCCCGCGAGGATGACCTGGTTGATGGCTTTGGCCCACTGGCCCGCGCCGACCGCACCGAGGTGAGTGATCGAGCGGCCCATCGCCGCCAGCACGCCCTGCGCGCGCGCCACGTCGCTTGGCTCGCCGCCGACGAGGATCGACAGGGTCGCCAGTCGCGCGCCCTCCGAGCCGCCGGTCACCGGCGCGTCGATGAGCGAGACGCCGCGCTCGCCGAGGCGCGCGGCGAACTCGGTGACCTTGGTCGGACTGATGGTCGAGCAGTCGATCACGAGCGAGCCCGGGGCGAGCCCCTGGGCGAGGCCGTCCTCGCCAAAGAGCACCGCCTCGACCTGGGGCGAGTCGGTGAGACAGGTCACCACGATGTCAGCGGCCGCGCCGAGTGCGGCCGCCGTGGCCACCTCGGTCGCGCCCAGCTCGACGAGGTCATCGGCGCGGCCAGCCGTGCGGTTCCAGACGGTGAGGGCAAAGCCGGCCCTGGCCAGGTTCGCGGCCATGTGCGCGCCCATCGTGCCGAGTCCGGCGAAGCCGATCCGCTCGGTCGTTGCGGGTGAGATGGTCATGGGAGCTCCTTTGCTTCGGGGTTGGCGGCCTGCAGCGCGGCCGATCGCAGCAGCGCCGAGTCCGAGGCGACCGACACGAACGAGAAGCCGTGCTCGTGGTACCAGGCGGTGGCGGCGGGGTCGCCCGTGAGGATGCCCGCCGCCTTGTTGGCGCTGCTCGCCGCCTGTGCGACGCGCTCGAGCGCGGCGCGAAACGGGGCCGCGTCGAGCTGGCCGGGCACGCCCAGTGACGCCGAGAGGTCGGCCGGGCCGACGAAGAGCACGTCGACGCCATCAGTCGCGGCGATCGCCTCGACGTGTGCGAGCGCGGTCGCCGACTCGATCTGGACGATGCCGAGGATCGCGTCATTCACCTCGTCGGCGCTGCGCGCGTCGGCGCCGAAGGCGCGGGCCCGGTTGTAGCCCGCGACGCCGCGGTCCCCGCGCGGCGGGTACCAGAGGTGACGAAGCGCGTTGCCGACCTCCTCGGGGGTGTCCAGGCGCGGGAACATCACCCCGTGTGCGCCCAGGTCGAGCACGTGGCCGACGCGGATCCGCTCGCTCGACTCGACGCGCGCGACGACCGGGACCCCGTGGGCCGCGCCGGCGAGGATCTGGCCGACGAGGGCGTCCTCGCCGCCCGCGCCGTGCTCGAGGTCCACGAGCAGCCAGTCGAATCCGGCGAGTGCACAGACCTCGGCGACGAGCGCAGAGCCGAGGTTGAGGAAGGTGCCCCGGGTCGCCTCGGCTCTGCGCACTCGATCGATGAAGGTGGCCATGGCATCCTTTCGTGGGCGCCGGGGGCGTAGGACGCGGCGGTGCGTTTCAAGGTTAACCTCGATGGTCGGGCGTGCTCGGGGCCCGGAGGAGGTGGCCAATGACGACGAGCCGTATCGCGTCGATCCGCATCACCCCGGTCGCCTTCGCCGATCCGCCACTGCTCAACGCCGTCGGGGTGCACGAGCCCTTCGCGATCCGCGCGGTGCTGGAGATGACGACCGAGGACGGCGTCGTCGGGCTCGGCGAGACCTACGGCGACCAGGGCCACCTCGAGCGCCTCGTGCGCGTCGCCGAGCGGCTCGCCGGCGTCGACGTCTTTGACACGGCCGCGATCGCGCGCCGGTGCGTGGCGAGCCTCTCGGGCTCGGTCGGCGCCGACCGGCACGGACTGACCGGCCAGATCACCGCGACCGGCACCGCGCTGCGGGTCTTTTCGAGTTTCGAGGTGGCGTGCCTGGACGCCCAGGGCAAGCTGCTCGGCCGCCCGGTGTCGGACCTGCTCGGCGGGGTGGTGCGCAGCCGCGTGCCGTACTCGGCCTACCTCTTCTACAAGTGGGCCGGCCACCCGGGCGCGGCGCCGGACCGTTACGGCGAGGCGCTCGACCCCGCGGGCATCGTTGCCCAGGCGCGAACGATGGTGGCGAGCTACGGGTTCTCCGCGATCAAGCTGAAGGGCGGGGTCTTCGATCCCCACGAGGAGATCGAGGCGATCCGCGCGCTGCGCGAGGCCTTCCCCGAGCTGCCGCTTCGCCTGGACCCGAACGCGGCCTGGACCGTGCCGACCGCCATCGCCGTCGGGCGCGAGCTCGAGGGGGTGCTCGAGTACCTCGAGGACCCCACGCCCGGCATCGCGGGCATGGCCGCCGTGGCGCGCGAGGTGCCGATGCCGCTCGCGACCAACATGTGCGTGGTCGGCTTCGAGGACATCGCCGAGGCGGTGCGCGATCGCGCCGTCGGGGTCATCCTCTCGGACCACCACTACTGGGGCGGGCTGCGCGAGTCCCAGTCGCTCGCGCGCATCTGCTCGACCTTCGACCTGGGCCTGTCGATGCACTCGAACTCGCACCTCGGGATCAGCCTCGCGGCGATGACCCACCTCGCGAGCGCCGTGCCGAACCTGACCTACGCGCTCGACACGCACTGGCCCTGGAAGGATGAGGACGTGATCGTGCCCGGCGTGCTCAGCTTCGTCGACGGCGCCGTTGAGGTGCCGACGGGACCGGGACTCGGCGTGGAGCTCGACCGCGACGCGCTGGCGCGCCTGCACGAGCAGTACCTGGCCTGCGGGCTGCGCGAGCGCAACGACTCGCGCTACCGCCAGTCGATCGAGCCCGCCTACGACCCGAGCGTGCCGCGCTGGTGATCCTCGGCTACGCCTACCCCTGGGACTTTTCCGGCGACCCCGCGGCGGCGACCCGCGCCGCCGAGCTCGGCTGTGACACGGTCGTGCTCGCCGCGACCTATCACGCCAGTCGCACGGTGAGCCCGCTGCACCCGACGAGACGCGTCGTCGAGGTGCCGGTCTCGGCGGTCTACCTGCCCCTGCGGCCCGAGGCGTGGCGCGGCCGCCGACTCGCGCCCTCGGGTCCGGGTGCGCCGGGCGGCGTGGCGGCCTTTGGCGAGGCGCGCAGCGCGCTCGACGCCGCGGGACTGGACACGGCCGCGTGGATCGTGGTGACCCACCACGACGAGCTCGGCCGCGCCAACCCCGACCTCGTGGTGCGCAACGCCTTTGGCGACCCCTACTCCTACGCCCTCTGCCCGAGCTCGCCCGAGGTGCGCGAGTACGCCGCCACGCTCGTCACCGAGGTGGTGGCGACGAGTGAGGTCGACCGGGTCGTGCTCGAGGCGTGCGGGCCGATGGGGCTCGCCCACGGCGGGGTGCACGACAAGGTCGAGTTCGCGAACCTCGCCGGGGTCGCCGTCGACCTGCTCTCGATCTGCTTCTGCGCGAGCTGCGCCACGCGCTTTGCCGCCCGTGGCCTCGACGCTGACGAGCTCGCGCGCGACGTGCGTGGCGCCTTCGCGAGTGCGGTGCCGTCGGTTGGCGAGGCGCTCGGCGAGGACGTCGCCCGGGCCGTTCGCGACACCCGAGCCGAGCTCGCGGCCGACCTGCAGCTCGCGGTGCTCGACGCCCTGGCCCCGACGGTCACGGTCACCATCCACGGCTCGGCGACCCCCGGGGCGACGGGCTCGTTCCCCGAGGTCGGGGCCGCGGTCCTTGGCCGAGTGGGCGCCGTCGTCGCCAACGCCTGGCACGAGTCGAGCGCGGCGAGCGAGATCGCCGGCCTCGCGCGACTGATGGGCGAGGGCGCGCACCTCGGGGCCTACCTGCGCCTCGACCGGGGCTGGGACGACGCGGCGATCGGGGCGCGCGTCGCCCAGTACGCCAGTGCCGGGGTCGACGAGTGGCACCTCTATCACCTCGGCCTGCTGTCAGCGGACGGGCTCGAGGTCGCGCGCCGGCTCATCGAGGCCGTGCACGACCGAGACAAGTCGTGACACAGACCGTGCTCATCACTGGGTCGGCCGGCGAGATCGGCCGGCACCTGCGCACCACGCTGCGCCGCGGGGGGCGTCACCTGGTGTTGCTCGACGTCGTCGAGCAGGCGGGTCTCGAGGACGGCGAGGACGCCACGATCCTGCACGCCTCCTTTACCGACGCCGGCGCGATGCGCGCTGCCTGCGCGGGGGTCGACGCGGTGATCCACCTCGGCGGGCTCTCGACGTCGGGGTACTCCTTTGCCGACTACCTCGCGCTCAACATCGAGGGGACCCGTCAGGTACTCGAGGCCGCGCGCCTGGGCGGCGTTGGTCGGGTCGTCTACGCGAGCAGCCACCACGCGGTCGGCTTTCACCCGAACACCCCGGGCTCAACCGTGCCCGACTACCTCTTCCCGCGCCCCGACAGCTACTACGGCGTCTCCAAGGTCGCCAGCGAGGCGCTCGCGAGCCTGTATCACGATCGCTACGGCCTCGACGTGATCTGTGTACGGATCGGCTCGTATCGAACCGTGCCGACCGACCAGCGCACGCTGTGGAACTGGCTGTCCCCGGGCGACTGCACGCGGCTCTTCGAGGCGGCCCTCACGACGCCGTCCCCCGGGTTTCGCGTCGTGTGGGGCGTCTCGGCGAACACCCGGCGCATCGCCTCGCTCGCCGAGGCCGCGGCGATCGGCTACGTGGCACGAGACGACGCCGAGGACTACGCCGACGCGGTCAGCGACGAGCCCGAGCCCTGGGACCGGATCGGCGGGCTCTACAGCGAGGCGACGATCGACGACCCGCCGGGCTCGAGCACCGCGACGTAGAGATCACAGAGGTTCCAGCCGGTGTGCCCGCCCGCGATCAGCTGGCCCAGGGTGCCCAGCCCGCGGTTGGCGTCGTTGTCGTGCTTGATCGCGGCCCAGTCGAGTCCGGCGTTTCGGGCCCGCGCGCGGGTCGTCTCGTCGACCCAGCCACCGGCCACGCCCTCGACGTAGTCGCGGCCGTCCGAGGAGCGCGCGACGAAGCTCGCGCGGCACCCGAGCGCCTCGAGCACCGTCGCCATCGTCCAGGCGAGCTCTTGGCATCGCCCCCCGACACCCGAGCCCCGCACGTGGACGGTGACCTCGCCGACGCCGAGCACGCAGTGGCGCCCCGGCCGCGTCGCGAGGTCGCCGAGCTCGGCGGCGAAGCGCTGCGCGACCTCCTCGACGTCGCCCTGGACCGCTTCGCCGAGGGCGTGCACCTCGTAGCCGAGCTCGGCGGCGCTCGCGATCGCGCGCTCGAGCAGGAGCGCCGGGTCCGCGACTATGACGTTGTCGTGCACGGTCGTCACCGGCCGGTCCATGACCGAGCGCCGGGCGGCCGCCGCGGCGCCCGCGCGAGCGGCGAGTGGGCCGTCGGCGCGCACGCGACCCAAGAGCTCGGTCAGCTCGTCTGCTGAGGGGTCGTACTCGTAGGTGAGCCCGGAGGCGACCCACGGGGCGCCCGAGACGACGTTGTCGACCATGATGAGCGAGCGCGAGCGCGCCGTCGTGACGTGGCGCAGCACGCCGCCCCCGGCGATCATCGAGGTCGCCGCGCGCAGCTGGTTGAGGGTGGTGATGTCGACGCCGGCACCCAGCGCCGCGCGCCAGAGCTCGGCGAGCCCGTCGAGGCCGAGCGGGTCCGCGGGCCACGAGCACAGGCTCGAGGCGCCACCCGAGACGAGAAAGACGGTGAGCTCGGCGGCGGATCCGTGGCCGAGGAAGTCGACCAGGCGCCGTCCCGCGGCGAGGCTGCCCGCGCCGGGCACCGGGTGCTCGCCGACGACGACGTCGCCCCCGGGCCGCAGCGCCGCACCGCTCGCGTCGGCGATGATCAGCCGGCGCGCCACGCGCGCGCCGAGGACGCCCTGGGCGGCGTCGCACAGCTCGCCCGCCGCCTTGCCCAGGGCGACGAGGTCGACGTGCTCGGCCGTCTCGCCGTGAAGTGCCGCGGCGACGAGGGCGCTGAGGTCGAGGCGCTCGAGCCAGTCCGAGGCGATCGCGAGCGCGCTGGTCGTCGGGTCGGGGGTCACCGGTCTCCTTCGAAGGCGTTGCCCGACAATCTAGTTACCGGCCGGTCACCGCCACGGACCGCGGCCCGATTTGCTCAGTTCGAATTGGCGGTAGAAATGGGGTAGCCGTCGCAGTGGACGGCACTCGTCAAGAAGGGAAGAACAATGTCGTTCACCGCGATCAATCCGGCCACCGAGGAGGTCATCGCCTCGTACGAGGCGCACACCCCCGAGCAGATCGAGGCGGCCCTCGCCCTCTCGGTCAGCGCGTTCAAGAGCTGGCGCAACACGCCGTTCAAGGACCGCGGCGAGCTGATGGTGCGCGCCGCCCAGCTCCTCGAGGACGAGCTCGACAGCGCCGCGGCGATGCTGACCGCCGAGATGGGCAAGACCTTCGCCTCGGCCAAGGGCGAGGTGCTGAAGTGCGCGACCACGATGCGCTACTACGCCGAGCACGCCGAGTCGCTGCTCGCCGAGGAGATCATCGCCTCGCCCGCCACGCGCAGCGGCATCCGCTACGAGCCCCTCGGCACGGTGCTCGCCGTGATGCCCTGGAACTTCGCGCTCTGGCAGGCCGTGCGCTTCATCGCGCCGGCCATGATGGCGGGCAACGTGGGCATCTTGAAGCACGCTCACAACGTGCCGGGCTCGGCCGTGTACCTCGAGAGCCTGTTCAGGCGCGCGGGCTTCCCGGCGGGTGTCTTCACGAACCTCTTCCTCGGCCACCAGGCCCTCGCCGACATGATCGCCGACGACCGCGTCGCCGCGGTGACCCTCACCGGCTCAGAGATCGCCGGCAAGATCGTGGGCGCCCAGGCCGGCGCGTACCTGAAGAAGTGCGTGATGGAGCTCGGCGGCTCGGACGCCTTCATCGTCGCGAGCTCGGCCGACATGGCGCGCACCGTGCCGATGGCCGTGACCGGACGGGTCCAGAACAACGGGCAGAGCTGCATCGCGGCCAAGCGCTTCATCGTGGTGCAGGAGCGCGCCGAGGAGTTCATCGAGGCCTTCACCAAGGCCATGAGCGAGGTCGTGGTCGGTGACCCGATGGACCCCGCGACGGTCGTGGGTCCGATGGTGAACGCCGAGCAGCGCGAGCTGCTGCACGCCCAGGTCCAGGACTCGCTCGCCAAGGGCGCGGTGCTGCGCACCGGCGGCGTGATCCCCGAGGGCCGCGGCTTCTACTACCCGCCGACGGTCCTCACCGACGTGCCGCGCGACTCGCGCGCGGGCAGCGAGGAGCTCTTCGGACCGGTCGCCGTCGTCGAGGTCGTGAAGGACCTGGCCGAGGCGATCGAGGTCGCCAACTCGTCCCCCTGGGGCCTCGGCGGCTCGATCTGGGCGACCGACCCGCGCGAGATCGAGCAGGCCATCGCCGGCGTCGAGGCCGGGATGGTCTTCGCGAACCAGATCGTCGCCTCGACGCCCGAGCTGCCCTTCGGCGGCATCAAGCGCTCCGGCTACGGGCGCGAGCTGTCGGCCCAGGGCATCCGCGAGTTCACGAACGTGAAGACCTTCTACATCGCCTAGTCAGCATCGCGAGCCGCCTCGCGGCACATCGAATCGGCGCCCTGGTCTCGTTGGAGCCAGGGCGCCGGTGCGTCTCGGGCCCCGGGTTCCCTCGGTCGAGACAGCCGACTCAGCTCGGTCGCGGGATGCTCGCCGCGACGGCCTCGGGGTCCGCGCACCCGACGATCCACTCGTCGTAGGACTGGCCGGCCAGCGAGACGCGCACGCCCCGGGGCGTGTCGTGGTGCACCGCGGCGTAGATGGTCTTGTTGACCCCGTGCACCGAGGCGACCTCGATCACCCGCGGGATGCGCGTGCCCGCGCGGATGCCCACGATGTCAGCGGCGCGGTGCGCGTCGTCGAGCACCTCGACGCCGGTCACCGAGGTCAGTGGCGCGTGCAGGTCGCCGTGCATCCCTTCGACCTTCTCGCCGGTGCTGAGTCGCAGTACCAGATCGGTGCCGTCGACCTCTAACTGGGCCATGATCCCTCCTCGTCGAGTGAACAAGCGGTGCGAGTCGACTCTAGGTCGCCTCGCCACCGCGCACCGGACAGCTCGTCGGCCCTAGTGGTTCGCCGAGAACGTGGCGAGGGCGGCGAGCTGGGACTCGGTGCCCACGCCGATCAGCACGTCGCCGGCGTCCATGGTCGCCTCGGGCGGCGGATTGGTGATGAAGCTGCCGTCGGGCCGGCGGATGGCGAGCACGAGCACGCCGGTGTGGTCGTGCAAGCGGGCCGAGCGCAGGGTCTCGCCGGCGAGTGCCGAGTCGGGGGCGATGACCGACTCGCTGAGACGGAACTGCAGGCTGCCGTCGTGCATCACCACGTCGACGAAGTCCACGACGTGGGGCTGGATCACGAAGGAGGCCATGCGGTCGCCGCCGAGCTGCTGGGGATTGACGACCCGGTCGGCCCCGGCGCGCTGGAGCTTCAGCTCCGAGGACTGGCTGCGGGCCCGCGCGATGATCTGGATGTCGGCGCGCAGCGACTTCGCCGCGACCGTGACGTAGAGGTTGTCGGCGTCGGTGTCGAGCGCGGCGACCACGGTCGCCGCACGCTCGATGCCCGCGCGTACCAGCACCTCGTCGTCGGACACGTCTCCGACCACGGTGGGGTAGTCGAGCTCGGCCAGGCGCTCGGGGTCGCGGTCGACCACGACCACGTCGCGACCGGCGTTGGCGAGGAACCGTGCGACCTCGCTGCCGACGCGGCCCCAGCCGCAGACGATGACGTGCTGGTCCATGCGCGCGATCGTGCGTTCCACCTTGTTCCTCCTCACTCGACTGCGCAGGTGGCCGTCGACGAACAGCTCGAGCACCACCGAGAAGGCGTAGAGCGCGGTGCCCACGCCAACGAGCATCAAGAAGATGGCAAAGACCTTGTCACCGGCCCCGAGCGGGTGGGGCGTGGCGAACCCGAGGGTCGTCACCGTCGAGACCGTCATGAAGGCCGCGTCCAGTGCCGAGTACCCGAGGGCGAGGAAGCCGAGGACCCCGAGCACGAGCACGAGGGCGAGCGCCCCGAGGGCTGTCCTGACGCGCCGGAACGGATCACCCATGGCCGGAAGCCTACCGACGGCTCGCCCCCGGGTCCGTGGGGCTACTCGACCAGGCAGTGCACGAAGAGCGAGGCCGCCTCGCCCGCGCCGAGGGTCTCGGCGCCGTGGATCAGCGTCTCGAGGCCGGGGTAGACCCGGTTGAAGGCCTCGGCGAAGCGCAGGTAGTCGACGATGCGCGCGTTGAACCGCTCACCGGGCACGAGCAGCGGGATGCCCGGTGGGTAGGGCGTGAGCAGCACCGCGGTCGCGCGGCCCACGAGGTGCTCGACGGGCACGGCCTCGACCTGGCGGCGCGTCATCGCGGCCCAGGCGTCGCTCGGCAGCATCGCCGCCGTGACCGGCGCGGTGTAGGCGTCGGTCGTGAGCCGCGCGACGTCGTGGGCCCGGTAGAACTCGTGGATGCCCTGGCAGAGGTCGGCCAGTCCGACGCCCGCGTAGCGCGCACCGGCGAAGCGGCTCATGACCTGCTCGACGGGCAGGTTGCGGTCGTAGGCGTCCTTGAAGCGTCGCAGTTGGGTTATCAGCGTGTTCCAGCGGCCCCGCGTCGCGCCGATGGTGAAGAGCGCGAGGAACGAGTAGAGCCCGGTCTTCTCGACGATCACCCCGTGCTCGGCGAGATAGCGGGTCAGCACCGCCGCGGGCACGCCGCGCTCGGCGAAGCTGCCCGTGAGGTCGAGTCCCGGGGTCATCACCGTGACCTTTAAGGGGTCGAGCATAGTGAAGCCCGACTGCACGTCAGAAAAGCCGTGCCAGTCGACGTCGGGCTCGATCTCCCAGTCGGGCCGCTCGCCGATCCCTTGGCGTAGCGGTGTGTCGGGTCCCCACACCGAGTACCACCAGCTCTCGCCCAGCTCCTCGCCGATGTGGATGATCGCGCGGCGGAACTCGAGGGCCTCGGTGAGGGCCTCTTCCACGAGGGCCGTGCCGCTCGGTCGGTCCATCATCGACGCGGCCACGTCACAGGACGCGATGATCGCGTACTGGGGCGAGGTCGAGGTGTGCATGAGGAAGGCCTCGTTGAAGATCTGCTGGTCGAGGTGCTCGGCCTCGGACTCCTGGACGAGGATCTGGGAGGCCTGGGAGAGCCCGGCGAGCAGCTTGTGGGTGGACTGGGTCGCAAAGACCAGCGAAGACCCACAGCGCGCGCGGTCGCGCCCGATGGCGTGCATGCCCCGGTAGAAGTCGTGGAAGGTCGCGTGGGGCAGCCACGCCTCGTCGAAGTGCAGCACGTCGATCTCGCCGTCGAGCAGCTCCTTGATCGCGTCGACGTTGTAGATGATCCCGTCGTAGGTGCTCTGGGTCAGGGCGAGCATGCGCGGGGTCACCGACTTGTCGGTGACAAAGGGGCTGGCCTCGATCTTCTCGCGGATGCTCGCCATCGTGAACTCGCGGCGCGGGATCGGGCCGATGATCCCGGCCTGGTTGCGCGTCGGGGTGAGGAAGATCGGGATCGCCCCGGTGAGGATGATCGCGTGCAGCACCGACTTGTGGCAGTTGCGGTCCACGACCACGACGTCGCCCGGGCTCACCATCGCGTTCCAGACGATCTTGTTCGACGTCGAGGTCCCGTTGGTCACGAAGTACAGGTGGTCCGCCGAGAAGATCCTCGCCGCGTTGCGCTCGGCGTCAAAGACCGGACCGGTGTGATCCAGGAGCTGGCCGAGGTCCTCGACGGCGTTGCAGACGTCGGCGCGCAGCATGTTCTCGCCGAAGAACTGGTGGAACATCGTGCCCACCGGACTCTTCAAGAAGGCCGCGCCACCCGAGTGGCCCGGGGCGTGCCAGGAGTTCGCGCCGGACTCGACGTACTCGGTCAACGCGGCGAAGAACGGCGGGGCGATCGCGTCGAGGTAGGTCCGCGCCGCGTGGGCGATGCCGCGCGCCACGTAGTCGTCGGTCTCCTCGACGGTGTTCACGAAGCCGTTCACGTCCTTTAGGGCCGCGAGGGGGATCGAGGTCGCGGTGATCCGCTCGGCGAAGAGGTAGATGGGCACGGTCGCGTTCTTCGCGCGCACGACCTCGACGAACTCGACCGCGCGGGCCTGGTCGAGTTCGTCGGTCTCGTCCTCGGTCGCGCAGTAGACGAAGGCGGCGACGCGACTCGACAGGTCCGCGAGGGTTGCCGCGTCAATGGCGCTGCTGCGGTGCAGCACGGTCATGCCTGTGCGCTCGATCGCGACGGCGAGGCCGTCGGCGGACGAGCCGAGCTGGCTGGCCCGAGCGGGGTCGCCGACGAGCAGGACGGGGAAGTTGACGTTCATGGGGTGACCTCGGCTCGTGGGGTTCGCCGGTGCGACGCGACTGGCCGAGCGGGGCCCGGGCGGCGCGCGTGGTGCGGCGTTCGGGCGGGTCGGCTCATCGTTGCGCCTCCTCGGTGACATCGTGCGACGACGACGCTACCCAGCATAAAAGTCGCACGCTGGCTCGCACAATGCTCAATTCGCGCAATTTACGACGTGATTATGGGCAAATTCGTCACTAGCGTCATACACTTTGTTCGATGACCGACCTCGATGCCCTCGATCGACAGCTGCTCGCGCTGCTGCGCAGTGACGGTCGCGCGCCCATCGCGCGATTGGCCACGGTGATGGGGGTCTCGAGGGGCACGGTCCAGCACCGCCTCGACCGGCTCACCAACGAGGGCGTGATCGCCGGCTTCACGGTGCGCCTGCGCGAGGACGCCGACGCCGAGGTCGTGCGCGCGATGATGGCGATCCGTATCGTCGGTGAGTCGACGGGCTCGGTCGTGCGACAGCTGCGGGGCATGCCCGAGGTCCGCGCGGTGCACACGACCAACGGGGCGTGGGACCTGCTGGCCGAGATCGCGGTCGAGTCCCTACCTGACCTCGACCGCGTGCTCAGCGCGATCCGCGCGATCAACGCGGTCGAGGCCAGTGAGACGAGCATCCTGCTCACCTCGGTCTAGGCGAGCGAGGCGAGCCGGACCGTTCAGCCGACGGCGCCGTTGAGGACGACCTTGCTAGCGGGCACGGCGAAGGCGGTGACGCCCCAGTGGGCGAGGATCGCGTGGTAGGTGCCGTTGGCGATGAGCACGCGGATCGCGGCCTGGATCGCCGTGGCGAGGGCGTGTCCGGTCGCGGTCTTGGCCGTGGCGATCCCGGTCGGGGTCACGTTCACCGCGCTGCCGACCGTCTTGAACGCGCCCTTGGAGGTCGCCACGATGTAGGCGCCGACCTGGGCGTCGACGAAGCCGACGGCGGCCTGGCCCGAAGAGATCGCGATGTTGGCCTCGGTCTGAGTCGGGAACGCCATGACGGTGACGGGCTTGGCCTTCGGGCAGGTCTTGGCGAGCGCCTCGACGTTGGACTGCTCGACGGTGCCGGTCTCGACTGCCACCTTGAGGCCACAGAAGCTCGCCATGCCGTGGAAGGCGACTCTCGAGGATGCCTTGGTGTAGACGCCCTCGCCCTCTTGGAAGTAGTCGATGAAGTTGACTTGCTTCTCGCGGGCCTTGTTGTCCGTGAAGGACGAGTTGCCGATCTGGTAGTGGTTCGAGTCGATGCCGGCGATGATGTTGTCGAAGGTCACGTTGTTGGTGTGGACGTGGATGCCGAGGGTCTTGGCGATCGCGTTCATGAGGTCGATGTCAAAGCCCACCATCGTCGTGCCGCGCATGAACTCGTCGGGCGCGTAGGTCGCGTCGGTGGCGATCTGGATGGTGGTGTGACGCAGCGCCGCCGGCACGAGCCGGGCGGCGGCCGCGTTGTAGGCGCCCGTCGTCGAGGCCGCACCCGCCGCGCCGCCGACGACCAAGCCCGACGTCGCGAGCATCGCGACGACGCCGATCGCGCCGAGGCGCTGGCGCACCCGTGAATTCCCTGTCATGCCGTTCCCCCTGTCTCGCGCCGCGTCGGCGCACGGTCGCCAGTCTGGCGACCATCAGACCGCGAATCATTGTCGAGTTCGACAAACCTACCGAGCTCGTCTTGTTCATTCCTACGAGATTCCATGGCAGCGCCCGGGGTAACGTCGGCCCGAGGGACGTTGAGGGAGAGCAACCATGACGATCGATGCGAGCCACGTTCGGTTGGATCCGGCGATCGTGAGCCTCATGCCGCCCGGGACCCACCTCGAGGACGGACGCCTCGTGATCGGCGGTCGGCTCGCCAGCGAACTCGCCGACGAGTTCGGGACTCCGGCCCTCGTCATCGACGAGCCGGCCCTGCGGGCGCGGGCGCGGCGATACGCCGAGGGGCTCGGCGCGCGCTGGGCCAACTCCCAGGTCGTGTGGGCCTCCAAGTCCCTGCCCTGCACTGGCATCTACCGCCTCATGGGCGAGGAGGGCCTCGGGGTCGACGTGGCGGGCGGCGGCGAGCTCGTGATGGCCCTCGCGGGCGGCGTGGACCCCGCCCGACTCGTCCTGCACGGCAACGCCAAGACCGACCGGGAGCTCGCGATGGCCCTCGAGGCCGGCGTCGGGACGGTCGTGATCGACAACCTCGACGACGTCGCGCGCCTGGAGCGACTGGTGACTGCCGAGCAAGGGGTGCTGATTCGCGTGATCCCCGACGTCGCGACGGCGACGCACGACGCGATCGCGACGGGTCATCAGAACTCGAAGTTCGGGCTCGCGGTCCCCGAGGCCCGCGAGCTCATCGCGCGCCTGCGCGGGAGCGACCGGCTGCGCCTCGACGGGTTGCACGCGCACATCGGCTCGCAGATCCTCGACGTCGAGCCGTTTGCGCGCGCGGTCGAGGCCGTCGCGGCCCTCGGCGAGTTCGACGTCTATGACCTCGGGGGCGGCCTCGGGGCCCGCTACACCTACGACGACCACCCGCCGTCGATCGAGTCATACCTCGACACGATCACCGACGCGGCCCGGCGGTTTCTACCCGGTCACGCGCGCCTGCTGATCGAACCCGGCCGATCGATGATCGCCGAGGCGGGGGTCACGCTCTATCGCGTGGTGTCGGTGAAGCGCGGCGCGACGCGCACCTTCGTCGCCGTGGACGGCGGGATGGGCGACAACCTCGAGGTCTCGCTCTACGGTCAGCGCTTCGAGGCGACGATGGCCGATCGGGTGGGCGGCGGCGACCCCTTCACGGTGGTCGGGCGGCACTGCGAGTCGGGTGACCAGCTCATCGAGTCGGTCGCGTTGCGCGCGCCGGCGGTGGGCGACGTGCTCGTTGTCGCCGCGACCGGCGCGTACTGCTTGACCATGGCGAACAACTACAACGGCGCACTGCGACCGCCGATCGTGTTCGTGGGCAACGGCGACGCGCGCCTGGTGCTTCGCCGCGAGACCTACGAGGACCTCCTGCGGCGAGACGCCTAGGCCAGCCGTAGCATGAATCCGTGGCGACGACGGGCCGGGCACGGCGCGACGACATGACCCTGGCGACGCTGCTCGAGGCGGTCGGTCCGGACCTGCTCGAATTGGTTGAGGGAACCGGTGACGCCGCGGCGACCGTGCGCGACTCGGTCATCTGGGATCGCGCCGATGTGCTGACGCCGAGCGCGGGCGGCGTGCTGCTGCTCGTGGGCGGCGAGGCGACGAGTCCCGAGGTCCTCGCCACGATCGAGGTGGCGGCGCGGCTCGGCTATGCAGCGGTCGCGCTCAAGCGCCGCGGCGCGGACACGACGATGGCTGGCGCCGTGGCGGGGTCGTCGATCGCCGTGCTCGTCGTCGCCGATGACGCGTCGTGGGCGAGCGTGGACTCGCTCGTCGCCAGTGTCATCGCGAGCCACCCCGAGGAACAGGCCACGCTCGCGATCGATCACGGGGACCTCTTCGCGATCGCGAACGCGATCGCCCTTAGCGTCGGCGCGGCGGTGACCATTGAGGACCCCGGGTGGCACGTGCTCGCCTACTCGAGCGTCGAGGGCCACCCGATCGACGCCGTTCGCCAGGACTCGATCCTGGGGCGGCGCGTGCGCCGGCTCGATCCCTACGAGTCCGAGTATCGGGCGATCGCGCGCTCCCAAGAGCCCGTCTACTTCGCGCCCTACGACGACGTCCTCGCGCGCGTGGCGATGCCGGTGCGCGCGAGCGGCCGCCTCCTCGGCTCGATCTGGGCGATCGACGCGGACGACACGCGTCGCGACGAGATCGGGGTCGTCCTCGAGCGCGCGATGCCGAGCGTGGCCCTGCACCTGCTCGGCGCCGCCCATCGCGGTGACCTGGCGCGCTATCGGCGCGCCGAGTTGCTGAGCATCCAGCTGGGCGTTCGCGCGCCCCACGGGGTCGACGTGAGCGAGGGCCTGCGCCGCCTGCTGCCCGCGACACTGCTCGCCTTCGGGCCGCTCAACCGCGCCGACGGCGTGATCGACGACCTGCGCCTCACCGACGCCGTGGCCGCGAGCGCCGAGTCGCTGCGCCACGACGCGTCTTGCGCGCGGGTCGCCAACGCGATCTACGTCCTACTGCCGGCCGAACGCGTCGAAGCGCCACAGCGCCGCCGGTTCGCGGCGTCCACCCTCGAGGTCCTCGAGCAGCTCGCCGGCGTGCCCTTCGGGTGTGCGCTCGCCGAGGTGGCGAGCCCGGACGCGGTCACCGCGGCGCGCGCCGACGTGGACCGCACGCTGCGCGCGATGGTGCGCCGGGGGCGCTACGCGGTGCTCGACGTCGACGCGGACCGCCACGTCACTGTTCTCGAGGAGCTCGTCGAGCTCGGCGTGGCCAGCGACGCCAACCTCGTGGCGCCGCTTCGCGCGCTGTTCGCCCACGACGCACAGACGGGCTCGGACTACGCGGCCACGCTCCTCGCGCACCTCGACTACGGCGGCGACGTTCGCCGCGCGGCCGCGGCGCGCTTCGTGCATCCGAACTCCCATCGCTACCGCATGCGAAAGATCGTCGAGCACTTCGGCGTGGACCTCGAGGACCCGACGGCGCGCCTCGTGCTGTGGCTGCAACTGCGCGCGCGCGACAAAGGGAGCGAGACGCCCCGCTAGCGGCGCGGCCTCACGCGCTGGGGTGGGTCGACTCCCAGAACTCCTTGACCGTGGCGTGGATCGCGGCGGCGAAGGGCACCGCGAGCACCACCCCGACGAAGCCGCCGAAGAGACCACCCACCCAGGCGCCGATCTCGGCGCCCACGATGATCGACAGGAAGATCATCAGTGGATTCACGTTCACGGTCTTGGCCATCACGATGGGATTGAGCACGTGATTCTGGATGAGCGTGTAGGCGAGAAAGACGACCAGCGTGACGACGCCGGCGGTCGGGGAGTAGATGGCGGCGAAGATCACCGTCGGGAAGCCCGCGAGCGCGCCGCCGATCTGGGGCAGGAAGTCCACGAGCAGGACCCAGAGCGCGAAGAGCAGGGGGTAGGGCACGCCGAGTGCGACGAGGGTGATGAAGACCACGACCGCGCCGAGTGCCGAGGTGAGGAAGCCGCCGAGCAGGTAGCCGAGCGACGCGCGCGCGATCACCGCGCCGAGGCGCTCGGCGCGGGGCCGGTTGCGCTCCGAGAGTAGGGCCATGAAGCCGGTGTGCAGCTTCGGCGCCTCGACGAGCACGAGCACGATGTAGAAGAACATCGTGACGAGCATGAAGGTCGTCGTGATCGCGCCGCGGCCGAGGGCGAGCACCGGGCGCGAGAGGCCCTTGGCGAAGTTCGTGAGCTTGTCGGTGTTGTGGGCGATCCAGCGCTGGACGTGGTACTGGCGGAACAGGTGGCCGAGCCAGCCGTGGCCGGCCTCGGCCTGACGGATGTAGCCCGGCAGGGCGTTGGCGAGATTGGTCAGGCCGTTCACGAGCGGGTAGCCGAAGGCGACGGCGAGTCCGCTGAAGACCGCGAGGGACACCACCATGACCACGGTCACCGCGTAGCCGCGCCGGTGCACGCCGTGGCGCATCAGCCAGTGCACGATGGGGTTCAGCAGCATCGCGATGAAGCTGCCGACGACGAGGGTGAGCAGGATCCCCTTCAGGTGAAAGAGCAGCTGGCCGACGGCGTAGACCCCGACGATGACTCCGACGGTCGCGAGGATCGTCGCGAGCGGCACGCTGGCGCTGCGCGCGCTCGCGAAGAGGCGCCCGCGGCGAGTCTCGCCCGGGACCGGGTCGCGGGTCTCGCCGGTCACGGCCGCGCCGTCGCGAGAACCCGCATCGCCCGCGCGCTGTCATCGAGGCTCACGCGGCCAACTTATCCGAGCCGCGCGCGACGACCGGGTCTTCGGTCACCAAGTGCGACCCGTCGGCCTGGCGTGCTAGTAATGCCGGTGGTGTCGGTCGAACGAGATGGTGCTCGACCATTGGCGACGCGGCCGTTGGCCGCGCGTCGGGGACGACGGGCTGAGTCATCGGGCCGGTCCGGTGAGGTGGGGAGGCGAGTGTGACAACGCAGCAGACAGCCGACGAGGTCCACGGTGAGACGATGGCCCGCGCGTCCTACGCCTCGGGGACCTCGCTCACCGCGCTGCTCGGCGAGACGATCGGCGAGAACCTGCGCCGCTGCGCGGCGCGCTGGTCCGACCACGAGGCGCTCGTCGACCTGGGCGAGGGCGTGCGCTACAGCTACGAGGCCCTGGACGTCGCCGTCGACGACGTCGCCCGATCCCTGCTCGCGGCCGGGATGGCCAAGGGCGACCGCGTCGCCGTGTGGTCGCCCAACCGCTGGGAGTGGGTGCTGGTGCAGTTCGCGACGGCCCGGATCGGGGTGATCCTCGTCAACGTGAACCCGGCCTACCGAACGCACGAGCTGCAGTACGCGATCAACCAGTCCGGCTCGCGGATGCTCTTCGCGGTGCCGACCTTCAAGACGAGTGACTACCGCGCCATGGTCGACTCGGTTCGCGCCGAGCTGCCCGCGCTCGAACGCGTCGTCTACTTCGGCACGCCGGACTGGGACGCGTTCACCGGCGCTCGGAGCGACGCCACGGCGCTCGCGCGGCGCGAGGCGCAGCTCGCCTTTGACGACGCGATCAACATCCAGTACACCTCGGGCACCACGGGCTCGCCCAAGGGAGCGACGCTCACCCACCACAACATCGTGAACAACGCGTTCTTCGTGGGCGAGGGATGCCGGCTTACCGACCAGGACCGGGTCTGCATCCCGGTGCCCTTCTACCACTGCTTCGGCATGGTGATGGGCAACCTCGCGTGCGTGACCCACGGCTCGACCATTGTGATCCCCGCGCCGTCCTTCGACCCCGCGGCCACGCTGCGCGCGGTCGCTTCCGAGCGCTGCACCTCGCTGCTCGGCGTGCCGACGATGTTCATCGCCGAGCTCGCCCTCGCCGACTTCGCCGACTACGACCTGTCGTCGCTGCGCACCGGGATCATGGCCGGCTCGCCGTGCCCGACCGAGGTGATGCGCCGGTGCATCAACGACATGCACATGTCCGAGGTGACGATCTGCTACGGCATGACCGAGACCTCGCCGGTGTCGACCCAGACGGCCTTCGACGACCCCGTCGTCAAGCGCGTCAGCACCGTCGGGCGCGTGATGCCCCACGTCGAGGTGAAGATCGTCGACCCCGACGGGCTCGTGGTGCCCCGGGGCGTGAAGGGCGAGTTCTGCACGCGCGGCTACTCGGTGATGCTCGGCTACTGGGACAACCCCGAGAAGACGGCCGAGGCGATCGACGAGGCCGGCTGGATGCGCACCGGCGACCTCGCCACGATGGACGAGGACGGCTACCTCGACATCAGCGGGCGCATCAAGGACCTCATCATCCGCGGCGGCGAGAACGTCTATCCGCGCGAGGTCGAGGAGTTCCTCTACACCCACCCCGACATCATCGACGTGCAGGTCATCGGGGTGCCCGACGACCACTACGGCGAGGAGGTGGCGGCCTGGGTGATCGCGCGCGAGGGCGCGGAGATGAACGCCGAGGTGCTGCGCGAGTTCTGCGCCGAGAAGATCGCGCGCCAGAAGATCCCCAAGTACGTCGTCGTCGTGACGGAGTTCCCGATGACCGTCACCGGCAAGGTCCGCAAGATCGAGATGCGCAACCAGTCCGTCGAGCTGCTGGGTCTGGCCAAGTCGTCGGCCTAGCCGCGCTAGACCCCGAGCATCCGGGCGATGAGGAGCTTTTGGACCTCGCTCGTGCCCTCGCCGATCTCGAGGATCTTCGAGTCGCGATAGTGGCGCGCGACCGGGCACTCGTTCATGAAGCCGTAGCCGCCGTGGATCTGGGTGGCGTCGCGCGCGTTGTCCATCGCGGCGTTGCTGGCGACGAGCTTGGCGATCGCCGCCTCCTTCTTGAAGGGCCGGCCCGCGAGCATGCGTGCCGCGGCGTCGTAGTAGGTGCAGCGCGCGCTGTGGGCGCGCGCCTCCATCTCGGCGATCTTGAAGGCGATCGACTGGTTGCGCCCGATCGCGTGGCCGAAGGCCTCGCGGTCGTTGGCGTAGGCGATGCTCTCGTCGACGCAGCCTTGCGCGGCCCCCACGGCGAGCGCGGCGATGGCGATGCGGCCCTCGTCGAGGATCTGCAGGAAGTTGCTGTAGCCCCGGCCTCGCTCGCCGAGCAGGTTCTCCTCGGGCACGCGCAAGTCGTCAAAGGCGAGCGGGTGGGTGTCCGAGGCGTGCCAGCCAACCTTGTCGTAGGCCGGCTCGACGGTGAAGCCCGGCGTGGGGACCTCGACGAGGATCGAGCTAATGGCCTTGCGTCCGTCGGCGGCGACGTCGGTCACCGCGGTGATGGTCACCAGCTTGGTCAGCTCGGTGCCCGAGTTGGTGATGAAGGCCTTGGAGCCGTTGATGACCCACTGGCCGTCCTCGAGCCGCGCGGTTGTGCGGGTCCCGCCGGCGTCGCTGCCCGCGCCGGGCTCGGTCAGCCCGAAGGCGCCGAGTGCCTGACCCGAGCTGAGGCGGGGCAGCCAGTACTGCTTCTGGGCCTCGTTGCCGAAGCGGTAGACCGGCATGGCGCCGAGCGAGCACCCGGCCTCGAGGGTGATCGCGACGCTCTGGTCGATGCGCGCCAACTCCTCGATGGCGATGCACAGCGCGAAGTAGTCCCCGCCCATCCCGCCGTACTCCTCGGGGAACGGCAGGCCGAAGAGGCCCATCTCGCCCATGCGGCGCACGACCTCGTAGGGGAAGGTGGCCGTCGCGTCGTGGTGTCGCGCGACCGGGGCGACCACGGTGGTCGCGAAGTCCCGGACCGTCTGGCGCAGGTGCTCCAGTTCCGGGCTCAGTCCGTAGTCAGCCATCTCGTCTCTCCATTCCTCGACCGGTCTCAGGCCTCGGCAACGGGGCCCTCGAGGCTCGCGGCGAGTGCGGACACGGTGCGCGACGGGCTTGGACGGCCGAGCTGACCGGCCATCCACAGGCTCGTGCGGCACAGCGCCTCGAGGTCGACGCCCGTCTCGATGCCCAGTCCCTGCAGGTGCCACACTAGGTCCTCGGTCGCGAGGTTCCCGGTGGCCGAGCCCGCGTAGGGACAGCCGCCGAGCCCGCCCGCCGAGGCGTCGACCGTGGTGACGCCCTGTTGGAGCGCACAGAGCGTGTTCGCGAGGGCCTGGCCGTAGGTGTCGTGGAAGTGCACGGCGAGCCGCTCGGGGCCGATGCCTCGGCGGGCGAGCTCGTCGAGTAGTGCGACCACTTGGCCCGGGGTGGCGACCCCGATGGTGTCGCCGAGGGAGACCTCGCCACAGCCCATCGCCACGAGCGCCTCGACCACGTCGGCGACGCTTCCTAGCGCGACGTCGCCCTCCCACGGGTCCCCGAAGCACATCGAGACGTACCCGCGCACCGCCATGCCCGAGGCGACGGCTCGCTGGGCGACGTCGGCGAAGATCGCGAGGGACTCGGCTCGGGAGCGGTTCAGGTTTCGCTGGGCGAAGGACTCGGTCGCGCTCGCGAAGATCGCGATCTCGCGCACCCCGGCCTCGAGGGCGCGGTCCAGGCCGCGCTGGTTGGGCACGAGGACCGGGTGGCGGCCCGCCAGCTCGCCGAGTCCCTTGAGCAGCGCCTCGGCGTCGGCGAGCTGGGGGATCCACGACGGCGGCACGAAGCTCGTGAGCTCGACGGCCCGAAGTCCGCTCGCGACGAGCCGCTCGATGAACTCGATCTTGACCGCGACGTCGAGCACGGTCGACTCGTTCTGGAGCCCGTCGCGCGCGCCGACCTCGTAGACGGTCACGCGGTTCGGCAGCCCCTCGAGCGTGGCCACCTGTGGCGTCCTCATGCGCACCTCCTCGCGTGGTGGCCCGATCCACCAGGTATTGGTCTACACCCGAGCGGCCGGTGGCTCGTCGCTGGGGCATCGAACCTCGACGACGGCCGCCCCGGGACGAGCAGACCCATCGCTTAGGCTTTGCCACTATGGCAATTCGTCCAGTGGCCAAGTTCCTGTCGTCGCTCATCGTGCTCACGAGCCTCGCCGGGACACCCGCGATCGCCGCGTCGAGTACCACGAGCCCGGCGGTGAGTCCCGCGTCGGTGGGCTATGACATCAGCTTCCCCCAGTGCGGCGGCACCCTGCCCACGGGCATGGGCTTTGGCATCGTCGGGGTGAACGACGGCCGCCCCTACACGACCAACCCGTGCCTGGCGACCGAGATCCAGTGGGCGACGTCCTCACTGGCCGCCACGCCCCAGTTCTACGTGAACACGGCCAACCCCGGCCCGTCCAACAACACGGCCTGGCCCACGACCCAGACCTTCCCCGAGGTCTGCACTGGCGCCGACTCGGTGGGCTGCTCCTATGACTTCGGCTGGAACGCGGGCAGCAACGCCCTGCAGGCCGTGATCGGCGCCGAGACCCAGGCGGGCGCGAGTGCCCAGGGCACGGTGGCGACCTCGGCCGCCTGGTGGCTCGACGTCGAGACGGGCAACTCCTGGCAGAGCCTGGGCACCGGCACCACGCCTACCGCGGCGCAGTTCGCCAACGACCAGGCGATGATCCTCGGCGAGGCCGCCTTCCTGAGCGGCCGGGGCATCCACGCCGTGGGCATCTACTCCACGTCCTACCAGTGGGGCGAGATCGCCGGCACGACGGGTAAGGCCTTCGCCGCCTACGACGCGTGGCTGCCGGGCTACGCGTCGATCACCGACGCCCAGGCGGCCTGCGCGACGACGGCCTTCACCGGCGGGCGCACCGCGATGATCCAGTACTCGTCCAACGCCTTGGACGGCGACTACCTCTGCTCGCTCACCAGCACCCCGAGCACGGCCGCGGTGACGGTGGCGGCCTCGGCGACCTACACCGACCAGCTCAGCGTTCCCGGTGAGCAGTCACCGGTCGCCTTCGTCCAGAGCACCGGCTCGCCGGCCCTTTCGGTCTCGCCGACCGGGCTCGTCACGACGAGCGGCGCGCTCGCGCGTGGGAACTACACGGCCTCGGGCACGATTTCGACCAACGGCAGCAGTGGCACCTTCAGCTTCACCCTTAGCGTCGGGCAGCTCGCCCAGGTGGCGCCCACCACCAACGCCACGTCCGTGGCGGGCTCGGCGACCTTCACCGACCAGCTGAGCGTCACCCCGATCGGCGGCGCGGTCACCTACGCCCAGACGAGCGGCGGGCCTGCCCTTGTGGTCTCGCCGACCGGGCTCGTCATGACGAGCGGCCAGCTCGCGCGCGGCACCTACGTGGCGCGCGGCACGACGAGTGACGCGAGCGGTGACGGCGGGACCTTCTTCTACCGGCTCGCCGTCGGCACGCTCACCGAGAGCCTGCCGGTACGCCAGAGCGTCACCACCGCGGCCGTCGCCGGTTTCAGCGACCAGCTGGGCGTCACCGGCGCGACGGGGGCGGTCACCTTCACCCAGACCTCCGGCGCACCCGCGCTCGTCGTCTCGCCGACGGGCCTGGTCAGCGCGAGCGCTGGCCTCGCCGTCGGCTCCTACGTCACCCGTGGCACGACGCTCGACGCGAGCGGTGACGCCGGGACCTTCTTCTTCAACCTGCTCGTCACCCCGGTCGGCACCATCACCCAGGGCTCGCCGACGACAGCGACGGTGACGACCGTGGTGGCGTCGTCCTTCAACGACCAGCTGAGTGTGACCGGGGCCAACGGCGCGGTCACCTACAGCGCGACGAGCTCGACGCCGGGCCTCGCGGTCTCGCCGACCGGGCTCGTCGCGGCGACCGGCGCGCTCGCACCCGGGACCTACAGCGTCGCGGGCACGACCGCCGACGCCGAGGGCGACACGGGCACCTTCACCTTCACCCTGACCGTCGTCGCCCCGACGACGATCACCCAGTCCGCCCCGACCGCGGCCACGGTGAACACCCTCGCGACGAACGTCTACTACGACCAGCTGAGCGTCTCGGGGGCCAACGGCAAGGTCACCTTCACCCAGAGCGCCGGTGAGCCGGCGATCACCGTCTCGGCGGGCGGGTTCTTGACTGCCAACGGCACCCTCAAGCCCGGCACCTACAGCGCCTCGGGCGCGGTCGCTGACAACGAGGGCGACTCGGGGACCTTCGCCTTCACCATGACCGTCACCCCGCCGCCGACGATGGCGACCCAGGTCGTCGGCCACGCCGTGACTGGCAAGACCGTCACCCTGCAGATCCTCGGGCTCAGCCTCGTCGGTCGCCCGAGCGTGCGCAGCCACGCGGGCACCACCGCAGTCGTGACCCACGACACCGGCACCGCATTGAGCGTGCGCGTCACCGTCGCGCCGAATAGCCGCCCGGGGAT